>CP063848.1:4990645-5302561 GCA_015277795.1 Massilia sp. UMI-21 | reverse complement strand
ACTTCGCTAGTTGATACGTAACACGCTATTTTACCTGTCTCGGCCGAAGTTATCCACAGGTTAGGCCCACTATTTTCAACCGGCGCCGCGCTTTTTGCAGCATCGCAGAAGACAGGGCGGGTGCGCACCGCAGCGCATCAGGAGAGGGGCGGGGGAAGGACGGAGAAACAACGGCCTCCTTGACAGCTGGACTGGAAATCGAGTCTAATTCAGGGTTCCCCGTCCGTGTGTCCGATCAAGCCGATAAATGTCGGTGTGGCGCAGCCCGGTCGATACGAGTATTTGCTAAGGCGTGACGCTGGCTTAACCATCTGCGAACTGTCATTGGCGACGAATCCTGACACGACGTCAGACCCGATTTTGCACTTTCTTTTGCTTTAAGCGAGACCACCATGAAACGTACTTACCAACCTTCCGTCGTCCGTCGCAAGCGCACGCACGGCTTCCGCGCACGTATGGCTACCCGTGGTGGCCGTCAAGTCCTGAACGCTCGCCGCGCCAAGGGCCGCAAGCGTCTGGCTGTCTAAGTTTCTTAGATCAGCAGATCGACGCGGTCAGCCATGACAGGCGAAGGTTCGCACGACTTCGCGCGCGTTCGGCGTATCGTTAAAACGGATGAGTTTTCATCCGTTTTTCGTTTGCGGCCGGCGCAAAAATCCGCGCATTTCGTGCTCTATACCCGGCCCAACGCCTTGCCGCATGCGCGGCTGGGCGTCGTTGTGGCCAAGCGTTTCGCACCGCGCGCCGTCACCCGCAATACGATCAAGCGCGTCACGCGTGAGCTGTTCCGCAGCACCCGGCTCGAACCCTTCGATTGCATCGTGCGCCTGTCGCGTCCGGTCAATGGCAAGGACGGGCCGGCGACCACGCGCGCCCTGAAGGCCGAGCTGCGCGCCGAGCTGACCCGCCTGTTCGCTTCCCAGCGCGCGCGCCGCAGCACGCCGGCGCCGGCAGCGCCCCCGACGCCATGAAGACGCTGCTGGTCTGGTTCCTTCGCGGCTACCAGCTGCTGCTGTCCCCGCTGCTCGGGCAGAAATGCCGTTTTTATCCGACCTGCTCCAATTACGCGATCGAGGCGCTGCGCGTGCACGGCGCCGCCCGCGGCTCGCTGCTGGCCGCGCGCCGCGTGTGCCGCTGCCATCCGTGGAATCCGGGCGGCGTCGATTTCGTGCCTGCGGCGGACGAGAACAAGCAACCTCCACCAGCCGCTCGCGGTTGTAACCACTCCTGACTAGACTCCAATGGAACTCAATAAACGTACCGTCCTGTGGATCGTGTTCGCCATTTCCCTGATTGTTCTCTGGAACAACTGGATGGTGGCTAACGGCAAACAGTCGCTGTTCTCGCCGGGCGTCGCCACGCCGGCCCCGCCAGCCGCCCAGGTGGCGCAGCAGCAGGCCAAGACGAATGACGTGCCGGCCGCCGCGCAAGCCGGCGCCGCCGCAGTCCCGGGCGCGCCCGGCGCACCGGGCGCGGTCCCGGCCGCCGCCACCATCCCCGCGACCCAGCGCGTCACCATCACCACCGACGTGGTGAAGGTCGACATCGACACCCTCGGCGGCGTCATCAAGCGCCTCGAACTGCTGAAATTCCCGGACCACTTCGACAAGACCAGGAACCAGGTGCTGTTCAACGTGGGCGGCAACGACACCTACCTGGGCCAGACCGGCCTGGTCGGCAGCACCCCGGCCGGCGTGATGCCGAATCACCAGACCCCGTTCGTGGCCCGTCCGGGCGTGCGGTCCCTGGACGCCAACGGCACCGTGCAACTGGTGCTGGACGCGGAGCAGGGCGGTGTGCGCCTGACCAAGACCTTCACCTTCCGCAAGGGCGACTACACCATCGGCGTGCGCCATGACGTGACCAACCTGACGGAAGCGCCGGTACAGCCTTCGCTCTACCTGCAGCTGCAGCACGACGGCAACAAGCCGGCCAACGATTCGTGGTTCATGTCGAGCTACACCGGTCCGACCCTGTACACCGCCGAAGACAAGTACCAGAAGCTGAGCTTCGAAGACATCGAGAAGGGCAAGGCCGAGCACTCGGCCAAGGCCAACAACGGCTGGGTCGCGATCTCGCAGCACTTCTTCGTCTCGGCCTTCATCCCGGCCGACAAGGCGCAGCGCGACATCTACACCAGGAAGATCGCCACCAACCTGTATGCGATCGGCACCGTGCAGCCGCTGGGCGCCGTGGCGCCGGGCGCGACCGTCTCGAGCGACGCCCGCCTGTACTCGGGCCCGCAGGACGAGAAGACCCTGGAAACCATCACCCCGGGCCTGGAGCTGGTGAAGGACTACGGCGTGCTGACCATCATCGCCAAGCCGATCTTCTGGGTGATGGATCAACTGCACGCACTGCTGGGTAACTGGGGCTGGACCATCGTCGCCCTGACCGTGCTGATCAAGCTGGCCTTCTTCCCGCTGTCGGCGGCCGGCTACCGCAGCATGGCCAAGATGCGCGTGGTGACCCCGAAGATGCAGGCGATCCGCGAGCGCTACAAGAACGACCCGCAGAAGATGCAGCAGGCCACCATGGAGCTGTACAAGACCGAGAAGATCAACCCGCTGGGCGGCTGCCTGCCGATCCTGGTGCAGATGCCGGTGTTCTTCGCGCTGTACTGGGTGCTGCAGTCGTCGGTCGAGATGCGCGGCGCGCCGTGGATCCTGTGGATCCAGGACCTGACCCAGCCCGACCCGTTCTACATCCTGCCGGTCGTGTACGCGGTGTCGATGTTCATCACCACCAAGCTGAACCCGCAACCGACCGATCCGGTGCAGGCGAAGATGATGCTGTTCATGCCGCTGGCATTCTCGGTGATCTTCTTCTTCTTCCCGGCCGGCCTGGTGCTGTACTGGGTGGTCAACAACATCCTGTCGATCGCGCAGCAGTGGGTCATCACCAAGAAGTTCGAGACCGGGGCGGCGAAGTAATCGTCCTTCCGGCTTCACCCGAAAGCCCGCGCTTGCGCGGGCTTTTTACATTCCGCGCTTCACCGTATCCCTTACAATCCCCCCCATGAAACTTGACACCTCCCCCATCGCCGCGATCGCCACCGCCCCGGGGCGCGGCGGCATCGGCGTCGTGCGCGCCTCCGGCAAATCGCTGGCCGGCCTGGCCGACGCCCTGTTCCCGGGCGTGAAGCTGGCGCCGCGCCACGCCACCTACCTTCCGTTCAGGGCCGCGGGCGGCGACGTGATCGACCAGGGCCTGGCCCTGTACTTCCCCGGCCCGCATTCCTACACCGGCGAGGACGTGCTCGAACTGCATGGCCACGGCGGCCCGGTGGTGCTGCAGATGCTGCTGGGGCGCGTGCTGGAAGCAGGCGCTCCCCTCGGCCTGCGCCTGGCCGAACCCGGCGAATTCACCCGCCGCGCCTTCCTGAACGACAAGCTCGACCTGGCCCAGGCCGAGGCCGTGGCCGACCTGATCGACGCCTCCACCGAAGCGGCGGCAAAATCGGCCTCGCAGTCGCTGTCGGGCGCGTTTTCCCAGGTGGTGCACACGCTGGTGGACCAGACCATCAATCTGCGCATGCTGGTCGAGGCGACCCTCGACTTCCCGGAAGAAGAAATCGACTTCCTCGAAAAGTCGAACGCGCGCGGCCAGCTGGCCGGCATCATCGAGGCGCTGGAAAACGTGTTCCGCCAGGCCGCGCAAGGCGCCCTGCTGCGCGAAGGCCTGAACGTGGTGCTGGTGGGCCAGCCGAACGTGGGTAAGTCCTCGCTGCTCAATGCCCTGGCCGGGGCGGAAGTGGCGATCGTCACGCCGATCGCCGGCACCACGCGCGACAAGGTCACCGAGACCATCCAGATCGAGGGCATCCCGCTCAACATCATCGACACGGCGGGCATCCGCACCGATGAAGGCATCGACGTGGTCGAGCGCATCGGCATCGAGCGCACCTGGGGCGAGGTCGGCAAGGCCGACGTGATCCTGCACCTGCTGGACGCCAACCTGGGACCGAGCGCGGAAGACGAAAACATCGTGGCCGCCTTCCCGCCGGGAGTGCCGGTGCTGCGCATCTGGAACAAGATCGACCTGTCCGGCCACAAGCCCTCGATGGACGTCTCGCCCGACGCCACCCACCTGTACCTGTCGGCCAACGAACAACTCGGCATCGACCTGCTGCGCGCCGAGCTGCTGCGCATCGCCGGCTGGCAGCAGACCGGCGAATCGCTGTACCTGGCGCGCGAGCGCCACCTGATCGCCCTGCGCGGCGCGCGCGAGCACCTCGAGCTGGCGCGCCAGCACGCGCTGCAGGACGACCAGTCGCTCGACCTGTTCGCCGAGGAGCTGCGCCTGGCGCAGGACCAGCTCTCCAGCATCACCGGGCAGTTCACGCCGGACGACCTGCTGGGGGTGATCTTCAGCCGTTTTTGTATCGGGAAATAGCGGGCGCGTGGCGGCGCTCTTCGTCGCGCAGCCATTCCATGCAGAGCAGCCCGAGCAGGCCGAGGTGCACGATGCTGGCCGGCACCCACATGATCAGTCCCGCCAGTTGCTGGTCTTGCAGCGCCGCCTGCATGGCCGCTTCGGGCAAGCCGGCGGGAACGTAGAAGGGGCGCTGCGAAAAGGTCAGGATGGCGCCCAGGAAGCCGTTCTCGATGCCGAAGCCGACGCCCAGCAGCAAGGCGCCGCCGAAGCCGAGCCGGGCCCGCCCGCGCGGTGCGAACAGCAGGTAGAACAGCGCCAGCGACGTCAGGAAGAAGCAGGCGTGTTCGAGCGTGTGCACGCCTTCGTCCGCCAGGGCGCGCAGGTAGGGACCGGGCAGGTGCCAGAACCACAGCACGAACGAGGCGGCGCCCCACACCAGCAGCGGATGCAGCAGCACCTGCAACAGCCGGCGCGGGGCGGCGTTGCCGGCCCAGCGCCGCGTCAGCGCCTGCCGGCGCGCCGGGGGCAGGCTCCAGGTCCAGGCCAGCACCGGGGCCGCATGCACCAGCAGCGGCGGCGCCACCAGCATCAGCAACAGGTGCTGGGTCATGTGGGCGGCGAACGAGTGCTCGGCCATCGCGTCCAGCGGCGACAACAGCGCCACCACCAGTACCAGCATGCCGGCAGCGAAGGCCTGCGCGCGCCAGCGTCCGATCACGCCCGCCTTGCCGGCGCGGCGCAGCCGCGCCAGGCCGGCCGCATACGCCAGCGCGCTGGCCGCCAGCAGGGCGCTCAGCCACCAGTCGGCGATCCAGGCCGGGGTAGCGTCGTGCTCCTGGCCCAGGTGGGCCAGCGCCACGCCTGGCGCAAACAACAGGCAAGCGAGGACTGCGGCGTTCAGAGTCCGCATGGCGGCACCAGGAGCAGCACGCTGGTGGTCAGCAGCAGGCCGCCCAGGAACAGCAGGCTGCTGATCACGCCGCACAGGGCCATGAAGCGGCTGCGCCCCTCGCCGGTTTCGAGCAGGTGACGGTGGCCGCCCGGCAGTTCGGTACGCGTGTGGCGCAAGTCGCGCCAGGCCAGCAGCGCGCACAGGAGCGCGACCGCGATCGCGGCGGCGCTCAGGATCGCGAGCGCCAGCTGCAGGTGCGGCAGCACCGGCCGGGGCAGTGACGTGTCCTTGGGGTAGCAGGCATAGGCGGCGGCGCCGTAGCCGAGCGTGATCTGCACCGTCCACGCCAGCGGCGCCCCGGCCAGGATCAGCAGCTGGCGCAATGCGCTGATCCTTCCGGCGTGCGGGGACGGGTGGCCGGCATCGGCGCGCGCCTGTTCGGTGCTGTCGGCATGCGTCATGTCGGTCTCCGGTCAGCTCAGGCGCGGGCTCAGGAACAGGCTGGCATACACCGCCAGCCAGACCACGTCGACGAAGTGCCAGTACAGCACCCCGATCGACAGCGGGGCATGGCGCCGGGGCGTGAAGTAGCCGAGCAGCGCCCAGGCCAGCAGCGCCGCCAGCATCAGCATCCCGACCGCCACGTGCAGCATGTGGAAACCCGTGATCGTGAAGTACAGCGAGCCGTAGGCATCGGTGGAGAGCGTGAACGGCTTGCTGTGCCATTCGCCGAACTGGACGCCCATGAACACGCCGCCCAGCACCAGCGCGCCCAGCAGGCCGGAAGCCTGGGCGGCGCGGCTGCCGTGGCGCGCGCCGCGCTCGCTCCACCACGCGCAGGCGCTGCTGGCCAGCAGCAGGCCGGTGTTGAGGCTGGCCTTGAACAGTTCCGGCGGCCCCTGCGGCGGCCAGCGTCCGGCATGCTGCGAGGCCATGTAGAAATAACTGAACAGGAGGTAGGCGAACAGCGAGGCCTCGGTACCGATCAGCGTCCACATGCCCCACAGGCCGGTCGAGCGGTGGTATGTGGTGCCGACCGGCAGGGCGTCGGCGGTGCCTCCATGCGCACTTGTCACGATGGCTCCTTCTGCAATAGTTCAGCGCGTGGCCACAGCCAGGACAGGAGGGCGGCGCCGGCGGCAAGGGCGCCCAGGCCGGCCCCGATCCAGCTGTGCAGCAGCAGGGCGGCGCACAGCAGCGTGGCCGCGGCCGCCAGCATGATCGGCGCCAGCGAATCGCCCGGCATGCGCAGGATGATTTCCGGATCGGCGTCGAGGGCGCTGGTGCCGACGGTCTCGCGCCCATGGTCGAGCAGCATGCCCTGGCCCAGCGTGGACGATGGATTGCCGTCGTCCAGGTCGTCCTCCCAGAGCGGATGGCGGCTGCGAATGGTCGGGATGACGACGAAATTGTAGGGCGGCGGCGGCGAGGGCATCGACCATTCCAGCGTCGCCGCCCGCCACGGATTGGGGCCGGACGGCGCGCCCTTGCGCAGGCTGCGCACCAGGTTGAACAGGAACAGCAAGATGCCGGCGGCGAACACGAAGGCGCCGATCGAGGTGAGCATGTTCGCGGTGTTCCAGCCCAGGCCGTCGGGGTAGGTATAGATCCGGCGCGGCATGCCCAGCAGGCCCGAGATGTGCATCGGGAAGAAGCCGAGGTTGAAGCCGACGAAGGTGAGCCAGAAGCTCCACCTGCCGATGCGCTCGTCCATCATCTTGCCGGTGACCTTGGGGAACCAGTAGTGGATGCCGCCGATCACCGGGAACACGTTAATCCCCAGCAGCACGTAATGCAGGTGGGCGACCACGAAATAGGTGTCGGTCAGTTGCCAGTCGAGCGGCACGGCGGCCGTCATGACGCCCGACACGCCGCCGACCACGAACAGGAACACGAAGGCCACGAAATACAGGAAGGGCACCGCACGGACCGGGTTGCCGGTCCAGATCGTGGCGATCCAGGCAAACACCGAGACCGCGCTCGGGACCGCGATCACCATGCTGGCCACGCCGAAGAAGGACAGCGACAGCGGCGGCAGGCCGGTGGCGAACATGTGGTGGACCCACACGCCGAACCCGATGATCATGGTGGTCACGGTGGCCAGCGCCACCGCGGTGTAGCCGACCAGGGGCCGCCGGCAGAAGGTCGGCAGGGCGTCGGACACGATGCCCATCGCCGGCAGGACCAGCGCGTACACCCAGGGGTGGCCGAACATCCAGAACAGGTGCTGCCACAGCAGCGGGCGCCCGCTTTCCGCGTCGAAGAAGTGGGTGCCGTACTGGCGGTCCATCCAGAGCAGGAAGAAGGCCAGGCTGACCGCGGGCACCGCGAGCAGGTTGCCGACCGAGGCCGTCAGCGTGCCCCAGACGATGATCGGCACCCGGTTGATCGACATGCCCGGCGCCCGGGTGCGGAACAGCGTGACCACGAAGTTGGCGGCGCCGACCGTGGTCGAGATGCCGAGCAGGACCATGCCGAGCGCGTAGATGTCGATGTTGACGCCGGGGTCATAGGTACGGTTGGCCAGCGGGACATAATTGAACCAGCCGGCGTTCGGCGCCAGGCCGAGCGGGAAGCTGGCGTACACGAACAGTCCGGCAAACAGGAAGACCCAGTAGGACAGGGCGTTCAGGCGCGGGAAGGCCATGTCGCGTGAGCCCAGCATCAGCGGCCACAGGTAGTTGGAAAATCCCGACAGCACCGGCAGCGCGTACAGGAAGATCATGGTCACGCCGTGCATGGTGAACAACTGGTTGTACTGTTCCGGCGACAGCAGGGCCTGGTCGGGACGGGCCAGCTGCACCCGCATCACCAGCGCCTCGAGGCCGCCGGCGACCAGGAACAGCATCGCCGTGACGATGTAGCGGATGCCGATTTCCTTGTGGTCGACGGTGGACAGCCAGCCGAGCAGGCCGGGTTTGGTTTTCCATAAGTGCTGCAGTTCCGCGGCCACCGGAGAGTCATAGCCCGCCTGGACGTTGGCGGGCTGGCGAAGCAGGTCGGCGTCGTTCACGGTCGGCTCCTAGCGCAAGGTGGTGAGATACGCGACGACGTCGCGCAGCTCGCTGTCCGACAGGACGACGGCGGGCATCCTGGCTTCGGGCTTGACCTGCTGGGGATGGGCGATCCAGCGGGCCAGGTGGGCGGGATCGTTGGGCAAGGTGCCGGCGGCGATGGTCCGGCGTGACATCAAATGGGTCAGGTCCGGCCCGAGCAGGCCGTCGGCGTCGGTGCCGCGAATGGCATGGCACACCGCGCAATGCTGCTGCACCAGGCGTGCGCCGGGCAGGGCCGGGCCGGGCGCGGCCGGCGCCGCCGCCGCGAGCTGGGCCTGCCACCAGGCGCGGAACGCTGGCTCGGGCTCGGCCACCACCTGCATCGCCATGTGGGCGTGCTGGGCGCCGCAGTATTCGCCGCACTGGCCCCGGTAGACGCCGGGGCGGTCGGCCTGGATCCAGCTGACGTTGGTGAGGCCGGGAATGGTATCGGTCTTGCCGCCGAGGCGGGGCACCCAGAACGAGTGGATCACGTCGCCGCCTTCGAGCTCGAGGCGCACCGGCTTGCCGACCGGGATGTGCAGCTCGTTCGCGGTGAGAAAGGCCGCATTCCCACCTGCCTCCGCGCCTTCGTAGCGCAGGCGCCACCACCATTGCAGCCCGGTCACGCGCACCGTGAACGCCGGCGCGACGGCGGGCCTGGTCACCGCCGACAGGGCCAGCAGGGTCCAGATCGCGCAGGCCGCCAGCACCACGCTGGAAATGCCGGTGCCGATGTAAATCCAGCGCAGGCCGGAGTTGGCCGAGGTGCGCTCCACCGCGCCGAAGCCGGGCCGGTGCGGACGCCGGCGCAGCACGGCGCCCAGCAGCAGCGCCGCAATGATCGCCACCACCGCCAGCGAGACCGCGATCAGGCCCCAGTTCAGGCGCGTGACCGGATCGGCCGCAGGCCCGGCCGTGACCAGGTAGGACATGGGCGTATCGGCCGGGTTCATGATGTTCCCTCGTGTCCTCGATCCTTCCCGTCTGCGTGCCCGTGCGTCTTCATGTTGTTGTTCGCGGTGACATGAATACTCACTGTACGACCGGCGCGGTTGCCGGTATGTTAAATAGATAACATAGCAAAACATTTGTGCAAATGCATTTGACGCTGACCGCCGCCGGTGGAACCGCTGCTGCCGGCCTCGGCCTCGGCCCCGGGCCGCTTCGCACGCCACGGCTGGCTGCGGGTAGAATGGCCGGCGTCACCACTACCGACAGAGAGAGCAGCGCATGTGCACATTCGATTCCCAGGCTTCTTCGCAGCGGGCGATGCCATGCTGAGCATGACCAGCGTCGCCGTCGACGAGGCCTTGAAGGAAGTGACGGCCTACTGGACGCCGCGCATCATCGGCCAGGTGAACGACCAGTACGTCAAGGTGGCGAAGCTGAAAGGCGAACTCGCATGGCACGATCATGCCGAGGAAGACGAAATGTTCTTCGTCGTGTACGGCAAGCTGAAGATCGAGTTCGAAGACCGCGAGGTCCTGCTTGGTCCCGGGCAGTTCTGCATCGTCCCGAAAAAGACACGCCATAACCCGGTTGCCGAGGAAGAGTGCGGCATCATGCTCATCGAGACGGTGTCGACCAGGCACACCGGCGAGCTGGTCATCGCGCGGACGGTCCCGATCGAGGCCCAGCTCGGCCAGGACCGTCCCGCCCCGTGAATCGTCACGGCGCTGTCGGGAACGCCATGCTAGGCTAGCCTCCTACAGACTGGACAGGAGGGCGGCAAAGATGGCGGACAAACACGGTTTCAATCGGCGGCGCCGGCTGGTGCACGCAGGCGTGCTGCTGGCGGCCAGCGCGCTGCTGTCTTCCTGCGCCAGCCTGTCCGGCCCGCGCAAGGTCGAGGTCCCGCTGGGCAAGCTGCAGGCCGGCCTGGAGCGTCGCTTCCCCCTCAATCATCCGCTGATGGGGCTGTTCAACATCCGTTTGTCGCGGCCGATGCTGTCGATCCAGCCGGAGCCCGACCGGGTAGCGCTGGCGCTGGACGCCAGGGTGTCGCCGCCGTTCGCGCGCGACGCCTGGGTCGGCAGCCTGGCCTTCTCCGGGCGGCTCTACGTCGATCCCGGCCGCCCGGCCGTCATGATGGCCGAACCGCGCGTCGACCGCATCGCGATCGGCGCCAGCCCCGAGGCCGAACGCCAACTGGCGCGCGTGGCCAGTTCCCTCATCGACACCGTGGTGCGCGACACCCCGGTCTACACCTTCGACATGCACGAACTGCGCTATGCAGGCGTCCAGTACATCCCAACACGGATCGAAACCACACGTTCTGGTTTGCTGGTGACGCTGGAACCGGCGAAGTAAGCCTCAGTGGCATCCGCGCCACGCGCACGTTTGCTTGCGTACAAAGAAGTTAGCAGTACGTTATTATTTTTTCCGCCCGTGGACGCGTTTATTGGCAGATACAACGTTAGTACTTGGGGGAATTGTTGTTCGGACGCCGAATCGGAAGTTCAAGATTGCAGAGCCGGTTCATTCGGCGCACACTGAGGCGCTTGGATTTGCATAGAACTGCCGTGGCGTGAACCTGCTGCTGCGCGCGCTTGAGGTTTCTCATGGGCACGATGTTCCGCTGAAGTAATCTTGGTTGGACTTCAGTCTGTCGTGTAGGGGGTGGATCTTGGAAACGACACAGGAAAGTTTTCCGGACAAGGGGCTGGTTGCCGAGCCAGTGCTGGCCGCGGTCACCGCCGTGTCTCCAGTCATGCCGTCGCGAGCGGCGCTGCCTGCGAAAGGCTCATGCTGGTACTGCGAGAAACCGCTCGACAGCGTGCGACGGTTTTGCGGCAAGGGCTGCGCCGATTCCTTTGACGAGGAAGCGGAATTTACCCGCTAGGCAGAAGCGCCGGGGCTGGCTGCCTGGCGCTCTTGCCTCGTACGAAGAATGTCCAGGGCCCGTTCGTAATCGAACGCGGCCACTGCCGACTCCAGCTCCGCCATGC
The DNA here is from genome assembly GCA_015277795.1 of Massilia sp. UMI-21. Taxonomy (NCBI): domain Bacteria; kingdom Pseudomonadati; phylum Pseudomonadota; class Betaproteobacteria; order Burkholderiales; family Oxalobacteraceae; genus Massilia; species Massilia sp. UMI-21. Next base: position 5,291,306 of record CP063848.1, on the reverse strand, counting down.
GCGCGGCGCCCAGCCGGGTGCACAGCCCGGCGCGCTTTTTCGCCATGAGGTCCTGGGCGCGGCTGTCGCCGATGTCGAGCAGCGCGCACAGCCGTGTGACATCGCCTTCGGCCAGCACGGCCTCGACCGTGCCGGGGCTGCCGGACGGCGGTGCGGCGATCAGCCCGTCTATCTGCGCGATCACGCGCGCCAGCTGTGCTTCCAGCCGGTCGAGCAGCAGGGAGTCGGCAGGCAGGCCGGCGCGCAGGATCTGTTCGGTCTCCATCGCCAGCGCCCGCAGGGCGCGCGCCTCGATCATCGCCGCCGCACCCTTCAGCGTATGGGCCAGCCGGTGCGCCAGCGTGGCGTCGCCGGCGGCGATCGCGTCGCGCAGGCTTGCCACCTTGCCGGTGTAGTCGGATCGGAAACGGCCGAGGATGCGCCGGTACATGGCCTCGTCGCCCATCACCCGTTCGATGCCGGCGGCGACATCCAGCGCCGGCGTGGGGGCAGCGTCCGCGCTGCCAAAAGGAGAGAGCATGCTCACCGCGTCACAAACGACCAGTCGCGCGTGACCGGCGCGCCGTTCACCGTGCCGGAGAAGCTGACTTCGTAGGTGGTGGCGCTTTTCAGCGGCGCCAGCGGGACGATCGCGATGGCGGTGCGCTGCCTGGCGGTGGTCGAGGAATTCACTACCTGCACCTGCAGGTTGGCGCCGCCGCGCGGACGCACGGTGAAGGTCTGCATCGTCAGCGGGGCGTCGATGTTCGCATGCACGCTGATCGGGTAGCCCACGTCGTTGATGCCGGCGACCGGGTCCGGGTCTTCGCTGTCGCTGTGGAAGACCGGCGTCACCCCGGTCTGGCCGCTGAACGGCCAGATCACGACGCTGTTGGCGCCGATGCCGGGGCCGAAGCCGTCGCGCGTCGCGAAGTCGGCGGTGAAGTAGTGATACCGGCTGGCGGAAGTGGCGGCGCCGGTGCCGAGCTCGCGGAACTTCGGCTCGAACATCACGAAGCGGTGGTAGATCGCGGTGATCAGTTCTTCGGCCATGAAAAAGCCGTTGCCGTTGGTCGTGCCCGAGATCACCTCGCCATAGGCGTACCCATTGGCCGGAATGATATAGCCGGCCGCGTTCAGGCGATCCAGCAGGGTGGCGCCGGTAAAGCCCGGGCTGCCCGGCTTCTGGTCGTGGCTCATCACGTTGTTGGTGCGCAGGTATTCGGAATGGCCCTGCGCGGCGTTGTTGATCAAGGCATTCTCGGTGACCGCCGGCACGCCAAGCTGGGCACGGCGATAGTTGATCCAGTTGCGGCCATCGACCGCGATGTCGTTCGTCAGCGCAGGTGCGGCAGGATCCGCGGCGGTCGGGGCGCCCGGCACCGGCGCCACGGACATCGGGCTGACGGCGCCCGTGCTGTCGCCACCACCACCACAAGCGGCCAGGGTCGACGCGGCCACCAATGCGGCAATGAGGGAACGCCAGCGCGGCATATAGCTCATGTTGCAACTCCTGTAAATACGTGGGAAACGAAGCGACATTCTAGAGCAAAAGAGCGGTCGCTGCCCGCGGTCGTGGTGTGAGGCGCCGCCATATTTTGCTCCCTGTAGAATATGGCATCGATCCTATTGCCGAGCCATCAATTGTCGCAACCTAAGCCAACCAGTCGGCAGCGCCTCGCGCGCGCCAAGTTTGCCCTGCCCAGTTTCGTGACGCTGCTGTCGATCGCGTGCGGCTTCGGCAGCATCGTGATCTCGGTGGATAACGCGCACGTCGGCGATCCGGGCGATTATCGCCTGGCCGCCATCCTGCTGGTGCTGGCCGGCGTGTTCGATGCGCTCGACGGCTACGTGGCGCGTCTCACCAAGACCCAGTCCAGCTTCGGCGTGCAGCTCGACTCGATCGCCGACGTGATGAACTTCGGCTGCGCGCCCGGCCTCCTGTTGTATTGCTATGGCTTCGCGCAGATGAGCGTGGCCCATCCGACCCTGGTGCGCATGGGCGGACTGGCCTGCTTCGTGTTCGTCGCTTGCGGCGCGCTGCGCCTGGCGCGCTTCAACGTCATGGTGGGCCGCACCGACCCGCGCTATTTCGTCGGCATGCCGATCACCGCCGGCGCCGCCTGCGTGGCCTCGGTGGTCGTGGCCTGGCCCGATCCGGCCACCACCATGGCGCAGTGCTTCGCCATCATGGCGCTGATGGTCGGGGTGGGCACGCTGATGGTATCGACCATCCGTTTCCCCAGCTCGAAGCACCCGAGCGGCAAGGTGATGCTGGTGCTGGTGGCGGTGTGCCTGGTGCTGCTGGCCGTGCTGCAGACGCGCTTCTTCGTGCTGTTCTTCCTGCTGTATGTGTGCGCGACCCTGCTGCTCAACATCGCCTGGCGCACCGGCTGGACCGGGATCGCGCCGCCCAAGGTCTACGAGGAATAATGTAGGCTCAAACGAATTTGTCGAGCATCGCGGCCAGGTGCACGGCGCGGGCCCGGGCTTCCTCGAGGTCGGCGGCATTGCCGGCCTGGGTCTGGATCGCGCCGGCGAGCAGCTGCACGAAAGAGCGATCGAGCGCCTTGCGGGCTGCCGCCATCTGCTGGGCCACGGCATCGACATCCGATGGCGCCGCGGCGAGCGCGATCAGCTTCTGCACCCCGCGCAACTGGCCCTCGATGCGCGCCAGCCGGTTCAGTAAATCCTTCTTCTGCTGCGCGCTGAGGGCACTGCCCTCGACGATCTTGAGCGGGGTGTCGGCCATGTATGCACCGTTCTTCAGGCGACTTCGTGCCCGCGCGCGGCGCGCAGGATGCGGAACCAGTCGCCGCGTTCGAGCCGGAACGCGGCGCCGGCCACCGCTTCCCGAATCGCGTCGATGCGGCCGGTGCCGGTGAGCGGGATCGGGCGGCTCGGCAACTGCATGATCCAGGCGAACAGCACGCTGGCGAAGGACTGTTCCATGCGCTCGGCGATCTGGCCGATGACGGCGCGAACCTCGACCGCCCTGGCGTCGTCCGAGGTGAACAGGCGCCCGCCGCCCAGCGGCGACCAGACCATCGGCGCGATGCGCAGGTCCTGCATGCCGTCGAAGGTCTGGTCGAACATCGCGCTTGTCAGCATCGGCGAGAACTCGACCTGGTTGGTGCTGAGTGCCACGCGGCGGTTCAGGCATTCGAACTGGTGGCGCGTGAAGTTCGACACGCCCACGTGCCGCACCTTGCCGGCCTGCTGCAGGCGGGTGAAGGCCTCGGCGATCTCGTCGAAGTCCATCAGCGGGTCGGGGCGGTGGATCAGCAGCAGGTCGAGGTGGCCGGCGCCCAGCTGGCGCAGCGATTCCTCGGCCGAGGCAATGATATGGTCGGCCGTGGTGTCGTAGTGCTGGATGCCGTGCTGCGGGCGCTTGCTCGATACCAGCTTGATGCCGCACTTGCTTACCAGCTCGATGCGCGCGCGCAGCGATGGCTGGGCGCGCAGGGCTTCGCCGAATACGTTTTCGACGCCGTAGTTGCCGTAGATGTCGGCGTGGTCGAAGGAGGTGACGCCAAGCTCGATGCACTGCTCGATGAAGGCCACGCGCTGCCCGACCGACATGCCCCAGTCGTTCATGCGCCACATGCCGGCCACGATGCGCGAGAGTTCGAGACCGCCCTCGCGGGTGGCGATGCGGGGGCAGTGCAGGGCGGCGGGGAGCGGGTGGGTCATCGCGGGCTTTCGTGTGGACTTGAATGCACGATTATAGCGGCACTGCGATGTGCTTTTCGTAGGGTGGGCGGGTCTTCCCGCCCACCCGGCGATCGCTGGAGGCGCCGATGACGATCCGGATGATCTTGCGTCGAACTATCACCGCGTGGGCGGGCAAGCCGCCCACCCTACCGAAACAATAAAAAAGCTGCGCGGTCAGGCTTTGCTTACTGGATCCACAGGCGCATCGCATCCCATGCGCGGCCGAACATGCCGGCTTCCGGCACTTCTTCCAGCGCCACCACCGGCAACGCGATCAGCGGTTTGCCGTCGACCATCATCTTGAGCGTGCCGACCTGCGCGTGGCGCGCCAGCGGCGCGACCAGCGGGTCCTTGCGCTCGAGGACCGGCTTCATCTTGCCGGCCACGCCCTTCGGCACGGTCACCAGCACGTCGCGGGTGAAGCCGAGCTTCACGTTCGCTTCCGAACCTTTCCATACCGGCACGGTCGACACTGCCTGGCCCTTCGAATACAGCTTGACGGTGTCGAAGTTCTGGAAGCCCCAGTTCAGCAGCTTCTGGCTTTCCTGGGTGCGGATCCCGTCCGAGCTGGTGCCCAGCACCACCGAGATCAGGCGGCGCTGGCCGGCGTTGCCGTTCGGGCGGCGCGCCGAAGCGATCATGCTGTAGCCCGACGACTCGGTGTGGCCGGTCTTCATGCCGTCCACGGTCGGGTCCAGCCACAGCAGGCGGTTGCGGTTCTGCTGGGTGATCTTGTTGTAGGTGAACTGCTTGATCGAGTCGATCTTGTAGAACTCCGGGAAGTCGCGGATCACGTTCGCGGCCAGCACCGACAGGTCGCGCGCGGTCGAGTAGTTGTTCGCGTCCGGCAGGCCGTGCGGGTTGGCCCAGCGGGTGTTCTTCAGGCCCATGCGCTGGGCCTCGCGGTTCATCAGGGTGACGAAGGTGCCTTCGTCGCCCGCCACCGCTTCGGCCAGCGCCACCGCGGCATCGTTACCCGACTGGATCATCAGGCCGTGCAGCAGGTCGTCGACCGACACCGGCGTGGCCGGGTCGATGAACATCTTCGAGGAGCTGCCGTCCACTTTCCAGGCGCGGGTCGACACGTTCACCATCGTGTCCAGGGTCAGGCGCTTGTCGCGGATCGCGGCAAAGGTCACGTAGGCCGTCATGATCTTGGTGAGCGATGCCGGTTCGATACGGGCGTTCGGGTCTTGGGCGGCGATGATCTGGCCGCTGGTCGCGTCGAGCAGCAGCCACGACTTGGCTGCGATGGTCGGTGCCGGCACGGTCTGTGCGCTGGCCGAAGCCATCAGCAGGCTGGCGGCCACGGCCGCTAACAGTTTTTTCATGGGAGTGTTCGTCTGTAAAAATTACTAATGCAGAAGTGCGCAAGGCAATACCCCTGAGGTATTGCCTCAAATGAAGAGACTAATTATTGCACAGCGAAAGCGTCAAATGTCACGCCGCCACATTTCTACGACAAGATTTTTGATGTGGCCAAGCTTGCGGTGGAAGAAGTGGTCGGCGCCCGGGATCACGGTCACCGGGATGTCGAGCGGGCGCGCCCAGTCGAACACTTCCTGCAAGGTGATCGTGTCGTCGAGTTCGCCGTGAATGAGGATGGTCTCCGGCGGGACCGGCGGCATCGGCCACTTGCCGGCCGCGGTGCCGACCAGCACCAGGCGCTCGGCCGGGCGGCCCTCCTCGATCAGGCGTTGCTGGAACTGGGCCTGCACGAACGTGCCGAAGGAAAAGCCGGACAGGGCCACCGGCAGGCCCGGGTATTGCTGCGTCATGTGGCGGTACATGATGTCCATGTCGTCGACCTCGCCGCGGCCGTCGTCGTGCACGCCCTCCGATTCGCCCACGCCGCGGAAGTTGAAGCGCGCGGTGGCGTAGCCGAGGGTGACAAAGGTGCGCGCCAGGGTCTGGGCCACCTTGTTTTCCATGGTGCCGCCGTACAGCGGGTGCGGATGCGCCACCAGGGCGATGCCGCGCGGTGCGCCTTCCGGCAGGTCGAGGATGCACTGCATCTTGCCGGCGTGGCCGTCGAGGGTAAACTTGTGCGAATACTTGTTCATTACGTGTGGGTGCTGGTTCAGATTTTCAGGCGCTCGACGACCTTGCCGCCCACCAGGTGGGTGTCGATGATGTCGTCGATGTCGTGCGTGTCCACGTAGGTGTACCAGGTGCCTTCCGGGTAGACCACGAGCACCGGGCCTTCCTCGCAGCGGTCGAGGCAGCCGGACTGGTTGATGCGCACCTTGCCCTCGCCGTTCAGGCCGAGTTCCTTGATGCGCTTCTTGGCATGCTTCTGGGCTTTCTCGGCGCCGCACTTGCCGCAGCTCTGGCGGGCATCCTTGCCATCGCGCTCGTTCATGCAGAAAAAGACGTGGTGCTTGTAGAAGGATTGATCGTCGTTCATGTCGTTCTCGTCAAAAGGTGGAGCAAGGTCGGCGCAAGGCGCCATGATACGGCAAATGGCGCAGGCGCCCCGTCAGGGAGTGCTGTCGGCAGCCTCGGGCTGCGGCTCCTGGCGGTTCAGCTTGTGCGAGGGCAGCAGCAGGAACCACAGCGCAAAAAAGGGCCACAACAGCGACATGAACTGGGCCGCCCCATTGAAGTTCAGGAACTTGCCCTGCACCCAACCCTGCAGGGTGGAAACGAAATACGGGTTCACCGGGATGGTGTTGACCACCACCAGGCTCAGGACCAGGGTGACCACCGCCAGCCGCCGCTGCGCCACCTGCGGCGCGAACACCAGGCCGGACAGCATGAGCATGCCGATGATGAAGCCGCCCTCGGCGCCCGGCGTCACCCACACGAAGGCGTTGTCCGGCCGGAACAGCAGCGAGCTGGCCAGGGCCTTGACCAGCAGCCCCGTGGCCAGGAAGGCAAGCATCAGCAGGAAGCGCGGGGCAGTGCGCCGCACCAGGCACATCAGCGTGAGCACGGCGCCGGTCATGCCGCAGGCGGTGATGATGGTCTCGGACAGCCAGAACTGCTCCACCGTCATCATGGTATCGGGCCGCAGCAGGGCCACCAGGTCGATCTCGGTATCGAGCCAGCGCGACAGCCAGTCGGAGACGATGGGCAGCACCTGGCCGTGACCGAACAGGTAGCTTTGCGGGTAGATCTGGGCCAGCGGCCACAGGGCCACCAGCACCAGGCCCTGGCTGGCGTAGGGCGCGAACCAGCGGCGGCGCAGTTGGAACAGGCGGCTGCGGTCGAGCAGGCCGGGCGCCCACCAGGCGCCCAGGACCGCGCCCACCAGGCAACCGCCCGCATTGGTGAGCAGGTCGAGGTTGGACGGCACGCGGCTGGGCAGGAAGTTCTGTACGGTCTCCATCGTGATCGTGACCAGCACCCCGCCGATCGCCGCCAGCAGCACCGCCCACACGCCGCGGACGCGCGGGTACATCGACAGCACCATCAGCACGCCGAGCGGAACATAGCCGACTACATTGACGCCGACGTCGAAACCGGTCCAGTAACGCTGCTTGACCAGGTTCAGGAAGGTGAATGGCGGCACGCCGCTATCGCGCCAGCCCGTGAACGGGTACCAGCTGGCATAGACGATCAGCAGCAGGTAGGCCAGCAAGGCCGCGCGTGCGATCGGCGAGCCGCGTCCTTCGCGCGGGCGCTCGCGCTGCTCGACGGCGACGCTTGGCGCGGTCATTGCTTGCGGGTGTCGAGCGTCGCCAGCCAGGCCAGGATGTCGGCGGCAACGGCGTCGGTGCTGGCGGCCAGGGCCTGCGCGCCGCCCGGCGCGTCGGCGCTGGGAGCCGGCGTGGCGCGCGTGAAGCTGCGCTGGTCGATCAGGCGGTGGTCGTTGAACAGCGAAGCGCGCAGGGTCAGCTGGCCTTCGCTGCGGCCCACGCCGCTGAAGGCATGGACGAAGTCGTCGACTTCCACGCGCAGCAGCGGCACCCCGGTGGAGGCATCGGTGGCCGACAGCACCTTCATGCCCGACTGCGCCAGGCGCGCCTTGACGCGCTGGGTGAGCATCTGCAGCGGGTTGCTGGACCAGCGGCTGTTGGCATAGGTGCGGGCCTGCAGCGCGTCGGCATAGTTCAGGCGGTAGTACATGCGCTCGTTCTCGAGGGCGGACGGGCCGGTGGCGTCCATCACGACCAGCGCCGGCATCCCCGCCGGCGCGGCCGCCTGCTGGCTGCCGGGGGCCGCCGGACCGAAGTCGTAGGTGGTGCTTTCCCGGACCTTGGTGCTGGCACAGCCTGCCAGGAAGAGGGCGGTAGCGGTCAGGGCGATCAGGGAACGGTGTGCAGTCACGGTGGTCCTCATTTGGTCGGGGGCACGAAGCCCGGTTCACCCGGGCCCGGCTGGGCGCTCGGCGCGCCGAACAGGATGCTCTGCGGGCGGTCGGACAGCGAGGTGGCGGTACGCTTCACGGCGCGCAGGGCGCCGCGCGCCTCGTCGGTCATCTGGACGACATGCGGCAGGGTTTCGAGTTCGAGTTCGCTGGTCGCGGATTGCAGCGAGCCGACCGCGCCGTTCAGGCGCTCGATCGGACCATCCGGCGCCTGCAGGCGCGTGGCCAGCTCGCCGTAGCTGTTGGCGGTGGCCTGGATGCTGGTGGCGGTGGCGTCGAACGTGCTCAGGCTGCGTTCGAGCTTGCTGGTGATGGCCGGCAGGCGTTCGATGGCCGGCTCCAGCTTGCGCGGGATCGCGGCATAGGCGTCGGCCGCCTTGCCGATGCTGTCGAAGGCGCCGACGATGGTCTTCTGGTTCTCGTCGGTGACCATCTTGCTCAGGCTGTCGGTGATCTGTTCGGTTTTCTCGAGGATGGACAGGCCGCGCTTTTCGAGGATGTCGAGCAGGCCGGGACGCAGCGGGATGCGCGCCGGCTGGCCCTCGCGGGTCGACAGGCGCGGCGAACCGGTGCGGTCGTCGTCGAGCTGGATGAAGGCGATCCCGGTCACGCCCTGGTAGCCGAGCGAGGCGAAGGTGGTGGTGGTGATCGGCGAATCCTGCTCGACCGAGAGCCTGATCAGGATCTGGCCGGTGACGCGCGGGTCGAACACGATCTCGTCGACGCGCCCCACTTCCAGGCCGCGGTAGCGCACCGTGGCCTGCGGGTTCAGGCCCGGGATCGACTGCGTGGTGACGATCTCGTAGGGCAGCAGCTCGGTGCGGTCGCGGTTGAACCACAGCCCGGCCAGCACCGCCGCAACCACCAGGGCGATCGTAAAGACGCCTGTCATCAGGGCATACGACCTGTTTTCCATACTAGTCCTCCGAATCGTTCCGGGCGTGGCGCTCTTCGAGCACTTCCAGTGCCCGCTGGCCGCGCGGGCCCAGGAAAAAGTGTTTGATGAACGGATGCTGGACCCGCAGCACGTCGCACGCCGGTCCCACCGCCAGCACGTGCTTCTCGGCCAGCACCGCAATGCGCGACGACAGCGCGAACAGGGTATCCAGGTCGTGCGTGACCATGACGACGGTGAGCTTCAGTTCGCTGTGCAGGGTCTGGATCAGCGACACGAAGGCATCCGACAAATCGGGATCGAGGCCCGCCGTGGGCTCGTCCAGGAACAACAAACGCGGCTCGAGCGCCAGGGCGCGCGCCAGGGCCGCGCGCTTGATCATCCCGCCCGACAGGTCGGACGGCATCTTGTTGGCATGTTCGGGGCCGAGACCCACCATGTCCATCTTGAGCAGCACCGCGTCGCGGATCACGTCCTCGGGCAGCGCGCGCAGTTCGCGCATCGGGAAAGCGATATTGTCGAACACGCTCAAGGCCGAGTATAGCGCGCCCTGCTGGAACAGCATGCCCCAGTGGTTGCGCATGTGTTGCAGCTGTTCCGGATCGGCCTGGGTGATGTCCTCGCCGAACACCTTCACGCAGCCTTCCGACGGGTGCTCCAGGCCCAGCATCTGGCGCAGCAGCACGGTCTTGCCGGTGCCGGAGCCACCGACGATGGTCAGGATCTCGCCCGCATAGATGTCGAGATTCAGGTCCTGGTGCACCACGGTGCGGCCGAAGCGCGTCCACAGATTGCGGATCTCGACCACCGGCGCGCCGACGTCTTCGTCGGGGCGCTTGTTCAGTTGCTGCGGCTGGCGCTGATTGGGTTGCTGGGTGTTGTCGGCCATCAGAACCCCACGTCGTTGAAGATGATGGCGAACACCGCGTCGGCCAGGATCACCACCGTGATCGCGGTGACCACGGCGGTGGTGGTGCCGCGTCCCAGGCTTTCGGTATTGGGCTCGATGCGCAGCCCGAAGTGGCAGGAAACCAGCGCGATGAGCATGCCGAACACGCAGCCCTTGAGCAGGCCGATCGTGTAGTTCACCACCGGCACCGCGTCCGGCAGCTTCTGGATGAAGTAGCGGAACGACAGGCCCAGCTCGATCTTGGCCGAGACCATGCCGCCGATCAGCGCCATGGCGTCGGTCCAGACCACCAGCAGCGGCATCGAGACGGCGAGGGCCAGCACCTTGGGCATGATCAGGCGCTGGCCGTGCGAGATGCCCATCACCAGCATGGCGTCGAGTTCCTCGGTCACGCGCATCACGCCCAGCTGCGCGGTGATCGACGAGCCCGAGCGGCCGGCCACCAGGATCGCCGCCAGCAGCGGGCCGAGTTCGCGGATCACCGACATGCCCAGGATGTTGACGATGTAGATGTCGCCGCCGAACATGCGCAGCTGCTGCGAGGACAGGAAGGAGAGCACGACCCCGATCAGGAAGCCGACCATCGCCGTGATGCCGAGCGCCTGGAAGCCCGAATGGTAGATATTGGCCGAGATCTCGCGCCACGGACCGGCCTGCGGGCGCCGCAGGAAGCGCCCGATGTCCATCACCAGCTGGCCGATCAGGCCGACAAAGCCGCGCAGGTGCTCGAAGAAGGACAGGATGCCGCTGCCCAGGACGATCAGCCAGTTCAGCGGGCTGACCTTCTGGCGCGGCAGCGTGATCGCGCTGGCCTTCTCGATGCGGCCGAAGATTTCTTCCTGGCGTGGGTCGAGCTTGAGATGCGCGGGGCGTTGCTTGCCCCAGGCGTTCCAGAACATCTGGGCGCCGACGTGGTCGAGGCGCTCGATGCCCGACAGGTCCCAGTCGAGGGTCTGCTTGTGCTTGAGCGAGGCCAGGGTGCGGTTGATCGCCTTGAGGACGCCGCGCCGCCCCAGCGTATGGACTTGCCAGACCCCGCCGGCAACGACAGATTGTCCCGCGCCGCCGCCGCCGGGCTCGGGATGCTGGATGGTTAATATTGGCGCATTTTCAATCTGCATTGCGCCAGTGTAAAAGAGAATCGTTATCGCTGCTACACGCTTACTCTAGCGTGCCTTGCAGCCGGTGTCATGCCGCCAGGTGGCGGACCTGGCGCTGCGGTGCGGCGGCCACCGGTTTCTGCGCCGGCGCCGCATCCACCTTGCCCGCGTAATCGCTGGCCAGCAGCGCCGCGGCGTCTTCTTTCGCCATGCCGCGCAGCTGCAGCCACTCCTGCACCAGCTTCGCCAGCTTCTCGAGCGCGATGCGGTGGGTGGCGTCGGTCTTGGTGTAGATCCAGTCCGAGAAGGCCATGAAGTTGTCGAACGGGGCCTCGCCCAGCAAGCGACGCGTGGTGTTGGCGAAGCGCCCGGAATTGGCGACCAGGTCCCAATAGCGCGCGAAGCGCACCAGGCGCTGCATGGTCGCGAAGTCGACCTGCTTCGTCGCCAGCACGGTATAGGGCGGGTAGGGGTCGTAGACCATGCCGAAGGCTTCGGTGTGGCGGATGATCGGCGTGCCGCGCAGACGCTTGAGGATGCCGAACTGGATTTCCTGGGCGCCCAATCCGACCAGCTGGTCGAAACCGCGGGCGAAGCTGGCCACGTCTTCGCCGGGCAGGCCGGCGATCAGGTCCACGTGCAGGTGGGTGGTCGAATGTTCGGTCAGCCAGCGGATGTTGTCCGCCGCCTTGGCATTGTCCTGGCGCCGGCTCACCAAGGCCTGCACCTCGGGGTTGAAGCTCTGGATGCCGATCTCGAACTGCAGCGCCCCGGGCGGGAACTTGGCGATGCTTTCCTTCAGCGCTTCCGGCAGGTGGTCGGGAACCAGCTCGAAGTGCGCGTAGACCGGGTCGTCCGGGTTGGCCGCGAGTTTGTCGAGGAAGAACTGCATGATGCGCAGGCTGGTCTTGACGTTCAGGTTGAAGGTGCGGTCGACGAACTTGAACAGGCGCGCGCCGCGCGCATACAGCGATTCCATCTCGGTGAGAAAAGCGTCGAGGGGGAAGGGCCAGGCGGTCTTGTCGAGCGAGGACAGGCAGAACTCGCACTTGAACGGGCAGCCGCGCGAGGCTTCCACGTACAGGGTGCGATGGGCGATGTCTTCGTCGCTATATAAAGAATAGGGCAGGGCGATTTCCGCCATGGGCGGCTGCACGCCGGCCTGCACCTTCATCAAGGGCTTGGGGCCGTTCAGGATCTCGCCGCACAGCTTGGGGAAGGTGACGTCGCCCCAGCCGGTGACCACGTAGTCGGCCAGCCGCACGATGGCCTGCTCGCCGGTCTCGTGCGACACTTCGGGGCCGCCCAGCACCACCGTCACCTGGGGCGCCACGCGCTTGAGCATCGCCACCAGGCGGGTGGTCTCTTCCACGTTCCAGATGTAGACGCCGAGGCCGACGATGCGCGGCTGGTGCGCCAGGATGCGCTCGACCAGGTCGCTGGTCTTGGCGCCGATGACAAATTCCTGGATCCGGGTCTGCTCCTGCAGCGGTCCCATGTTCGCCAGCAGGTAGCGCAGGCCGAGCGAGGCGTGCGTGTAGCGCGCGTTGAGCGTGGAAAGCAGGATGGACATGATGGGGAACAGGCGGGAAAAGGCGTCATTCTACTGCGCCGAGGGCGTGCGCCGGCGAGGATATGCATCATGAATTGCTTCTGCAACAGACCCGTATCTACAATCAGACACTTTTTTTTTAAATGGAACCGCCATGCTACTTACCAATATCGAAACCATTCCTGGCAAGGAGATCGTCGTTTGCCATGGCGTCGTCTCCGGCAGTTCGGTGCGCGCCAAGCACGTGGGTCGCGACATCATGGCCGGCCTGAAGAACATGGTCGGCGGCGAGCTGCGCGGCTATACCGAGCTGCTGGAAGAATCGCGCGCCCAGGCCACCGAGCGCATGAAGGCGCAGGCGGCGCAGCTGGGCGCCAATGCGATCGTCAACGTGCGCTTCTCGACCTCGTCGGTAGCGACGGGCGCCGCCGAGATCTATGTGTACGGCACTGCGGTGACGGTCGGCTGAACGATGGAATATCTCCTCCTGCTGGCTTTCTGGACGGTCCCGGTGGTGCTGGGCTACGTCTTCGGCCGCGCCGCCGAGTCGCGCCACTACCGCTCGATCATCGCCAGGGAAAAGGAACAGCTGAAGCTTCCGGCTACCTCGCTGAAAACACCGGTACGCGGCGGGCCGGTGGCGCGCAGCGAACTGGTGACGGGCAGCGTCGTCGTCTCGGTCGACTATTTCAAGAAGGCGGCGTCGGCCCTGCGTTCGCTGGTGGGCGGCCCGGTCAAGTCCTATGAAACCCTGCTCGACCGCGCCAAGCGCGAGGCGGTCCTGCGTCTCAAGGAGAGCTGTCCGGACGCGGACGAGATCGTCAACCTGCGCCTGGAAACCATGCCCCTGGCGGGAAACCAGCGCAACCAGGTCACCGGCGTCGAGGTGCTGGCCTACGCGACGGCCATCTATTACGAGGCGGATGCGGTCGCGGCATGAAATACCAGACTTCGCTGCCCGAGCATAACGACAACGTCTCGCACGAGCACCCGCTCAAGGACTTTGTCCTGATCCTGCTCGGCCTGTCGCTGGCGGTGCTGGCGGGTATCTGGGCCCTGGGCCTGCTGGTGGACCAGGTGGTCGACTCGATGCGCCCGGAGACGCAAGCGCGGCTCACCCGGCTGATCGCGCCGCCGCCCTTGCCGCCGACCCGGCCCGAGACCGCGCCGCGCGAAGCCTGGCTGCAGTCGCAAGTCGATGCGCTGCGCCGCTGCGCCGGCCTGGACGCCCCGGTGAACGTGCGCCTGGTGGCGTCCGACGAGGCCAATGCCATGGTCCTGCCTGGCGGGACCGTGTTGGTGCATGCAGGCCTGCTGGACCGGGTGGAATCGGAGAACGGCCTGGCTTTCGTGCTGGCCCACGAACTGTCCCACCTCGTCCATCGCGACCACCTGCGCGCGCTGGGACGCAGTCTTGTCATGATCGCTGCGGCGACCGTATTGACCGGCGACGGATCGTGGACGGCCGGGGTGCTGGCGCCGGCCCAGCACCTGGGTGAGGCCGGTCATTCGCGCGCGCGAATCGCTGGCCGATGCCAGGGCGCTCCAGATTCTCCAGTGCCGCTATGGTCACGTGGGCGGCGCCAGCGAATTCTTCGAGGCGCTCGGCAGGCAGGATGGCGAAGCGCCGGCCTTCACCCATTACCTGGCATCGCATCCGTCGATGGCGGCCCGCATCGAAGCGCTGCGGCTGGCGATGCGCCAGGCCGGCCTGCGCAGCGGTCCCGTCCAGCCCCTGCCGCGCTGACCAAAAACAAAGAGCCGCACCGGCTTGCGCCGGGCGGCTCCTTGTCGATGTGCCGAGCTTACTGCTTGACGGTACGGGTGCCGACCACTTCGATGGTCACGCGACGGTTCTTGGCGCGGCCTTCGGCGGTGGCGTTGTCGGCGACCGGCTGGGACTCGCCCTTGCCTTCGGTGTACAGACGGGCCGGATCCAGGCCTTTCGACACCATGTAGGCCTTGACTGCTTCGGCGCGGCGCAGCGACAGCTTCTCGTTGTAGGCGTCGGTGCCGACCGAGTCGGTATGGCCGACGGCGATCATGACTTCGGTGTCCAGGCCTTCCAGCTTCGCCATGAACTCGTCCAGTGCAGCTTTGCCTTCCGGCTTGACGATTGCCTTGTCGAAGTCGAACAGGGCTTCAGTCGCGATCGAGACCTTTTCCGAGGTCGGGACCGGTTCCGGTGCCGGCTGCACCGGTGCGGCGACCGGTGCCGGTGCTGGTGCCGGCGCTGCCTCGACGACCGGTGCCGGCGCCACATAGGCCGGTGCGGTCGGACGGCCGAACTTGTACACCAGGCTCAGCGAGGTCAGGTGCACGTCGCCGCTGTTGTACGAACCGTCGGTCACGCGGTAGCGTTCGATTTCTGCGCGCAGCGCCAGGGCTTCGCTCAGTTTGAACTCGGCGCCCAGGCCCAGTTTCGCGTGACGGCGGCCTTCGTTTGGCGGATTCGGGTTGGTCACCGCGTTCAGCACATTGCCCGAGTAGCTGGTACGTGCTTTCGCGTACTGCACGCCGGCGCGGGCCAGCAGCGACAGGCGCTCGGTCAGCGGCAGCTGGCCGACCAGGTCCAGGTTCACGCCGCGGAAGTCGGTCTCGCCGCGCAGCGCGCCGCCGGTGGTGGTGGCGTCGAAGCTGAAGTCGCCCAGGTCGAAGTAACCGGCTTCGACTGCGAAATAGCGGTTCAGCTGCTTGCCGAAGAACAGCTTGTAGCCGGTGTCGCGATTGTCCGCGTTATACGAATTCAGCGGGAGGCCGGCTTCCGACATGCGGCGTGCCAGGTCGCTGTTGTAGATCTTGGCGCGCGAACGGCCAACGCCCGCACCCATGTACCAGGCGCTGTTGGCCCAGTCAGGGTTCACGAAGGTCGCATCGGCTTGCGCCGGCTGCTGGGCCATGGTGTCTTGCGGCGCGGCGTGGGCGCTCATCATGCTTGCGCAGGCCAGTGCGATCAGTGCGGCGAGTTTGCTGGAAGTTTTCATTGTTTTATTTTCACTCAATAACATGGTTGATAATCGGGCCCAAGGGACACGAATCTTGGGTTACTTGCTCAGCAAAGTATTACCTTTTGGCATCTTGCTTACTGTTCGTTATCTCGCATAAGAAGCAATATTCTCGAAATAACAACACCGGATTGTACTAAATAGTACGGCTGTCTTGAGATTCCGTGCGAAGCGGGGCGGGTCGGTCTTTTGCTCATCCATTTAATTCGCTCGGCATATCGTGCGGACAATCTTCGGAGGTAAAGTGGCGCGCTAACGTTAACTCGCGTTCCAACGCAGAAAGGCTCCCATGCAAGGTCGTCCCGGCTCCCTCCGGCTTCCTGTCAGGCTGGTGTTCGCAACCTCGATCGCTCTGGCGCTGGGCGCCTGCGGCCGCGGCCAGGACTCCCAGCAGACCGCCACGATGTCGCAAACCTCGGCCCGCACCGCGGCTGCCCCGCACATCAAGGTCGATGTCGCACGGACGACCCACGGCGTGCCGCACGTTCGGGCTACCGATTTCCGCAGTCTCGGCTATGGACTGGCCTATGCCTATGCCCAGGATAATGTCTGCATGTTTGCCGACTCCGTCCTGACCGTGCGCGGCGAGCGCGCGCGCTTCTTCGGCGCCGATGCGCGTCCGCGCCAGCGCACCGGCGACGAGTACGGCGGCGGCAGCGGTTTCATGGACCTGAAAAACGAAGACAGCGATTTCTTCTTCAAGGGCTATGTCGACCTCGACCGCCTGCGTGCCGACTATGCCGCCGGCCCTGCGGAGCCGCGCCAACTGCTCGACGGCTTCGCCCAGGGCTATAACCGCTACCTCAAGGACCATGCCGGGAAGCTGCCCGCAGCCTGCGCCGGCGCCAAGTGGGTCAAGCCGATCAGCTTCGACGACATGGTTCTGGTGGTGGCCGAAAAGGCGCTGCATGCCTCGGGCCAGGTATTCGCAGCGGACTTCGTGGCCGGCGGCCGCACTCCCGGCGAGACGGTGAGACTGGCCAAGCTGGCGCCGCGCAAGCTCGATACGCGCAGCCTCGTGGCCCAGCTCGAGCATCTCAAGCGGCAAGGCATCGGCAGCAATGCGCTGGCGATCGGCAAGGAGGCATCTTCCAACGGCCGCGGCCTGCTGCTGGGTAACCCGCACTTCCCCTGGACCACCACCGACCGCTTCTACCAGGCGCACCTGACGGTCCCGGGCCGCTACGATGCGATGGGCGTGATCATCGGCGGCGTGCCGGCGGTCGTCATCGGCTTCAACCGCGACGTGGCCTGGAGCCACACCGTGACCACCGCGTACCACTTCACGACCTTCCGCCTGGCCCTGGACGCCGGGGACCCCACCGGGACCACCTATCTATATGACGGCAAACGGCGCAAGATGACGTCGAAGACCGTGACGGTCGAGTCGGTGCAGCCGGACGGCTCGGTACGACAGCGCAGCAAGACCTTCTATTTCAGCCACCAGGGCGCGGTCATCGTCCGTCCCGAAGCAGGCATGGACTGGAGCTCGACCGCCGCATTCGTGCTGGCCGACCCGAACCGCAACAATGCCCGCATGCTCGAGCAATGGCTCGGCATCGGCAGGGCCGGCAGCGTGCGCGAACTGAAAGCGTCGATCGACAAGGTGGTCGGCCTGCCGTGGGTGAACACCATCGCCGCCGACCGTGCGGGCAACACGCTGTACGCGGACGCCAGCGTGGTGCCGCACATGAACACCGACAAGTTCATCAACGGCTGCCTGCTGCTGGAGGCGGCCCTGCTGTTCGACGGTTCGCGCAGCAGTTGCGGCTTGGGCCAGGACCAGGGCGCGCCGCAAGGCATCTATGGCCCGAACAACGCGCCATGGATGATGCGCACTGATTATGTCGGCAACTCCAATGACAGTTATTGGCTGACCAATCCAAAAGCCTTGCTGACCGGCCCCGCGCCATTCGGCTATTCGCCACTGTATGGCAGCGTCGGCGTCGAGCAGAGCCTGCGCACCCGGCTTGGCTTCCGCCAGCTCGAGGAGCTGCTGGCGCAAAAGCGCACGCTGGCGCTGGCCGACATGCAGGCCTTGGCCTTCTCCAACCGCGTGCATGCCGCCGAACTGGTGCTGCCCGAATTGCTGACCGCCTGCGCGGGCGCAAGCGATGCGCTGGTGCGCCAGGCATGCACGACGCTGCAAGCCTGGGACCGTCGCGCCGATGTCGACAGCCGCGGCGCTGTCCTGTTCCGCGAGTTCTGGAGCATCGCTTCGGCGATTCCGGACAAATGGGCCACGCCCTTCGACCCTGCCGATCCGGTACACACGCCGCAGGGCGTGGCGCCGGCAGCGATGCCGGCGATGGTGGCGGCCTTGCGCAGCGCGGCCGACAAGCTGCAGTCGCTCGGCGTGCCCTTCGATGGCCGGCTCGGCGACTACCAGGTGGAGCCGCGTAACGGCGTGCGTATTCCCCTGCATGGCGGGAATGGCGACGAAGAGGGCAGCTACAGTTCGCTGACCATGGCCACTCCGCTCGGCTCGACCGGCTACGTCGGTGTGGTCTGGGGCCAGAGCTACATCCAGACCGTCGGCTTCGACGCCCATGGACCGGTAGCGCAGGCGGTGCTGACCTATGGCCAGTCGACCGACCCGAAGTCGCCCTGGTACGCGGACCAGACCGCGGCATACTCGCGCAAGGAATGGCCGGTGCTGCCGTTCACGCAGCAGAAGATCAAGGCTGATCCGCACTACGCGACCATGACCCTGCGCAATTAAGAAAGAGGCAGGCGGCTGTATGGATGAGCGACATGTTCCGGCGAAGGCAGGAACATGTCCGCTCCTGGCCTTGTGATCATTTCGACGCAGGCCGGCTTGAAATGTCTCCAAAAATCACGTCTGGCACTTGCGTCAGCGCCGCCGGGTTTGATATAGTTCTCTTCCTCCGACGCTGCTTCGATTCGCAAAACGAACGACAGCGAAAGAAAAAAAGAGAAGCTTGACGATCGACGCAAAACACCGCATAATCTCGCTTCTCTGCTGCTGACGAACACAACGCTTCGTACGGTGCAGCAAGGTAGTACAGAACAAGTTCTTTAACAATCAACAGTCGATAAGTGTGGGCGTTTGATGAAGGTGCCGGCTGGGTTCGCTCAGCCGCATACTTAAATTATCAAATGTTCACAAAAGTATTAAGCGTTGTCTCAGCAATGAGATAACGGTCAGTATCTTGAGTGAGCGACTCCGTAGCAATACGGATGACTCGAAAGAGTCAACAAACAGAGATTGAACTGAAGAGTTTGATCCTGGCTCAGATTGAACGCTGGCGGCATGCTTTACACATGCAAGTCGAACGGCAGCACGGGCTTCGGCCTGGTGGCGAGTGGCGAACGGGTGAGTAATACATCGGAACGTACCCAGAAGTGGGGGATAACGTAGCGAAAGTTACGCTAATACCGCATACGATCTACGGATGAAAGTGGGGGACCTTCGGGCCTCATGCTTTTGGAGCGGCCGATGTCTGATTAGCTAGTTGGTGGGGTAAAGGCTCACCAAGGCGACGATCAGTAGCTGGTCTGAGAGGACGACCAGCCACACTGGAACTGAGACACGGTCCAGACTCCTACGGGAGGCAGCAGTGGGGAATTTTGGACAATGGGCGCAAGCCTGATCCAGCAATGCCGCGTGAGTGAAGAAGGCCTTCGGGTTGTAAAGCTCTTTTGTCAGGGAAGAAACGGTGCGGACTAATATTCTGCGCTAATGACGGTACCTGAAGAATAAGCACCGGCTAACTACGTGCCAGCAGCCGCGGTAATACGTAGGGTGCAAGCGTTAATCGGAATTACTGGGCGTAAAGCGTGCGCAGGCGGTTTTGTAAGTCTGATGTGAAAGCCCCGGGCTCAACCTGGGAATTGCATTGGAGACTGCAAGGCTTGAATCTGGCAGAGGGGGGTAGAATTCCACGTGTAGCAGTGAAATGCGTAGAGATGTGGAGGAACACCGATGGCGAAGGCAGCCCCCTGGGTCAAGATTGACGCTCATGCACGAAAGCGTGGGGAGCAAACAGGATTAGATACCCTGGTAGTCCACGCCCTAAACGATGTCTACTAGTTGTCGGGTTTTAATTAACTTGGTAACGCAGCTAACGCGTGAAGTAGACCGCCTGGGGAGTACGGTCGCAAGATTAAAACTCAAAGGAATTGACGGGGACCCGCACAAGCGGTGGATGATGTGGATTAATTCGATGCAACGCGAAAAACCTTACCTACCCTTGACATGGAAGGAATCCTGAAGAGATTTGGGAGTGCCCGAAAGGGAACCTTCACACAGGTGCTGCATGGCTGTCGTCAGCTCGTGTCGTGAGATGTTGGGTTAAGTCCCGCAACGAGCGCAACCCTTGTCATTAGTTGCTACATTTAGTTGGGCACTCTAATGAGACTGCCGGTGACAAACCGGAGGAAGGTGGGGATGACGTCAAGTCCTCATGGCCCTTATGGGTAGGGCTTCACACGTCATACAATGGTACATACAGAGGGCCGCCAACCCGCGAGGGGGAGCTAATCCCAGAAAGTGTATCGTAGTCCGGATTGTAGTCTGCAACTCGACTACATGAAGTTGGAATCGCTAGTAATCGCGGATCAGCATGTCGCGGTGAATACGTTCCCGGGTCTTGTACACACCGCCCGTCACACCATGGGAGCGGGTTTTACCAGAAGTAGGTAGCTTAACCGCAAGGAGGGCGCTTACCACGGTAGGATTCGTGACTGGGGTGAAGTCGTAACAAGGTAGCCGTATCGGAAGGTGCGGCTGGATCACCTCCTTTCTAGAGTAGCACCAGGAGCTTGTCTCCATCATCAAGCGTCCACGCTTATCGGCTGTTAGTAAAGAGAACAACAGTGTATGTCGGGGCTGTAGCTCAGCTGGTTAGAGCACCGTGTTGATAACGCGGGGGTCGTTGGTTCGAGTCCAACCAGCCCTACCAAGTTATCGTCATCCGGATTAGTCTGGGGGATTAGCTCAGCTGGGAGAGCACCTGCTTTGCAAGCAGGGGGTCGTCGGTTCGATCCCGTCATCCTCCACCATTACCTGGTTCTGAAAGCACAAACGTAAGCCTCTGCGGTTTAGGTTTGGTCTTTTCGAGATCACTGTTTTTTCGTTCTTTAACAATCTGGAAGAAGTAAAGTTTTTTTAAGCGTGTAAGCGAGTCAGCAATGATGAGCGAGCACACTTAGGGTAGTAATCAAGTATCAACAAACATGCAACAAGCTGTACTCTTGATTTTCTATGACGATCCCTGTTGTCAGCAGGGGCCAACGTTATAGGGACAAGCGAATAAGTGCACATGGTGGATGCCTTGGCGATTACAGGCGATGAAGGACGTAGTAGCTTGCGATAAGCTGCGGGGAGTGAGCAAACACACTTTGATCCGCAGATTTCCGAATGGGGAAACCCGGCCTTATAGGTCATTGCATACTGAATACATAGGTATGCAAAGCGAACGCGGCGAACTGAAACATCTAAGTAGCTGCAGGAAAAGAAATCAACCGAGATTCCCAAAGTAGTGGCGAGCGAAATGGGATGAGCCTGTACGTGATAGTCGATTGGATAGTGGAAGCTTCTGGAAATAAGCGCCATAGCGGGTGATAGCCCCGTACACGAAATCCAAACGGTGGTACTAAGCGTACGACAAGTAGGGCGGGACACGAGAAATCCTGTCTGAACATGGGGGGACCATCCTCCAAGGCTAAATACTCGTAATCGACCGATAGTGAACCAGTACCGTGAGGGAAAGGCGAAAAGAACCCCGGGAGGGGAGTGAAATAGATCCTGAAACCGTGTGCATACAAACAGTCGGAGCCTCTTCGTGGGGTGACGGCGTACCTTTTGTATAATGGGTCAGCGACTTACATTCAGTGGCGAGGTTAACCGAATAGGGGAGCCGTAGAGAAATCGAGTCCGAACAGGGCGACAGTCGCTGGGTGTAGACCCGAAACCAGGTGATCTACCCATGGCCAGGATGAAGGTGCGGTAACACGCCCTGGAGGTCCGAACCCACTAATGTTGAAAAATTAGGGGATGAGCTGTGGGTAGGGGTGAAAGGCTAAACAAACCTGGAAATAGCTGGTTCTCTCCGAAAACTATTTAGGTAGTGCCTCAAGTATCACCATCGGGGGTAGAGCACTGTTATGGCTAGGGGCTCATTGCGAGTTACCAAACCATTGCAAACTCCGAATACCGATGAGTGCGAGCTTGGGAGACAGACGTCGGGTGCTAACGTCCGGCGTCAAGAGGGAAACAACCCAGACCGCCAGCTAAGGTCCCAAAGATTGGCTAAGTGGAAAACGAAGTGGGAAGGCTAAAACAGTCAGGATGTTGGCTTAGAAGCAGCCACCATTTAAAGAAAGCGTAATAGCTCACTGATCGAGTCGTCCTGCGCGGAAGATGTAACGGGGCTAAGCCAGTCACCGAAGCTGCGGATATATTTCTCGTGATTTATCACTTGATCTATATGGTAGGAGAGCGTTCTGTAAGCCTGCGAAGGTGTCTTGTGAAGGATGCTGGAGGTATCAGAAGTGCGAATGCTGACATGAGTAGCGATAATGCGGGTGAAAAGCCCGCACGCCGTAAGCCCAAGGTTTCCTGTTCAACGTTCATCGGAGCAGGGTGAGTCGGCCCCTAAGGCGAGGCAGAGATGCGTAGCTGATGGGAAGCAGGTTAATATTCCTGCACCGTCGTATGATGCGATGGGGGGACGGATCGCGGAAGGTTGTCTAGCTGTTGGAATAGCTAGTTTTTGACTCATAGAAGGCGCTTAGGCAAATCCGGGCGCGGAATTCAAGGGGTCGAGACGAGTGGCTTTATGCCGCGAAGCAATCGGAAGTGGTTCCAAGAAAAGCCTCTAAGCTTCAGTCATACGAGACCGTACCGCAAACCGACACAGGTGGGCGAGATGAGTATTCTAAGGCGCTTGAGAGAACTCGGGAGAAGGAACTCGGCAAATTGGTACCGTAACTTCGGGATAAGGTACGCCCCGGTAGCTTGACCACTTTACTGTGGAAGGGTGAAAGGGTTGCAATAAACTGGTGGCTGCGACTGTTTAATAAAAACACAGCACTCTGCAAACACGAAAGTGGACGTATAGGGTGTGACGCCTGCCC
Source organism: Massilia sp. UMI-21 (assembly GCA_015277795.1). NCBI lineage: Bacteria > Pseudomonadati > Pseudomonadota > Betaproteobacteria > Burkholderiales > Oxalobacteraceae > Massilia > Massilia sp. UMI-21. Next base: position 5,268,738 of record CP063848.1, on the reverse strand, counting down.
GGTGCTGGAAGATTAAATGATGGGGTGCAAGCTCTTGATTGAAGTCCCAGTAAACGGCGGCCGTAACTATAACGGTCCTAAGGTAGCGAAATTCCTTGTCGGGTAAGTTCCGACCTGCACGAATGGCGTAACGATGGCCACACTGTCTCCTCCCGAGACTCAGCGAAGTTGAAATGTTTGTGATGATGCAATCTACCCGCGGCTAGACGGAAAGACCCCATGAACCTTTACTGTAGCTTTGCATTGGACTTTGAACCAATCTGTGTAGGATAGGTGGGAGGCTTTGAAACCGGGACGCCAGTTCCGGTGGAGCCAACCTTGAAATACCACCCTGGTTCGTTTGAGGTTCTAACCTTGGTCCGTTATCCGGATCGGGGACAGTGCATGGTAGGCAGTTTGACTGGGGCGGTCTCCTCCTAAAGTGTAACGGAGGAGTTCGAAGGTACGCTAGGTACGGTCGGACATCGTGCTAATAGTGCAATGGCATAAGCGTGCTTAACTGCGAGACCGACAAGTCGAGCAGGTACGAAAGTAGGACATAGTGATCCGGTGGTTCTGTATGGAAGGGCCATCGCTCAACGGATAAAAGGTACTCTGGGGATAACAGGCTGATTCCTCCCAAGAGTTCATATCGACGGGGGAGTTTGGCACCTCGATGTCGGCTCATCACATCCTGGGGCTGTAGCCGGTCCCAAGGGTATGGCTGTTCGCCATTTAAAGTGGTACGTGAGCTGGGTTTAAAACGTCGTGAGACAGTTTGGTCCCTATCTGCCGTGGGCGTTGGAAATTTGAAGGGGGCTGCTCCTAGTACGAGAGGACCGGAGTGGACGAACCTCTGGTGTACCGGTTGTCACGCCAGTGGCATTGCCGGGTAGCTAAGTTCGGAAGAGATAACCGCTGAAAGCATCTAAGCGGGAAACTTGCCTTGAGATGAGATTTCCCGGAGCCTTGAGCTCCTTGAAGGGTCGTTCGAGACCAGGACGTTGATAGGCTGGGTGTGGAAGTGCAGTAATGCATTAAGCTAACCAGTACTAATTGCCCGTACGGCTTGTCCCTATAACCTTGGTAGGATATAGAACAAGTCAGGAATACAGCTGCAGTTTGTTGATACTGCTACCCAAGAATAAAAAGAACTTACTTCTTCCCGGATTGTGAGTTTTACCGATTGGTAAAACTCAGACAAGTCAAAGCCTGATGACCATAGCAAGTCGGTCCCACCCCTTCCCATCCCGAACAGGACCGTGAAACGACTTTGCGCCGATGATAGTGCTGCAACCAGTGTGAAAGTAGGTTATCGTCAGGCTAGTTATATGAAAAAGCCCGCAGAGTGATCTCTGCGGGCTTTTTTGCGTTTGCACGCAACACGCCATCACCCTGATCCGTACTGCGCATCCTCGCCTTGCTGGGGGATGCGTGTTAAAAAGCGGAGCCGCAGCTTCGCTGGCCGACTCCCCGCCAGGCCCTCAGTCTTCCTGCAGCAGTTGCTGCACCAGCCGCGACATCTCATCCAGCCGGTAGGGCTTGCGCAGCAGGTGAGTTCGTTCGAGGATCTCGTCGTCCGTCCCGCCTTCGCCCGGATAACCCGATGCAAACAGCAGTTTCGCCTGCGGAAGGTAGGTCGCGATGGCCGCCGCAAGTTCCTGCCCGCGCACCTGACCGGGCATGACCAGGTCGGTGAACACGAGGTCGATGGGCAGGCGTTGGCGAATCATGCCCAGGGCCGTCTCGCCGTCCTTGGCTTCGAGCACACATAGTCCGAGCTTGCGCAGGACCTCGACACAGACCTGGCGCACCGCGGCTTCGTCTTCCACCACCAGCACCGTGTGGACCGGCGCCGCTGCCGTAGGCGCTTGCGCCGCCGCATCGGCTGCCGACTGCAGGGGGAAATACATGCTCACGGTGGTCCCCTTGTCCGGCACGCTGGCCAGTTCGATCTGCCCGCCGCTCTGTTTGACGAAGCCGAAGGCCAGGCTGAGTCCCAAGCCGGCCCCGCGCTTACCCTTCTTGCTCGAGAAGAAGGGTTCGAATGCGCGCCGCTGTAGCTCCTCGCTCATGCCGCTACCGTTATCGGTCAGGCGCACCCGCAGCAGGGCTGGCGGCTCGCCGGACCCGCTGTCCGGCAACTGCGTCGCGTCGACCGCAATCTCGAGCCAGCCATCGCTTTCCATGGCCTCGGCCGCATTCTGCACGAGGTGCAGAATCGTCTTTTCGAACTGGCCCGGGTCGAGGCAGGCGCTCAGGCCGGCCTCCGCCGCCAGGCTCAGCCCATGGCTGCCCAGCGCCTGGCGGATCGTTTCTTCCATGCTGCGCAGGTGGCCACCGACGTCGAGCGTCGTGGGCGCGAGGGGCTGACGGCGTGCGAAGGCCAGCATCTGCGACGCCAACTGGGCGCCACGGCGCACACCTTCCGACGCGGCGTCCAGGCGCTTCACCGTCCGCTCGTCGCTGCGGTGCGCCATGCGCAGCAGCTGCAGGTGTCCGTTGATCAGCTGGAGTACATTATTGAAGTCGTGCGCCACGCCGCTCGTCAGCTGGCCGATCGCTTCCATCTTTTCCGCTTCGTGCAGCGACACCTGCGCATGCGCCAGCTCGCGCGTGCGTTCGAAGAGTTCGGCCTGGCTTGCGCGCAGCGCGTCGTGGGCGCGGTCGCGGTCGCGGATCGCGAGATAGGCGCGCGAATGCGCGAGCAGTCGTGCCATCAGCTCGACCCGGTCCGGCCACTTCACCAGATAGTCGATCGCGCCCGCCTCGAAGCCGTCCGCCTTGACGCGCGCACTGGTGTTCGAAGACAGCATGATGACCGGGATCTCCGCCACGCGCGGGTCGTTCTTGAGCGCCTTGATCACGTCGAGCCCGTCGATCAGCGGCATGTGGAGGTCCACCATCATCACGGTCGGCAGAAATGCCACCGCCGTCTCGAGCGCCTTCGTGGGATCCTGCTGGTACTCGAGCACAAGCCCGGGCTGGTCCTCCAGCATGCCGGCGACCAGCTCGGCATTGATCCGATGGTCGTCGATCAGCAGGACCCGGGTTGCGGTCGTTGTGGTGAACATATCGTCTGGGGTCCGCGTCAGGGGAAAGGTTCGCCGGCTTCTAGCGCGGCCAGGGCGATGCACTGTTCGAGCTGCAGGAGATCGTAGGGTTTGGGTAGCACGACAATGCCGCTATCCGGCGGAACGCTCACGTTGTGTCCTTCACCCGAGGTCAGGATGACCCGCAGCGCGGGCTGTATGGCGACTGCGCGCGAGGCAAGCTCGCTGCCCGACATGCGCGGCAGATTCAGGTCGGTAAACAGGAGATCGACCTCGTGCTCACCCAGCAGCATGAGCGCGTGCTCGGCCGAACCGCTGCCGCTGGCGGCATGGCCCAAAGCGGCGAGCAACTCGCAGGCGAGTTCGCGCGTGTCCGGATCGTCTTCGACGACCAGAATCCGGCGCGCCTCGTCATGCACCGACACCGTGCGCACGGTATCGTCCGCAACGGCCGGCGCCGCCATGGGGACCGACAGGCCCGCCACCCCGAGCTGACGGCGGATCGCCTGGGCCAGCTGCTCCCGGTTGTAGGGCTTGGGCAGCATTTCGATCGCATCGTCACACGAGCCGGCGGGCAACTGGCCCGTGGTCAGGAGGATACGCGTATCCGGCGCGAGCTGGCGGGACTGCGCCACCAGTGACGCACAGTCGACCGCTCCGGGCATCGACAGGTCGCTGAACAGCAGATCGACCGGCAATCCCGAGCGCAGCACGGCGAGGGCCTGCTCCCCGTTTTCCGCGCTCAGCACCTTGTAGCCGAGACCGGAGAGCAGTTCGGTCGTGCTGTCGGCCACCGCCGCGTCGTCATCCACCACCAGGATGGTTTCGTCGCCGCCCGGCACGCTGGCATTCACGGCGGCCCAGTCGTGCACCGCGTCGCCATCGGCGCGCGGCAGCAGGATCGTGATCGTCGTCCCCTGGCCCGGGCTGCTGTCGATGCGGATCTCGCCACCGCTCTGCTTCACGAATCCGTAGACCATGCTCATGCCGAGGCCGGTGCCTTCGCCGGTGGCCTTGGTCGTGTAGAAGGGGTCGAAGATCTTGTCGAGGACATCGGGCGTCATGCCGCAGCCGGTGTCGGTGATCGACAACAGCACGTGCGCATCGGACGCCGCTCTCCGGTCATTGCTGACGCCGATGGTCAGGCGCCCGCTGCCGCCCATCGCGTCGCGCGCGTTGATCGCCATGTTGAGGATCGCATTCTCGAGCTGATTGCGGTCCACGCGCGCGTTCCAGAGTCCCGGGCTACGGCGCAGGTCGAGCACCACCCGGTCGCCCAGGGCGCGCAGCAACAGCGACTCCATGTCGGCGAGCAGGCGCCCGAGGTCGGTCGCCACCGGTTGCAAGGGCTGCCGGCGTGCGAACGCGAGCAGTTGCGAGGACAGCTTCGAACCGCGTTCGACGGCCGCGACCGCGCTCGCCACGCGTGCGCCGAGCACGCTGCCGATGCCGTCCAGCTCCATCAGCTGCAGGTTGCTGGAGATGATCTGCAACACGTTATTGAAGTCGTGGGCCACGCCGCTGGCCAACTGGCCGACCGCTTCCATCTTGTGGGCCTGGCGCAGCGCATCCTCGGCCTTGAAGCGCTCGGCTTCTTCGATGACGACCTTGCGCTCCAGCGACTGGTTCAGCGCGCGCAGCGCGGCTTCGGCCTGGCGCAGGTTCTCTTCGGTGCGCTTGCGTTCGGTAATATCGAAGGCCACCCCGAGGTAGCGCCGCTCGCCCGCGACCGTGCTCGGCACCGCCTGGCCGCGCCGGGCGATCCAGCGCCGCTCGCCGGTATCGGCCCGCATGATCACGAATTCGGAGAAGCCGAGTGGATTCGACTCGCTGCCCAGGCGATTCGGCCCCGCCAGGTGCAGATAGGACGGGTCCACCAGGCTGACCAGCAGGTCCGCAGTGATCTCGGTATCGGGTGCAAAGCCCCAGATGCGGCGGTAGGCGTCCGACACCACCACCTTGCCGGTGCTCGGGTACCATTCGAAGGTTCCGATCTCACCGGCCTCCTGGGCGACACGCAAACGCTCCTCGGTCAGGGCGTGATCGGTCACGTCGACGCCTTCGACGAAGATGCCATAGGTGCGTCCGCCAACATCATCCTTCAGGGGCTGATAGACGAAATCGATGATCCGGCGCTCCATCCCTGCGCCATTGCCACGGTCCAGCTGGACTTCGATGTTGCGGCCATGATAGGGCTCGCCGCTCTGGTAGACACTATCCAGCAGTTCGTAGAACCCCTGTCCTGCCAGCTCGGGCAAGGCAAGCCGGACCGGCTTGCCGAGCACCGCCCGATGCTGTACCAGTTTGGCGTAGGCGTCATTCGCCAGCTCGAACACATGCTCGGGCCCGGTCACCACCGCCATGAAGCTCGGCGCCTGCCGGAACAAGGTGTTGAGGAAGTCCATGTCGCCGCTCAAGCGGCGATTGGTGTGTTCGAGGCTGCGGCGCAGCGTATCGAGATCGGCGTTGACCTTCTGGAGGTGGTCTTCGTGCTGTTGCCGCTGCTGTTCCGCGCGCACGCGCTCGGTGGTTTCGATGACGGTCGCCAGCACGCCCCGCACCGCGCCATGTTCGTCCACGGCCGGGCCGTAATACAGATCGAACCAGACTTCTTCGGGAGCGCCGTGGCGGTGAAGCACGAAGCAGGCATCGCGGAAGACCCGCTCTTCACCTGCGAAGCAGGCGTCGAACACTTCCTTGTTGAAGTTCCAGGCTTCCGGCCAGGCCTCACGTACCGAGCTGCCGAGGACGTGGGGGTGTTTGTCCCCGCATACCTGCGCATAGCCGTCGTTATAGATCAGGATACGGTCGTCGCCCCAGACCAGGGCCATGCTGGCGGGAGAACGCAGGACGACATCGGTCAACGTGCGCAGGGCAGCCGACCAGTTGTCGAGGGGACCGAGCGGGGTCTTGCTCCAATCCCGCGTTCTAATCAGCTCGGCTGCTTCGGAAGGCGAGGCGGGCCAAACGATCTTGCTCATCACTCCCTCGCTCGTGGATGGCGAAGATCGCCAGGGGCCGCGTTGCGGACAACGTGTCCGCCTCAGCGCGACAGTGTAACACCGGAGGCTGAGCTCCTAATGTCTTTACTGAATGCCAACGCAGCTCAGGCAGGGCGCAAGCTGCCGGTGAAGCGACACGCCAGCCTGTCCCAAAGACGGTCATGGACCGGAAGAAGCAGGACGTTGCAGATTGGCTCGATCGCGGCGGCTATCCCGCCGAGTGCGAGCGAGCCCGTGGCGAAGTACATGACGCCGAAGGCAACCACCGTGTGCAGTGTGGTCTGGCTCAGCTTTTCCGCGGCAATGCGCAGATAGTGATTGCGCTCCCGCCCGGCGCGCGCACGGAATCCGGCCCAGGCCTTCTCATGCAGTGGAAGGAGTAACACATTGATCAACGGTTCGATGATGATCGCCATGCCCCCTAACACGACCGAGCCGGTGAACGCATAGGCGATCATGAACCCGATTGTCATGTGAGCGAGCACTTGGCTGGTTTTCTTGGCGACGATGACCATGCTTGTCTTCCTTATGCTCCGCAAACAATGCTGAAGGTAAAGGATAGCGATGCTCGTCCATAGTGGGAATTGAATAAATTTTAATGAAGTGATAGTTAGGGTCTATTAAGTAAAGTGGACAACGGCGACGCAGAAGCGCAACGATTTTGTTGACCACCTACTTGCCAGGCATGCTCTCCTTTGCTATAGTCTTGCTCCTCGACGCGAAACGCAGCTTCTAAGGCAGCGGTAGCGAAAGAGGCGAGGGGTTGACGAGTTAAGCGAAACATTGCATAATCTCACTTCTCTGCTGCTGACGAACACAACGCTTCGTACGGTGCGGCAAGGTAGTACAGAACAAGTTCTTTAACAATTAACAGTCGATAAGTGTGGGCGTTTGATGAAGGTGCCGGCTGGGTTCGCTCAGTCGCATACTTAAATTATCAAATGTTCACAAAAGTATTAAGCGTTGTCTCAGCAATGAGATAACGGTCAGTATCTTGAGTGAGCGACTCCGCAGCAATGCGGATGACTCGAAAGAGTCAACAAACAGAGATTGAACTGAAGAGTTTGATCCTGGCTCAGATTGAACGCTGGCGGCATGCTTTACACATGCAAGTCGAACGGCAGCACGGGCTTCGGCCTGGTGGCGAGTGGCGAACGGGTGAGTAATACATCGGAACGTACCCAGAAGTGGGGGATAACGTAGCGAAAGTTACGCTAATACCGCATACGATCTACGGATGAAAGTGGGGGACCTTCGGGCCTCATGCTTTTGGAGCGGCCGATGTCTGATTAGCTAGTTGGTGGGGTAAAGGCTCACCAAGGCGACGATCAGTAGCTGGTCTGAGAGGACGACCAGCCACACTGGAACTGAGACACGGTCCAGACTCCTACGGGAGGCAGCAGTGGGGAATTTTGGACAATGGGCGCAAGCCTGATCCAGCAATGCCGCGTGAGTGAAGAAGGCCTTCGGGTTGTAAAGCTCTTTTGTCAGGGAAGAAACGGTGCGGACTAATATTCTGCGCTAATGACGGTACCTGAAGAATAAGCACCGGCTAACTACGTGCCAGCAGCCGCGGTAATACGTAGGGTGCAAGCGTTAATCGGAATTACTGGGCGTAAAGCGTGCGCAGGCGGTTTTGTAAGTCTGATGTGAAAGCCCCGGGCTCAACCTGGGAATTGCATTGGAGACTGCAAGGCTTGAATCTGGCAGAGGGGGGTAGAATTCCACGTGTAGCAGTGAAATGCGTAGAGATGTGGAGGAACACCGATGGCGAAGGCAGCCCCCTGGGTCAAGATTGACGCTCATGCACGAAAGCGTGGGGAGCAAACAGGATTAGATACCCTGGTAGTCCACGCCCTAAACGATGTCTACTAGTTGTCGGGTTTTAATTAACTTGGTAACGCAGCTAACGCGTGAAGTAGACCGCCTGGGGAGTACGGTCGCAAGATTAAAACTCAAAGGAATTGACGGGGACCCGCACAAGCGGTGGATGATGTGGATTAATTCGATGCAACGCGAAAAACCTTACCTACCCTTGACATGGAAGGAATCCTGAAGAGATTTGGGAGTGCCCGAAAGGGAACCTTCACACAGGTGCTGCATGGCTGTCGTCAGCTCGTGTCGTGAGATGTTGGGTTAAGTCCCGCAACGAGCGCAACCCTTGTCATTAGTTGCTACATTTAGTTGGGCACTCTAATGAGACTGCCGGTGACAAACCGGAGGAAGGTGGGGATGACGTCAAGTCCTCATGGCCCTTATGGGTAGGGCTTCACACGTCATACAATGGTACATACAGAGGGCCGCCAACCCGCGAGGGGGAGCTAATCCCAGAAAGTGTATCGTAGTCCGGATTGTAGTCTGCAACTCGACTACATGAAGTTGGAATCGCTAGTAATCGCGGATCAGCATGTCGCGGTGAATACGTTCCCGGGTCTTGTACACACCGCCCGTCACACCATGGGAGCGGGTTTTACCAGAAGTAGGTAGCTTAACCGCAAGGAGGGCGCTTACCACGGTAGGATTCGTGACTGGGGTGAAGTCGTAACAAGGTAGCCGTATCGGAAGGTGCGGCTGGATCACCTCCTTTCTAGAGTAGCACCGGAGCTTGTCTCCACATCAAGCGTCCACGCTTATCGGCTGTTAGTAAAGAGAACAACAGTGTATGTCGGGGCTGTAGCTCAGCTGGTTAGAGCACCGTGTTGATAACGCGGGGGTCGTTGGTTCGAGTCCAACCAGCCCTACCAAGTTATCATCGTCGGGTTTAGTCTCTAAAAATCATCTGGCTTTGCCAGTGATTTTTACCTGGATCCACGAAAAAGTAGGTTTGTACTTTTTCGTGATGATTTATGGGGGATTAGCTCAGCTGGGAGAGCACCTGCTTTGCAAGCAGGGGGTCGTCGGTTCGATCCCGTCATCCTCCACCATTACCTGGTTCTGAAAGCACAAACGTAAGCCTCTGCGGTTTAGGTTTGGTCTTTTCGAGATCACTGTTTTTTCGTTCTTTAACAATCTGGAAGAAGTAAAGTTTTTTTAAGCGTGCATGTAAAAGTGCACACTTAGGGTAGTAATCAAGTATCAACAAACATGCAACAAGCTGTACTCTTGATTTTCTATGACGATCCCTGTTGTCAGCAGGGGCCAACGTTATAGGGACAAGCGAATAAGTGCACATGGTGGATGCCTTGGCGATTACAGGCGATGAAGGACGTAGTAGCTTGCGATAAGCTGCGGGGAGTGAGCAAACACACTTTGATCCGCAGATTTCCGAATGGGGAAACCCGGCCTTTTAGGTCATTGCATACTGAATACATAGGTATGCAAAGCGAACGCGGCGAACTGAAACATCTAAGTAGCTGCAGGAAAAGAAATCAACCGAGATTCCCAAAGTAGTGGCGAGCGAAATGGGATGAGCCTGTACGTGATAGTCGATTGGATAGTGGAAGCTTCTGGAAATAAGCGCCATAGCGGGTGATAGCCCCGTACACGAAATCCAAACGGTGATACTAAGCGTACGACAAGTAGGGCGGGACACGAGAAATCCTGTCTGAACATGGGGGGACCATCCTCCAAGGCTAAATACTCGTAATCGACCGATAGTGAACCAGTACCGTGAGGGAAAGGCGAAAAGAACCCCGGGAGGGGAGTGAAATAGATCCTGAAACCGTGTGCATACAAACAGTCGGAGCCTCTTCGTGGGGTGACGGCGTACCTTTTGTATAATGGGTCAGCGACTTACATTCAGTGGCGAGGTTAACCGAATAGGGGAGCCGTAGAGAAATCGAGTCCGAACAGGGCGACAGTCGCTGGGTGTAGACCCGAAACCAGGTGATCTACCCATGGCCAGGATGAAGGTGCGGTAACACGCCCTGGAGGTCCGAACCCACTAATGTTGAAAAATTAGGGGATGAGCTGTGGGTAGGGGTGAAAGGCTAAACAAACCTGGAAATAGCTGGTTCTCTCCGAAAACTATTTAGGTAGTGCCTCAAGTATCACCATCGGGGGTAGAGCACTGTTATGGCTAGGGGCTCATTGCGAGTTACCAAACCATTGCAAACTCCGAATACCGATGAGTGCGAGCTTGGGAGACAGACGTCGGGTGCTAACGTCCGGCGTCAAGAGGGAAACAACCCAGACCGCCAGCTAAGGTCCCAAAGATTGGCTAAGTGGAAAACGAAGTGGGAAGGCTAAAACAGTCAGGATGTTGGCTTAGAAGCAGCCACCATTTAAAGAAAGCGTAATAGCTCACTGATCGAGTCGTCCTGCGCGGAAGATGTAACGGGGCTAAGCCAGTCACCGAAGCTGCGGATATCTAGCAATAGATATGGTAGGAGAGCGTTCTGTAAGCCTGCGAAGGTGTCTTGTGAAGGATGCTGGAGGTATCAGAAGTGCGAATGCTGACATGAGTAGCGATAATGCGGGTGAAAAGCCCGCACGCCGTAAGCCCAAGGTTTCCTGTTCAACGTTCATCGGAGCAGGGTGAGTCGGCCCCTAAGGCGAGGCAGAGATGCGTAGCTGATGGGAAGCAGGTTAATATTCCTGCACCGTCGTATGATGCGATGGGGGGACGGATCGCGGAAGGTTGTCTAGCTGTTGGAATAGCTAGTTTTTGACTCATAGAAGGTGCTTAGGCAAATCCGGGCACGGAATTCAAGGGGTCGAGACGAGTGGCTTTATGCCGCGAAGCAATCGGAAGTGGTTCCAAGAAAAGCCTCTAAGCTTCAGTCATACGAGACCGTACCGCAAACCGACACAGGTGGGCGAGATGAGTATTCTAAGGCGCTTGAGAGAACTCGGGAGAAGGAACTCGGCAAATTGGTACCGTAACTTCGGGATAAGGTACGCCCCGGTAGCTTGACCACTTTACTGTGGAAGGGTGAAAGGGTTGCAATAAACTGGTGGCTGCGACTGTTTAATAAAAACACAGCACTCTGCAAACACGAAAGTGGACGTATAGGGTGTGACGCCTGCCCGGTGCTGGAAGATTAAATGATGGGGTGCAAGCCCTTGATTGAAGTCCCAGTAAACGGCGGCCGTAACTATAACGGTCCTAAGGTAGCGAAATTCCTTGTCGGGTAAGTTCCGACCTGCACGAATGGCGTAACGATGGCCACACTGTCTCCTCCCGAGACTCAGCGAAGTTGAAATGTTTGTGATGATGCAATCTACCCGCGGCTAGACGGAAAGACCCCATGAACCTTTACTGTAGCTTTGCATTGGACTTTGAACCAATCTGTGTAGGATAGGTGGGAGGCTTTGAAACCGGGACGCCAGTTCCGGTGGAGCCAACCTTGAAATACCACCCTGGTTCGTTTGAGGTTCTAACCTTGGTCCGTTATCCGGATCGGGGACAGTGCATGGTAGGCAGTTTGACTGGGGCGGTCTCCTCCTAAAGTGTAACGGAGGAGTTCGAAGGTACGCTAGGTACGGTCGGACATCGTGCTAATAGTGCAATGGCATAAGCGTGCTTAACTGCGAGACCGACAAGTCGAGCAGGTACGAAAGTAGGACATAGTGATCCGGTGGTTCTGTATGGAAGGGCCATCGCTCAACGGATAAAAGGTACTCTGGGGATAACAGGCTGATTCCTCCCAAGAGTTCATATCGACGGGGGAGTTTGGCACCTCGATGTCGGCTCATCACATCCTGGGGCTGTAGCCGGTCCCAAGGGTATGGCTGTTCGCCATTTAAAGTGGTACGTGAGCTGGGTTTAAAACGTCGTGAGACAGTTTGGTCCCTATCTGCCGTGGGCGTTGGAAATTTGAAGGGGGCTGCTCCTAGTACGAGAGGACCGGAGTGGACGAACCTCTGGTGTACCGGTTGTCACGCCAGTGGCATTGCCGGGTAGCTAAGTTCGGAAGAGATAACCGCTGAAAGCATCTAAGCGGGAAACTTGCCTTGAGATGAGATTTCCCGGAGCCTTGAGCTCCTTGAAGGGTCGTTCGAGACCAGGACGTTGATAGGCTGGGTGTGGAAGTGCAGTAATGCATTAAGCTAACCAGTACTAATTGCCCGTACGGCTTGTCCCTATAACCTTGGTAGGATATAGAACAAGTCAAGAAATACAGCTGCAGTTTGTTGATACTGCTACCCAAGAATAAAAAGAAACTTACTTCTTCCCGGATTGTAGAAGTTTGACCATGTGGTCAAATTTCTAGACAAGTCAAAGCCTGATGACCATAGCAAGTCGGTCCCACCCCTTCCCATCCCGAACAGGACCGTGAAACGACTTTGCGCCGATGATAGTGCTGCAACCAGTGTGAAAGTAGGTTATCGTCAGGCTAGTTATATGAAAGAGCCCACCAGGTGATCCTGGTGGGCTTTTTTGCGTCTTCAAGCAATACGCCAGCGCCCTGATGCGCACTGCGTACACACGATGCCGCTTCGATCCACTGCCAAGCAGCGTCAAATAGTTCTGCACCAGCACGTCACAAACCACTGTAAGTTTGTGGTACATCAAAGAACCCCAGACTCTCGCCCTAGGTACTTCCTCCCACAACTACAATCCATTGAGCGGCACCTGTAAAATCAGTGCCGCCGCCGCTTGTGTTCCATTGCGGAGGAAATCATGTTCAGTAAACTGCTCGCAGAGTTCATTGGTACGTTTTGGCTGGTCTTGGGGGGCTGTGGCAGCGCAGTGCTTGCCGCGACATTTCCCGAGGTCGGTATTGGCCTGACGGGCGTCTCGCTCGCTTTTGGCCTGGCTGTCCTCACCGGCGCGTATGCACTCGGTCCGATTTCGGGAGGCCATTTCAATCCGGCCGTGTCGGTCGGCTTGTGGGCGGGCGGCCGCTTCCCGGCACGCCATGTTGCACCCTATATCGTTAGCCAAGTGGCCGGCGCCGTGGTCGCGGCCGGCTTACTCTATCTTATCGCCAGCGGCAAGCCGGGCTTCGATGTGCAGGCAGGATTCGCTGCAAACGGTTATGGCGCCCACTCGCCTGGAAATTTTTCCCTGGGAGCGGGTCTGGTCTGTGAACTCGTGATGAGCTTCATGTTCGTCCTGGTGGTACTCGGTGCAACCCATGCCAGCGCGCCGGTAGGCTTTGCCGGTATCGCCATTGGTCTTGCGCTCACCTTGGTCCACCTGGTCAGTATTCCGGTCACGAATACCTCGGTCAATCCGGCGCGTAGTACCGGTCCTGCCCTGTTCGTCGGCGGATGGGCTGTCGCGCAGCTATGGCTGTTCTGGCTTGCGCCCTTGCTCGGCGGTGCGCTGGCAGGGCTGCTGTATCGGACGGTGCTGCAACGCGACCTGAGCGAACCCGCGGTCAAGGGACAGCCGAGGCCGGAAAGTGCGCAAGCCGCACATGTCTGAGCGAACTGGCCTGGATGCGACACCGGGTGGAGAGCCGTCCCGCCTATTCGCTGGATAGCTCGACCACGTAGGCCGCAGCCAGGCGCGCGAACTTCAGCGCGTGCGTGGCTTGCCCGCCGGAGTTGGCCAGGGTGTCGCGGGAACTGTGGATTGCCGGGTTGTCGCGCGCCATTGCCGACTCGAAGGGCATCGAGACAGGGTAGCCTTGGGCGTCCCAGCTTGCATGGTCCGAGCAGGCGTAGCCGCACTTGTCATACCCCAGTTTCAGATCCGGAAGATAGGCGCCGACCAACTGGGCGATGAACGCGTTCTGCGCACTGTTCGTATAGTCGGTGAGCAGGTAGATGTCCTTGTCCGCGCCTTTGTAATTGGTCATGTCGAGCTGGAGCACCCCTGCGACCTTGCGCCTGGCCTGCCTGAACTGGCGGGCGATATCCTGCGAGCCGCGCAATCCCACTTCTTCCGCAGCGTAAGCAATGAGGTGGATCGTCCTGCGCGGGCGGTAGCCACTCGCGATGAGCGCGCGCAGCGCTTCGGTCATGCTCGCCACACCGGAAGCATCGTCATCCGCGCCCGGCGCCCGTGCGGTCTCGCTCATGCCGAAGCTGAGGATGGAATCCAGGTGCGCGCCGACCACGACGCTTTCATCGGCCAGGTCGGTGCCGGCAATGGTCAAGATGATGGAAGGCTGGGGATAGGCCGGGTGTGCGAGCTGGGCGACGGCAATGTCCTCGCGGCCGGCGGCGAGTTCGCGCCATGTCGACAGCAGCCAGTTCGAGGCCTCGACCCCGCTTCGACTGGTGTAATAGCGGTTCGCAAAGCCGCTCAAGGCCAGGATCGTCGAAGCGATATGGCTTTCGTGCATGCTCGCCAATATGGCCTGGACGCGCTCGCGCTCTCGGATGCCATACGAACGCAGCTCGGGAACGCTTGGACGCCGGTCCAGGGCAGCGCGTGCAGCGGCTTCGCTGGCGTGATACATGAAGCCGCCGCACAGCCCCATTCGCTGATGGATGACACCGGCGATCGCCGCCAGCCGGTCTTCGTCCAGCACGACCGCATGCACTTTTTCCGAGCCGCCGTCCACCTGCAGTTGCCGGCTTTCGATCGACACCAGCTCGGGCGCGGCCGTTTTCGCCTGCCGAAAGGCAGCGTCGCCCATGGTCATCCACGCCTTGTTCCCGGCCGATGCGCCGGCGGCCGCGGCAAGGCTGAGGCAAAGGGACGCAAACAGGCAGGGCTTGAGCAGGCGCGACCTCATGCTGTTTCCTCTTGGCATGGCAGAAGAAAAATCCTAGCAGTCCGGATAACGCCAGCGTTTGGCGATTCTCAAGTCATTCGGAAGACGTCGCTGCGGACAGTCGTCGAAGCGGCTGATTTTCTGCCCACTTGACCGGAGCGTGACCGTACGCTGATTCCTACACTGGCTCGGAGTCCGCGCCTATACAGGCTCACTGGTTCGGCGCGCATGATCGATCCATCGGTTCAGCGAAGCGAAGGAGGAATCATGAAATCGAAAGAAAAGAACCTCGGTGGAGACAAGCGTTCGCGCGGCATCCACAAGCCGAAAGGCGTCACGGTTGCCGAGGGCAGCATGCAGACCCGCGCGCCGGGCGCCGTCATGCCTGGTGGCCCGGAGTCGCCATTCCCGATGGCCCACACCGGCTCGCAGCAGTCGGACACGAACGGCCGCGGTCAGCGCGGCGGCGCCGGCGCGGTCCACCAGGGCTGGAGCGCACGCCAGCGCGGCCAGCGGATGCAGGCGCAGGCGGAACAGAATCGCATGGGCGAGCCCCAGCAATCCGGGCAGGGCGGCATCGAGCAGTACCAGCATGCGGGCTCCCAGCAGTCGGATTCGGGCAAGGGCGGCGCGAAAGGCCTGGAACGCCGGCCGGACCAGCCCGCGTCCGACTTCGTCAGCAAGCCGAACAAGAAGAATCCCGGCAGCTGAGCGCCGCGCAAGCCACTGCGACCCGGGTCTCCCGGGTTTTTTGTGCCCACGACGTGCGCAGCACAAGCGTGGGAACTGCCGCCTTCGCGCAAACTGGGGCACAATGCACCTGTCAGCCTTGCTATTTCAACCATGACAGGAGAAGCATGAACGAACAGGTTGCACGCAATGTCGTGCTTGTGCGCGCCATCGAGTCCGCCGACGTCAAGCACGAGGTCTTGAGCGACGACGATCGCAAGTATGCCAGCCGCAGCGCCAAGGAGCTCGCCGCCTGGCAGGCCGCAGACAGCAAAACGGCCGTCACCCAGCATCACTTCCTGCAGCAGCGTTCCGAGCAGATCCTCAAACGCCTGGGGGAACGCTCGCCTGCGTTCGGCGCCTTCGCCCGTCGCAGGCTGGGCCTGGGCGGGGTCTGGCTGGCCCTGCCTTTCCTGGCCCTCGTCAGCGGCGCGGCCATCGACCGCATCGCCGACCCGCAGCGCGTCGACCTGCTGTCCGCGCCTTTCCTGCTGATCATCGCCTGGAACCTGCTGGTCTACCTGGGCATGCTGGTGTGGGCACTCGTTCCGGGCAAGCGCCATGGATGGGCGGGGCCGAAGCTGCTGGGGCGCCTGAGCGTCGGCAAGGCGGTGGTGCCGCGCAAACTGCCTACGCCCCTGGCCGAGGGGCTGGCCGTCTTCATGGGCGAATGGGCTGCGCTGAGCGCACCGCTCACCCGCGCGCGCCTGAGCCGCACCGTCCATCTTGCCGCTGCCTGCTTCGCGCTCGGCGCCATCGCTTCGCTGTATGCGCGCGGGCTGCTGACCCAATACGTGGTCGGCTGGGAAAGCACCTTCCTCGACGGGCGCCAGGTGCACACCCTGCTGTCCTGGCTGTTCATGCCGGCGATGAACGTCTTCCCGTTCCTGGAGGGCTTCTCGCTGGCCGAGATCGAGCTGCTGCGCTTCGGCCGCACCGTCAGCGCCGCGAGCGGCGAGCGCTGGGTCCACCTGTACGGCGCCACGCTGCTGCTGTTCGTCGTGTTGCCGCGCCTGCTGCTGGCAGCCTTTGCTGCATGGCGTGCACGGCGCCTGGCGCGGCACTTTCCGCTCGACCTCGACCAGCCCTATTACCGCAAGCTCGCCGACAGCATCGGCGCCGGCACGCCGGCACTGCTGCGCGTGCTCCCCTACAGCTACACGCTGGACGAGGCGCGCGACCGCGGCCTGTGGGCAATCGCGGCCGGTGCATTCGGTGCGCAGACACGGGTCCAGCTGCGCCCCACCAGCGCCTACGGCGCCGAGCCGAAGGATGTGTTGCGCGACACCGCGCTCGACGAACCGGGCGTGACCGTGACCGCCGTCCTGTTCAGCCTCGCGGCCACGCCCGAGAAGGAAAACCACGGCGCCTTCCTCGACTACCTGAGCAAGCGGGTGCGGCGCGGCGTTGCCGTACTGGTGGACGAGTCGCCGCTGGTCGAGCGCATCGGCGAGGGGCAGGACAATGCCGCGCGCGTCGCCGAACGTGTCGCCTTGTGGCGTCAGTTCTGCAGCTTCCACGGCACCTCGGCCACCTTCGTCAACCTGCTCCAGCCCGACAAATATCCGCTCGAACTGGGCGCGGGGCTCAGCTTGCCGGAGCTGCGATGAACGACACGCTGAACAACCCGGCGACAAAAATCCAGTTCGCGCTCGTTTCGCATACCAATAACGGCAAGACGACGCTGGCCCGCACCCTGGTCGGGATGGACGTTGGAGAAGTGCGCGACGCCGCCCACGTGACCCAGTTCGCCGAAGCGCACCTGCTGCAGCAAAGCGACGCCGGCGATACGCTGCTGCTGTGGGACACGCCTGGCTTCGGCGACTCGGTGCGCCTGCTGAAGCGCCTGTCGATGACGGGCAACCCGATCGGCTGGTTCCTGCGCGAGGTCTTCGACCGTTACCGCGACCGCCCGTTCTGGCTCAGCCAGCAGGCGCTGCGCGCGGCCAAGGAAGAAGCCGACGTCATCCTCTACCTGGTCAACTCCTCCGAGTCGCCGCAGGACGCCGGCTACCTGCCGTCCGAGATGAAGATCCTCGAGTGGCTCGGCAAGCCGGTCGCCGTGCTGCTCAACCAGATGGGGCCACCGCGCCCGGGCGACGACGAGTCGGGAGAGCAAGCACGCTGGCGGCAGCACCTGGCCCGGTTCCCGGTGGTGAAGGACGTGCTGGCGCTCGACGCCTTTGCCCGCTGCTGGGTGCACGAACACGTCTTTTACGAAGCGATCGGACGCCTGATCGACGAAGCAAAGCAGCCCGGCTATGCACGGCTGCTCACGGCCTGGGCCGCCACCAACCAGTTGCGCTACGACGGCGCGCTGCGCGTCTCGGCGGAACTGCTTGCCGCGGCTGCGCGTGACCTCGAACCGATTCCGGACGAGGGTAGGAGCATGCTGCGCAGCGCGCTCAAGGCGGTCGGGCTGGGCAAGGACGAACAGCGGCGGCAGGAGCTCGCGATGGCGGCGCTGGTCGCGCGCCTGAACGACCGCATCAACGGCGCGACGGCGCGCATGCTGGCCCTGTACCGGATCGATCCGGGCCAGGCGCTGGCGATCAATGCGCGCGTGCGCGATAACTTCGCCGTGCGCGCGCCGGTCGACAAGGCCCAGGCAGGGCTGCTTGGCGCGGTGGTCTCGGGAGCGGCCACGGGCCTGTCGGCCGACCTGATGGCCGGCGGCCTGACCATGGGCGCCGGGGCATTGCTGGGCGCGATCGTCGGCGGATTGACGATGGCCGGCGCGGCCTGGGGTTTCAACCAGCGCCTGGACCGCAACAAGCCGAGCGTACAGTTCGCCGACCCCTTCCTGCAGTCGTTGTTGACGGGGGCGGTGCTGCGCTACCTGGCGGTGGCGCACTTCGGCCGCGGACGCGGCAACTGGGTCGAAGGGGAAGCGCCGGCCTTCTGGCAGCTCGAGGTCGAGCGCGCCCTGGGCGAGCGTGCGGCGGCGCATCCGGATCTGTGGCAGTCGGTGCGCGCGGCGCCGGACGCCGCCGCGGCGGCACAGCTGGTGGTCGCCGTGCTGCGTCCCGCTACCGACGCCACGCTGGCCAAGCTGTATCCGGGCGTGGCGCTGCCCGGCCTGGTGGCCGTCAAGCCCTAGAACTGATACTGCGCGCTGGCGCCCACGACCCAGTTGCGTCCGGGCGCGGGTTCGTAATAGCGGCGGTTGGCGTCGCCCACGATGACCGAGCCGACATAGGTCCGGTCGAACAGGTTGTTCAGGCGTGCGAACTGCCTGAGCTTCCAGCCGCCCAGCTGCTGGCTGGCCTGTACCCGCGCGTTGACGATGGCATAGCCCGGCGCCGGCGTGGCGCTGTTGGTGTCTTCCGCGTAGACGCGGCCGTTGGCGATCGTCTCCAGTGCCGCGCCGAAGCGCCCGGACTGCTCCTTCCAGCCCAGCTCCCCGTACAGGCTGGTCTTCGGAATGCCCGGCAGGCGGCTGCCTTCCGGCACGGCGCCGAAGCCCTCGTCGTAGATGGCGCGCAGCGCCGTGAGCGCCAGGCGTGCATTCCAGCCGGCGCCGAGCTCCGCATCCAGCGACAGCTCGCCGCCGCGGCGCAGCGTGGCGCTGGCATTGCGGTAGCTGGTGCGGCCGCCCGAGGAGCGGTCGACCACCAATTCACCCTCGGTGCGCACCTGGTAGACGGCGGCGTTGACGCGCACCCCGGGCGCGAGCATCGCCTTGACGCCCGCTTCGAGGTGCTTGCCGATCGCCGGAGCCAGGCCAAAATTGAAACCGTCGCCGCTGCCCGAGTAAAACTGCTCGTTCAGGGTCGGGGTTTCGAAACCGCGCGCGGCGCTGGCATACACGTTCAGCGAAGGCGAGACCTTGTACAGCACGCCAAGCAGCGGCGCAGTATGGCTGTAGGAGACGCTGCCGCTGTCGTCGCCGTTGGCCAGGAAGCGGTCGCTGACGTCGAAGCGCACGCGGCTGCGGCGCACGCCGCCGGTAAGCACCCAGGCGCCGCGCTCCCATTCCAGCTGGGCGTAGGGGTCGACACTGCGTACTTCGTCCTGTTCGTCGCGTCGCAGCGCGCCCTGCAGGCCGAAGGTATCGCCGATGAAGTTCTCGAACCCCAGGCGCGCGTCGACCGAGCGGGCCAGTTCGATGCCGACCGTGGCGCGCAGCGTGCCGCCGGCCAGTTCGCGCACCGCGCGCCAGTTGGCGTCGATGCCGTGGAAGTCACGGTCGAAATCGACCACGCCGCCGGAATTAGTGGGTGCTGCCTGGAAGCCGCGCGAGAAGGACAGGTACTGGACCACGCGGCGGTTGCCGCCGTAGGCGGTCAGCAGGAGGCGGTCGGGGCCGAAGCGCTGCTCCCAGCTCAGGCCGAACTGCTGGTGGTCGATGCTCTTGCGCGTGTTGTAGCGTTCCGCCAGCGTGCGCTGGGGCGATTGGGTGTCGGTAGCGTCGGTTTCAGCGGCGCGCGGGTCGCGCTGGTACGTGGCCCAGGTGATGCCGAGCGGGTCCTGGGTGTCGTCCTGGCGCAGGCCGCTCGCGGTCAGGACCAGGCGGCTGTGCGCGCTCGGTTCGACCACCAGCTTGGCATAGGCCTGGTCGCGGGTGGCGGCGCTGTGCGCGCGGTAGCCGTCGGTCTCGAAGCGCGACGCGTCCAGCAGGTAGCCCAGTTTGCCGCTGCGGCCCTCGGCATTCACATCCAGCTTGCGCAGGCCATAGCTGCCGGCAGAGAAACTGGTCTCGACGGCGGGCGCGCCTTTCGGTTCGCGCGTAAAGAGCTGGACCACGCCGCCGGAGTGGTTGCCATACAGGGCGGAGAAGGGGCCGCGCAACACTTCGATGCGCTCGGCCATGTCGAGGTTGAAGGTCGCGGCCTGGCCCTGGCCGTCGGGCATGGTCGCAGGGATACCGTCCGCCACCAGGCGCACGCCGCGCACGCCGAAGGCGGAGCGGGCGCCGAAGCCGCGCGACGAGATCTGCAGGTCTTGCGCATAGTTCTGGCGGTCGCGTGCGACCAGACCCGGCACCGCCGCCAGGGCTTCGGAAGCATTCACGCGCGGCTGGGTGTCACGGATTTGCGCTGCGTCGACGATATCGACGGCGGCGGGCAGGTCGAAACTGCTGTGTTCGGAGCGGGTGCCGGTTACCACCACCACATTGATCGGGTTGCGCACATCCTGGGCAAGGCCATAGAGCGGCACGCACATGCATGCGGTCGCAAGGGCGCTGCGGCGGAACAGGTCTCGCTTCACTGGTTCTCCATTCGCTTTATAAGACACCCGCGAGCGCGGGGCGTATCCTGGCACGCAATATACCCCCCATGGCAAAAACATACACACACCGCTCCGGGGCAGTTTTTTCCAAAAGGGCCTTGCGGGCACGGAAAACGTTTGCTATAGTTCGCCTCCGCTTCCGGGAGCGCTGCAAAGCGTCACCGAAAACGTCAACGAAATCAGAGGCTTAGCTTGCCGAGATCAGTTGATGAGGTCGAAAGAAGAAATTCTGGGACGAAGCGAACAAGGAGTTGACGAGTTAAGCGAAACGCTGCATAATCTCTCTTCTCTGCTGCTGACGAACACAACGCTTCGCACGGTGCAGCAAGGTAGTACAGAACAAGGTTCTTTAACAATCAACAGTCGATAAGTGTGGGCGTTTGATGAAGGTGCCAGCTGAGCAATCAGCTGCATACTTAAATTATCAAATGTTCACAAAAGTATTAAGCGTTGTCTCAGCAATGAGATAACGGTCAGTATCTTGAGTGAGCGACTCCGCAGCAATGCGGATGACTCGAAAGAGTCAACAAACAGAGATTGAACTGAAGAGTTTGATCCTGGCTCAGATTGAACGCTGGCGGCATGCTTTACACATGCAAGTCGAACGGCAGCACGGGCTTCGGCCTGGTGGCGAGTGGCGAACGGGTGAGTAATACATCGGAACGTACCCAGAAGTGGGGGATAACGTAGCGAAAGTTACGCTAATACCGCATACGATCTACGGATGAAAGTGGGGGACCTTCGGGCCTCATGCTTTTGGAGCGGCCGATGTCTGATTAGCTAGTTGGTGGGGTAAAGGCTCACCAAGGCGACGATCAGTAGCTGGTCTGAGAGGACGACCAGCCACACTGGAACTGAGACACGGTCCAGACTCCTACGGGAGGCAGCAGTGGGGAATTTTGGACAATGGGCGCAAGCCTGATCCAGCAATGCCGCGTGAGTGAAGAAGGCCTTCGGGTTGTAAAGCTCTTTTGTCAGGGAAGAAACGGTGCGGACTAATATTCTGCGCTAATGACGGTACCTGAAGAATAAGCACCGGCTAACTACGTGCCAGCAGCCGCGGTAATACGTAGGGTGCAAGCGTTAATCGGAATTACTGGGCGTAAAGCGTGCGCAGGCGGTTTTGTAAGTCTGATGTGAAAGCCCCGGGCTCAACCTGGGAATTGCATTGGAGACTGCAAGGCTTGAATCTGGCAGAGGGGGGTAGAATTCCACGTGTAGCAGTGAAATGCGTAGAGATGTGGAGGAACACCGATGGCGAAGGCAGCCCCCTGGGTCAAGATTGACGCTCATGCACGAAAGCGTGGGGAGCAAACAGGATTAGATACCCTGGTAGTCCACGCCCTAAACGATGTCTACTAGTTGTCGGGTTTTAATTAACTTGGTAACGCAGCTAACGCGTGAAGTAGACCGCCTGGGGAGTACGGTCGCAAGATTAAAACTCAAAGGAATTGACGGGGACCCGCACAAGCGGTGGATGATGTGGATTAATTCGATGCAACGCGAAAAACCTTACCTACCCTTGACATGGAAGGAATCCTGAAGAGATTTGGGAGTGCCCGAAAGGGAACCTTCACACAGGTGCTGCATGGCTGTCGTCAGCTCGTGTCGTGAGATGTTGGGTTAAGTCCCGCAACGAGCGCAACCCTTGTCATTAGTTGCTACATTTAGTTGGGCACTCTAATGAGACTGCCGGTGACAAACCGGAGGAAGGTGGGGATGACGTCAAGTCCTCATGGCCCTTATGGGTAGGGCTTCACACGTCATACAATGGTACATACAGAGGGCCGCCAACCCGCGAGGGGGAGCTAATCCCAGAAAGTGTATCGTAGTCCGGATTGTAGTCTGCAACTCGACTACATGAAGTTGGAATCGCTAGTAATCGCGGATCAGCATGTCGCGGTGAATACGTTCCCGGGTCTTGTACACACCGCCCGTCACACCATGGGAGCGGGTTTTACCAGAAGTAGGTAGCTTAACCGCAAGGAGGGCGCTTACCACGGTAGGATTCGTGACTGGGGTGAAGTCGTAACAAGGTAGCCGTATCGGAAGGTGCGGCTGGATCACCTCCTTTCTAGAGTAGCACCGGAGCTTGTCTCCACATCAAGCGTCCACGCTTATCGGCTGTTAGTAAAGAGAACAACAGTGTATGTCGGGGCTGTAGCTCAGCTGGTTAGAGCACCGTGTTGATAACGCGGGGGTCGTTGGTTCGAGTCCAACCAGCCCTACCAAGTTATCATCGTCGGGTTTAGTCTCTAAAAATCATCTGGCTTTGCCAGTGATTTTTACCTGGATCCACGAAAAAGTAGGTTTGTACTTTTTCGTGATGATTTATGGGGGATTAGCTCAGCTGGGAGAGCACCTGCTTTGCAAGCAGGGGGTCGTCGGTTCGATCCCGTCATCCTCCACCATTACCTGGTTCTGAAAGCACAAACGTAAGCCTCTGCGGTTTAGGTTTGGTCTTTTCGAGATCACTGTTTTTTCGTTCTTTAACAATCTGGAAGAAGTAAAGTTTTTTTAAGCGTGCATGTAAAAGTGCACACTTAGGGTAGTAATCAAGTATCAACAAACATGCAACAAGCTGTACTCTTGATTTTCTATGACGATCCCTGTTGTCAGCAGGGGCCAACGTTATAGGGACAAGCGAATAAGTGCACATGGTGGATGCCTTGGCGATTACAGGCGATGAAGGACGTAGTAGCTTGCGATAAGCTGCGGGGAGTGAGCAAACACACTTTGATCCGCAGATTTCCGAATGGGGAAACCCGGCCTTTTAGGTCATTGCATACTGAATACATAGGTATGCAAAGCGAACGCGGCGAACTGAAACATCTAAGTAGCTGCAGGAAAAGAAATCAACCGAGATTCCCAAAGTAGTGGCGAGCGAAATGGGATGAGCCTGTACGTGATAGTCGATTGGATAGTGGAAGCTTCTGGAAATAAGCGCCATAGTGGGTGATAGCCCCGTACACGAAATCCAAACGGTGGTACTAAGCGTACGACAAGTAGGGCGGGACACGAGAAATCCTGTCTGAACATGGGGGGACCATCCTCCAAGGCTAAATACTCGTAATCGACCGATAGTGAACCAGTACCGTGAGGGAAAGGCGAAAAGAACCCCGGGAGGGGAGTGAAATAGATCCTGAAACCGTGTGCATACAAACAGTCGGAGCCTCTTCGTGGGGTGACGGCGTACCTTTTGTATAATGGGTCAGCGACTTACATTCAGTGGCGAGGTTAACCGAATAGGGGAGCCGTAGAGAAATCGAGTCCGAACAGGGCGACAGTCGCTGGGTGTAGACCCGAAACCAGGTGATCTACCCATGGCCAGGATGAAGGTGCGGTAACACGCCCTGGAGGTCCGAACCCACTAATGTTGAAAAATTAGGGGATGAGCTGTGGGTAGGGGTGAAAGGCTAAACAAACCTGGAAATAGCTGGTTCTCTCCGAAAACTATTTAGGTAGTGCCTCAAGTATCACCATCGGGGGTAGAGCACTGTTATGGCTAGGGGCTCATTGCGAGTTACCAAACCATTGCAAACTCCGAATACCGATGAGTGCGAGCTTGGGAGACAGACGTCGGGTGCTAACGTCCGGCGTCAAGAGGGAAACAACCCAGACCGCCAGCTAAGGTCCCAAAGATTGGCTAAGTGGAAAACGAAGTGGGAAGGCTAAAACAGTCAGGATGTTGGCTTAGAAGCAGCCACCATTTAAAGAAAGCGTAATAGCTCACTGATCGAGTCGTCCTGCGCGGAAGATGTAACGGGGCTAAGCCAGTCACCGAAGCTGCGGATATCTAGCAATAGATATGGTAGGAGAGCGTTCTGTAAGCCTGCGAAGGTGTCTTGTGAAGGATGCTGGAGGTATCAGAAGTGCGAATGCTGACATGAGTAGCGATAATGCGGGTGAAAAGCCCGCACGCCGTAAGCCCAAGGTTTCCTGTTCAACGTTCATCGGAGCAGGGTGAGTCGGCCCCTAAGGCGAGGCAGAGATGCGTAGCTGATGGGAAGCAGGTTAATATTCCTGCACCGTCGTATGATGCGATGGGGGGACGGATCGCGGAAGGTTGTCTAGCTGTTGGAATAGCTAGTTTTTGACTCATAGAAGGCGCTTAGGCAAATCCGGGCGCGGAATTCAAGGGGTCGAGACGAGTGGCTTTATGCCGCGAAGCAATCGGAAGTGGTTCCAAGAAAAGCCTCTAAGCTTCAGTCATACGAGACCGTACCGCAAACCGACACAGGTGGGCGAGATGAGTATTCTAAGGCGCTTGAGAGAACTCGGGAGAAGGAACTCGGCAAATTGGTACCGTAACTTCGGGATAAGGTACGCCCCGGTAGCTTGACCACTTTACTGTGGAAGGGTGAAAGGGTTGCAATAAACTGGTGGCTGCGACTGTTTAATAAAAACACAGCACTCTGCAAACACGAAAGTGGACGTATAGGGTGTGACGCCTGCCCGGTGCTGGAAGATTAAATGATGGGGTGCAAGCTCTTGATTGAAGTCCCAGTAAACGGCGGCCGTAACTATAACGGTCCTAAGGTAGCGAAATTCCTTGTCGGGTAAGTTCCGACCTGCACGAATGGCGTAACGATGGCCACACTGTCTCCTCCCGAGACTCAGCGAAGTTGAAATGTTTGTGATGATGCAATCTACCCGCGGCTAGACGGAAAGACCCCATGAACCTTTACTGTAGCTTTGCATTGGACTTTGAACCAATCTGTGTAGGATAGGTGGGAGGCTTTGAAACCGGGACGCCAGTTCCGGTGGAGCCAACCTTGAAATACCACCCTGGTTCGTTTGAGGTTCTAACCTTGGTCCGTTATCCGGATCGGGGACAGTGCATGGTAGGCAGTTTGACTGGGGCGGTCTCCTCCTAAAGTGTAACGGAGGAGTTCGAAGGTACGCTAGGTACGGTCGGACATCGTGCTAATAGTGCAATGGCATAAGCGTGCTTAACTGCGAGACCGACAAGTCGAGCAGGTACGAAAGTAGGACATAGTGATCCGGTGGTTCTGTATGGAAGGGCCATCGCTCAACGGATAAAAGGTACTCTGGGGATAACAGGCTGATTCCTCCCAAGAGTTCATATCGACGGGGGAGTTTGGCACCTCGATGTCGGCTCATCACATCCTGGGGCTGTAGCCGGTCCCAAGGGTATGGCTGTTCGCCATTTAAAGTGGTACGTGAGCTGGGTTTAAAACGTCGTGAGACAGTTTGGTCCCTATCTGCCGTGGGCGTTGGAAATTTGAAGGGGGCTGCTCCTAGTACGAGAGGACCGGAGTGGACGAACCTCTGGTGTACCGGTTGTCACGCCAGTGGCATTGCCGGGTAGCTAAGTTCGGAAGAGATAACCGCTGAAAGCATCTAAGCGGGAAACTTGCCTTGAGATGAGATTTCCCGGAGCCTTGAGCTCCTTGAAGGGTCGTTCGAGACCAGGACGTTGATAGGCTGGGTGTGGAAGTGCAGTAATGCATTAAGCTAACCAGTACTAATTGCCCGTACGGCTTGTCCCTATAACCTTGGTAGGATATAGAACAAGTCAAGAAATACAGCTGCAGTTTGTTGATACTGCTACCCCAAGAATAAAAAGAAACTTACTTCTTCCCGGATTGTGAGTTTTACCGATTGGTAAAACTCAGACAAGTCAAAGCCTGATGACCATAGCAAGTCGGTCCCACCCCTTCCCATCCCGAACAGGACCGTGAAACGACTTTGCGCCGATGATAGTGCTGCAACCAGTGTGAAAGTAGGTTATCGTCAGGCTAGTTATATGAAAAAGCCCACCAGGTGATCCTGGTGGGCTTTTTTGCGTTTGCACAAGCAAAATCCCGCAGAACGGATCCGGTGCAAGGTCGACCCAGGACCTTGTTTCTGCAATAAGGAAGCGGGTTAGCAAACGTAACTTCCGTTGAAACCATCCTGCGTGCGCCTAGACTGAACCCAGGTTCACCATCAGGAGGCGCAGATGACTGCTCGAAGCATGCATGTAATGAAACGGTGTGCGGCCGGATTGTTGTTGGCTGCCGGACTCGGCGGTTGTGCGGTATATGGCCCGCCTTACGCGGGCTACGACCCGTATTACGGCGGCGGCTACTCCACGTATGCCGGCCCGCCGGTCGAACTGAATCTTGGACTCGGCTACTACGGCGGCTCGCGCCATGGCTACGACCGCGGCCACGGCTGGCGTAACGCGCGGGGCCACCATGACGGTCGGAGCTGGGGACGCGGCCGCGGCCGGGGGCACGGCCGTCATTGACGGGTCTCTGCCGGCGTTCGATGCCCCGGGGGGGGCGGTCCAGGGGCTTGCGGCTACGGGGCGGCCACCGTGCCGCTCCTGGCGCAAGCGAGCGCCAACGGCCTTGGCTGACGCTACCGGCCCTGGCCGGTCTCGACCGGTTCCGCTTCCTTGGCCTTGACCTCGCCGCGGCTGATGCTGTCGCCGTCGTTGCGGCGCAGGCGCCAGAACACCGCGGAGGACAACAGCGTCATCGCCGCCAGGGTCGCAAAACCGTGGTGCAGAGCCTGCGCCACCATCGCCCGGTTGTCCTGCGCCACCGGTCCCAGGAACCAGGCCGTCACGATCGAGCCCGCCGCCAGGCCGAAGCTCATCGACAGCTGCTGGAAAGAGCTCGACATCGTACTGGCCATGCTCGAATCCTGCGGTTCGATGTCGGCGTAGGCAAGCGTGTTCATGCTCGAGAACTGCAGTGAGTTGAAAAAGCCCTGCGCGAGGCTGATCGCGACGATGAGGTAGAAAGACGTGCCCGGTCCGACCAGGGTGAACATGGCGATCGTCAGCCCGATGCACATGGTATTCACGGTCAGGATGTTGCGGTAGCCGAAGCGCGCCAGCAGCCTCGGCGCAAATAACTTCATGCCCATGGCGGCCAGCGCGGCGGGCATCATCAAGAGGCCCGACTGCCAGGCCGGCAGGCCCAGGCCGAGCTGGTACAACAATGGCAACAGGAAGGGCAGGCCGCCCACGCCCAGCCGGGTCACGAAGCCACCCGCCACAGAAATGCGGAAGGTACGCACCTTGAACAGGCTCAGCCGCAGTAAGGGGTAGCGGGTGCGCAGGGCGTGCCAGCTATAGGTGCCCAGCAGGCAGAGCGACAGCGCCAGCATCAGTCCGCCTGTTATCGCCCCAAGCGTGTGCTCGCCGAACACTTCCAGCAGCCAGGACAGGATCGCGGTGCCACTGCTGAACAGGAGCAGGCCGATGACGTCGAGTGGGCGTTTTTCGTGTCCCTGGTAGTCGGGCATGTGCTTCCAGACCAGGTAGAGCGCGGCCAGTCCCACCGGCACGTTGACGAAGAAGATCATGCGCCAGGTCGTCCAGTGCACGATCAGCCCGCCGACCGTCGGCCCCAGCAGCGGGCCGATCAGGGCCGGAATGATGACGAAGTTCATCGCACCCAGCAGTTCGTTCTTGGGGAAAGTGCGTACGATGGCAAGGCGCCCGACCGGCATCATCATCGCCCCGCCCAGGCCCTGCAGCAGGCGGGCGGCGGTCATCATCTGGGCATTGATCGAGAAGCCACACAGGACCGAGGCAATGGTGAAGATGCTGATCGCGGTGAAGAACACGCGCCGGGTGCCGAAACGGTCCGCCATCCAGCCGCTGAGCGGGATGCCGACGGCCAGGCCGAGGATGTAGCTGGTGACCACCGATTTCAGGCTCAGCGGCGTGACTTGCAGGCTGGCCGCGATGCTCGGGATGGCGGTGTTGACGATGGTGGCGTCGAGCTGCTCCATGAACAGGGCAGTGGCGACCAGCCATGGCAGATAGCGCTTGATGATGCTGGGGTCGGTCAATCGGGCCTCGTGATACCGGCCGGCCGGGCGGCCCGCCTCGGCCCGATTGTGTCATACATGGCAGCGGGCGCTTGTACGTTTGCCACTGAAAAACAAGCTGGGCGCGCCGAACAATTCCCCCAATAGCTGCGTGGCCGCGTCGCGCCGTACTGGCGTACGGTCTCGGCGCCGCGCCTGGCTTTCGCGGTGTTGATCAAGGCGCCGTAATACTCGCACTACGGCGCACTCGCCGCCTTGCATCGCATCGGCAAGCCGCAGCGCCGGTTCTGTTTGCCGAAACGCCCATTTATTTCTCGCGAGTACTTAGAAGCGGTAGGCCGCCTTGGCGACGATCCAGTTGGCGCCGGCGTTCGGGCTCTTGATGCTGGCGTTGGAGTAATGCTGGAACCTCAGGCCCAAGTCCCACCTGGCGGTCGTGTAGCCGACACCGATGTGGTCGCCGAACTGGAAAGCGGTGGACAGTTCCTTGTCCTCGTTCTTGTACAGGCTGGAGAACAGATTGACGCCGATGCCGACCTCGCCATACAGGCCGAGCCTGCTGTCGCTCTGGTAGCGCAGCACGGGCGTGAAGCCGGCCACGGCAATATTCTTCTTGCGGCCAGGGACGTTCTGGTAGGCGCGCAGGCGCCACAAGGCCAGGCTGGTTTCCCAATAGCCCGACAGGTGGTAGCCATTGCGTGCGAACCAGCGCTGGTCCCAATCCTTTTGCACGGCGAGGCGCAGCATGCGCTGCTCGGGATTCGTGCCGATGCCGAACGAGGCCGAGTCGATCCAGCCACCCAAGACCTGGGAGGTTTGTGCGTAGGCGGTCTGGACGCAAAAAACGGCGGCAAAGGAAGCGGCGATGCCGGCAAGTTTCTTCATGGTGGACATGTCTTACTTTCTTAACAAGACCAAAATATTGTGCAATGCACTATTGTACTAGCGTGAACAAATAGTCGCCGTTCGCCACCTTGCGCTGCCACGCAGGTATGATAGACGCCCCGCAGAACGCAAATTCTTTTCTCCAGTCTCGCATGACCGAACCGACCAGCACTCCCCTGTATCCGCTTGCCGCGCCGACCCAGCAGCAGGTAGCGCCTGCCATCCTGCCGCACGATCCCATCGCGGACCACATTGCCGCTCACCTCGGCCGGATCGATACCGTGTTCCACGACACCATCGCCGACCCGGTGCAGGTCGACATCCACGTGGTGCCGGCCAGCGAGCGTACCCCCTTCATGCGCCTGGTGACCTCGGGCATGAGCAGCCGTCCGATGACCGTGCCGGACGGCGCGCCGCCCTTCGCCGAGCTGATGCTGGCCTTGCCGGCGGACTGGAAGCTGGACGAGCAATCGGTGCAGGACGAGCGCTGGTACTGGCCGGTGGCCCTGCTGCGCCACCTGGCCCACTATCCGCACCGGCACGCCACCTGGCTCGGCCTCGGCCATACGGTGCCGAACGGCGATCCGGCCAAGCCCTACGCGAAGGGTGTCGACTTCAGCGGCGCCATCCTGCTGCCGCCGGCGTCGGCGCCGGAAGCGTTCGCTTCGCTCGAGCGCGATGGCAAGGATATTTATTTCCACTGCGTGGTGCCGCTCTACGAGGCCGAGCTGAACCTCGTGAAGCGCAAGGGTTTCCCGGCATTGCTGGATGGTTTCAACGCCAAGGGCGTGACCGACCTGATCGTCCCGGGCCGCAAGAACACCGTCAAGAAATTCCTGGGACTGTTCTGATGACAAGCATCGCCTTCCTCGGCATCGGGCTGATGGGAGGGCCGATGGTGAGGCGCATTGCGCAGTCTGGATACACCGTGCGCGCCTGGAACCGCACATTTGCCAAGGCCGAGGCCGTGCGCGGCAGCGGGGTGCACGCGGTGGCCGAGCTGGCACAGGCGGTGCATGGCGCGCAGGTGGTCATCTCCATGCTGGAAGCGGGACCGGTAGTGGGGGCGGTGATCGAGGCCGCGCTGCCCGCGCTCGACCCGGGCGCCCTGTGGATCGACATGAGCTCGACCCGGCACGACGAAGCACTGGCCTTCCACGCGCGCCTGGCGGAGCATGGATGCCGCTTCGTGGATGCGCCGGTGTCGGGCGGCGTTGGCGGCGCCGAGGCCGGGACGCTGGCCATCATGGCCGGCGGCGCGCAGGCGGATGTCGACCAGGTGTTCGACCTGCTCGCGACGATGGGCCGGCCGCAGCGCGTCGGGCCGGTCGGCAGCGGGCAGGTGGCCAAGCTGTGCAACCAGCTGATCGTCGGCGCCACGCTCAACGTCGTGGCCGAAGCCTTGCTGCTGGCACAGGCGGCCGGCGCCGATCCGGCGGCGGTGCGCGAGGCAATCCGCGGCGGCTTCGCCGGCAGCCGCATTCTCGAGGTGCACGGCCAGCGCATGCTGGACCGGAACTTCATGCCGGGCGGGCAGGTCAAGAGCCAGTTGAAAGATTTGAGAAATGTGCTGGCGGCAGCAGAGGCGGCGGGCTTGACGCTGCCGGTGACGGAACTGGTGACGCGGCAGTACGAGACGATCGAGACGCTGATGCCGACGGCGGATCATGCGGCCGCCTTGCTCGCATTGGAACAGATCAATCCCGGCTTGAGGCTGGGCGACGGGGCGGACCGACTGCCGTAGGGTGGTCGGCTCTGCCGACCGCGCGTTCAACCAGCAATCGAACAGCCGCGCTGGCTGCATTTCCGTGACGTGAACGCGCGGACGGCGAAGCCGCCCACCCTACAACATCAGCCCTTCGGCAGGCTCATCTCCACCAGCCGCACCCAGAAGCTCGCCCCGATCGGCAGCAGATTGTCATTGAAGTCATAACTGGTGTTATGCAACTGGCATGGCCCCAGCCCGTGTCCGCCGGCGCGATGCGCGCCTTCGCCGTTGCCGATGAAGACATAGCAGCCGGGCTTTTCCTGCAGCATGAAGGCGAAATCTTCGGCCCCCATGGTCGGCTCGACGTTCGTGTCGACCCGCTCCGCCCCCACCACGTCGCGCATCGCCTCGACCGCGAACCCGGTCTGTTCCGGATGGTTGATGAGGGGCGGGTAATTGCGCTTGAAGTTAAAGTTGACCGAGGCATGGAAGGCTGCCGCCACGCCGTTTGCAATTTCTTCCATACGGCGCTGGATCAGGTCCAGCACGCCGGTCGAGAAGGTACGCACGGTGCCGACCAGCTCGGCCTCGTCGGGAATGACATTGGTGGCGCTGCCCGCATGGATCTGGGTGATGGACAGCACCGCCGATTCCAGCGGATTCTTTTCGCGCGACACGATGGTCTGCCAGGCCTGGGCGATCTGCACCGCCACCATCACCGGATCGATGCCGCGGTGCGGCTGCGCCGCATGGGCGCCCTTACCGCGCACGGTCACGCGGAACTCGTTGCTGGAGGCCATCATCGGCCCGGAAACGACGCCGAAGTTCCCCTCCGGGATGCCGGGCCAGTTGTGCATGCCGTACACGGCCTGCATCGGGAACTGCTCGAACAGGCCGTCGTCCATCATGCGGCGTGCACCGCCGCCGCCTTCTTCGGCCGGTTGGAAGATCAGGTAGACGGTGCCGTCGAAGTTGCGATGCTGCGCAAGATGGTGCGCGGCGCCGAGCAGCATGGCGGTATGGCCGTCGTGGCCGCAGGCGTGCATCTTGCCCGGATGGCGCGAAGCATGGGCGAAGCCATTGATCTCTTGCATGGGCAGGGCATCCATGTCGGCGCGCAGGCCGATCGCGCGTTCCGAGCTGCCGTTCTTGATGATGCCAACCACACCGGTCACGCCCAGGCCGCGCACGATCGGGATGCCCCATTCGGTCAGGCGTGCCGCCACCATGTCGGCGGTGCGTTGCTCTTCGTAGCACAGTTCCGGATGCGCATGCAGGTCGCGCCTGATCTCCTGCAGTTCCGCTTGATGCGCAAGGATAGGTTCAACGAGTTTCATCTGACTCTCCATTTTTTGTCATGCTTGCATTGCATGGTGTGAACCATTGTAGCCTGCCTCAAACAGTCGATCAAAGAGGGGGGCACGGAGCGCGCCGGAATCGGATAGAGTATTGGTTTCACGAAGTAATTCCCCCCTTATCCCGCCCATGTCAGTCACACAAGTCCGCGCCGCCTGCCCCCACGATTGCCCCGATACCTGCGCCATCCTCGTCACCGTCGACAAGGGCGTGGCGCTGGAGGTGAAGGGCGATCCGGAGCATCCGACCACGGCCGGCGTGCTGTGCACCAAGGTGTCGCGCTATGTGGAGCGCACCTACCACCCGGACCGCGTGCTGTACCCGATGCGCCGCGTGGGCCGCAAGGGCGAGGGCAAGTTCGAACGCATCAGCTGGGACGAAGCGATCGACGAGATCGCCGCGCGCCTGACCGGGATCGCCGCGCGCGATCCGCAGGCCATCCTGCCCTACAGCTATGCCGGCACCATGGGGCTGGTGCAAGGCGATTCGATGTCTTTGCGTTTCTTTAACAAGCTCGGGGCCTCGCTGCTGGACCGTACCATCTGCGCCACGGCCGGCGCCACCGGCTACAAGTACACCATCGGCGGCGCGATCGGCACCGACATCGAACACTTCCAGGACGCCAGGCTGATCCTGATCTGGGGCGGCAACCCGATCGCCTCCAACCTGCACCTGTGGATGCGGGTCCAGGAAGCCAAGCGCCGCGGCGCCAGATTGATCGCGATCGACCCCTATCGTTCGCTGACGGCCGAGAAGTGCCACCAGCACATCGCCCTGCTGCCGGGCACCGACGCCGCGCTGGCGCTGGGCATGATGCATGTCCTGATCACCGAAGACCTGATCGACCACGACTACGTGGCGAACTACACGCTGGGCTATGCGGAACTGAAGGCGCGCGCCCTCGAATGGACGCCGGAGCGCACCGCCGACACCTGCGGCATCACGGCCGGCGAAGTGGTCGAACTGGCACGCCTGTACGGCCAGACCGCACGCAGCGGCGAGGGCGCGGCGATCCGCATGAACTACGGCCTGCAGCGCGTGCGCGGCGGCGGCATGTCGGTGCGTAACATCGCCTGCCTGCCGGCCCTGGTCGGCGCCTGGCGCCACAAGGCCGGCGGCGTGCAGCTGTCGACCTCGGGTTCGTTCCCGGCCAACCGTCCGGTCCTGCAGCGCCCGGACCTGCTCGATGGCCGCATGCCGCGCACCATCAACATGACCACCATCGGCGACGACCTGCTCAAGGATGCCTCACCCGCATTCGGCCCGAAGATCGAAGCCGTCATCGTCTACAACGCCAACCCGCTGGCGATCGCGCCCGATTCCGCCAAGGTGCAAAAAGGCTTCGAGCGCGAAGACCTGTTCACCGTGGTGCTGGAGCACTTCCAGACCGACAGCGCCGACTATGCCGACATCCTGCTGCCGGCCACCACCCAGCTCGAGCACGTCGATGCCCACCTGGCCTATGGCCACCTGTACATGATGGCCAACAACGCCGCCATCGCACCGGTGGGCGAAGCGAAACCGAACACCGAATTCTTCCGCCTGCTGGCCGCGCGCATGGGCTTCGACGACCCCTGCTTCCGCGAGACCGACGACGAACTGGCCGCCCAGGCCTTCGACAAGCGCCATGCGCGCGCCGTGCACTTCGACTGGGAATCGCTCAAGCGCAAGGGCTGGCAGAAACTCGATATGCCGGAGGCGCCGTTTGCCGAGGGCGGCTTCCCGACCCCGTCGGGCAAGTGCGAATTCTATTCGAGCAGCATGGCGCGCGACGGGCTCGACCCGGTCCCGGCGTATATCCCGCCGTACGAGTCGAGCGCCTCCAATCCGGAACTGGCGCGGAAGTACCCGCTGGCGATGATTTCGCCCCCGGCAAGGAACTTCCTCAACTCAACTTTTGTCAATGTACAGAGCCTACGCGCAACTGAGGGCGAGCCGCACCTCGACATCCACCCGAACGACGCCGCACGACGCGGCATCGATCACGGTGACATGGCGCGTATTTTCAATGACCGCGGCTCGTTCGTTGCCCGTGCACGCGTCACCGACAAGGCGCGCGAAGGGCTGGTGGTGGGCTTGTCGGTCTGGTGGAAGAAACTCGCCAGCGACGGAAAGAATGCCAACGAAGTGACCAGCCAGCGCTTGACCGACATGGGCAGGGCGCCTACTTTCTACGATACCCTGGTGCAGGTCGAAAAGGCCGCATCATCGACGCGAGATGAAATCCTCTAGATTTTCCCAGGCCTTCCGGCCCCTGATGGCCGCCGCAGCGGCGGCCCTGATGTTGTCAAGCTGCTCATCCCTCAGTTCCTCTCTTTCCTACTACTCCCAGGCCGCCCAGGGCCAGCTCGAACTGCTGACGGATTCCCGTCCGATCGATGACTGGCTGGCCGATCCCGCCACCAATACCAGGCTGCGCCACCGCCTCGAAGCGGCGCGCCAGATCCGGCGCTACGCCATCCAGGAACTGGCGCTGCCCGACAACGGCAGCTACACCAACTTCACCAACATCAAGCGTCCCTACGTGCTGTGGAACGTGGTCGCCACGCCCGAGCTGTCGCTGAAGCCCATGCAGTGGTGCTTCCCGGTGGCCGGCTGCGTGAACTACCGCGGCTACTACAGCAAGCGGGAAGCCCAGGCCTATGCGAGACAACTGCGCAGCCAGGGCCACGACGTGGAAGTGGGCGGCGTCAGCGCCTATTCGACCCTGGGCTGGTTCAGCGACCCCCTGATCTCGACATTCATCCACTACCCGGACGCCGAGCTGGCGCGCCTGATCTTCCATGAGCTGGCGCACCAGGTGGTCTACGTGCCGGGCGATTCGAAGTTCAACGAATCCTTCGCCAGCGCGGTCGAGCAGGCCGGCGTCGAAGGCTGGCTGGAGCGCTTCGGCAACCCGGCGATGGTCGAGGCCTTCGAGCGCTACACGGCGCGTAAAAGGGACTTCATGGCGCTGCTGGTGCGCTACCGCGGCGAACTCGAGAAGACCTATGCCAGCGCCATGAGCCGCGACGAGAAACGCAGCACCAAGTCACGCCTGTTCATCGCGCTGAAGGACGACTACCAGGTACTGAAGGCCAATTGGGGCGGCTATTCCGGCTACGACCGCTTCTTCGCCGAGCCGCTGTCGAATGCCCACCTGGCCTCGATCGCCACCTACAACGACTTCGTCCCGGCCTTTCGTGCGCTGCTGCGCAAGGAGCGTTCCTGGGGCGCCTTCTACAAATCGGTCAGGCGGCTTGCCGCGCTGGACAAGACCGACCGCCACCGTGTGCTGGCGACGCTGGCGGCGCCGCCCCTCACCGTACCGCTCGTGGTGCAGCGCACCATGGGCGAGGGAACCGGTTTGGAAACGGGTTTGGGAACGGGTTTGGCAAGATAAGCTCATGTAGAGGACACGTTCCAATCGACTTAAAAGAACTTGCGTCAGTTGTCGCTGCCCGATAGCATCACAAACAGGCGATAGCAAAGGCGCAAGCTTCGCGCGCGCGCGGCCGCTCGGACCACAACGACAATATACGAGACAAAAGGGCACCCGATGGACAAGATCTGGCTGAAGTCGTACCCCCCGAACGTACCAAGCGAAATCAACCCGGACCAGTACGGCTCACTGGTGCACATGCTGGAGGAATCCTTCAACAAGTACGCCGACCGCAACGCCTACGTCTGCATGGACAAGTACCTGACCTACGGCGAACTGGACGCCTGCTCCAGGAAGCTGGCGGCCTGGCTGCAGAGCCGCGGGATGGAGCGCGGCGCGCGCGTGGCGATCATGATGCCGAACGTGCTGCAGTATCCGATCGCGATCGCGGCCGTGCTGCGCGCCGGCTACACGGTGGTCAACGTGAACCCGCTGTACACGCCGCGCGAACTCGAGCACCAGATCAAGGACTCGGGCAGCGAAGCGATCATCGTGCTCGAGAACTTCGCGCACACGGTGCAGCAGGTCATGGGCAAGACCCCGCTCAAGCACGTGGTGGTGGCGAGCATGGGCGAGATGCTGGGCGGCGCAAAAGGCATGCTGGTCAATTTCGTGGTCCGGACAATCAAGAAGATGGTGCCGGAATACTCGCTGCCGAACATGGTGCGCTTCAAGGAGACGCTGTCGCAGGGCGCGAAGATGCCGTTCACGAAGGTCGAGCTCAAGTCGTCGGACGTCGCTTTCCTGCAGTACACCGGCGGCACCACCGGCGTGTCGAAAGGCGCGACGCTCACGCACCGCAACGTGATCGCCAACGTGCTGCAGACCGAAGCCTGGTCGGCGCCGGCCATGGGGCAGTCGAACGAGCAGACCGTGATCGTGTGCGCGCTGCCGCTGTACCACATCTTCGCGCTGACGGCCTGCGCGATGTGGGGCATGCGCACCGGCGCGCTGAACATCCTGATCGTGAATCCGCGCGACATCCCGGCTTTCATCAAGGAGCTGGGCAAGTACAAGGTCAACATGCTGCCGGCGGTGAACACGCTGTACAACGCGCTGGTGAACCACCCCGACTTCGCCAGCCTGGACTTCTCGGGCCTGAAGGTGTCGAACGGCGGCGGCATGGCGGTGCAGAAGGCCGTCAACGACAAATGGAAGCAGATCACCGGCTCCAGCATCATCGAGGGCTACGGCCTGTCGGAGACCGCGCCGGTGGCCACCTGCAACCGCGCCGACGTGAAGGACTTCACCGGCACCATCGGCCTGCCGATCCCGTCCACCGACATCGCGATCCTGGACGACGAAGGCAAGCCGATGGGCGTCGGCCAGATCGGCGAGATCGCGATCCACGGCCCGCAGGTGATGGCTGGCTACTGGAACCGCCCGGACGAAACGGCCAAGGTCATGACGCCGGATGGCTATTTCAAGTCCGGCGACGTCGGCATCATGGACGAGAACGGCTACGTGAAGATCGTCGACCGCAAGAAGGACATGATCCTGGTCTCGGGCTTCAACGTCTACCCGAACGAGCTGGAAGGCGTGATCGCCGGCCACCCGGGCGTGCTGGAATGCGCCGTGATCGGCGTGCCGGACGAGCATTCCGGCGAAGCGGTGAAGGTGTTCGTGGTGCGCAAGGACCCGAACCTGACCACCGAGCAGCTGATGGATTACTGCAAGCAGCAGTTCACCGGCTACAAGAAACCGAAGTACATCGAGTTCCGCGACGAGCTGCCGAAGACCAATGTCGGCAAGATCCTGCGGCGCGCATTGCGGGACGAGAAGCAGGCGGAAACCACCGCCTGACGCAGCACGACGGCCGGCCTGAAGGGCGGGCCTGCGAAGCCGCCCGTGTCCCGGGCGGCTTCGCGTTTTATTGGACAGTATCAGACACGGAAGGTGAGGCACGGATGGACAAGTTTTGGCTCAAGTCGTACGAGGAGGGGGTGCCCGCGGAGATCGACCCGACGCAGTACCGCTCCCTGACGCATCTGCTGGAGGAGGCGTTCCGCAAGTACGCCGACCGCCAGGCCTATGCGTGCATGGGCAAGACCCTGACGTTCTCCGAACTGGACCGCCTGTCCAGCCGCATGGCCGCCTGGCTGCAGGGCAAGGGCCTCAAGCCCGGCGCGCGCGTGGCCATCATGCTGCCGAACGTGCTGCAGTATCCGGTGGCGATGGCCGCAGTGCTGCGCGCCGGCTACGTCATCGTCAACGTCAATCCGCTGTACACCCCGCGCGAACTGCAGCACCAGCTCAAGGATTCGGGCGCCGAGGCCATCGTGGTGCTGGAAAACTTTGCCCACACGCTGGAGCAGGTCATCCAGCACACCCAGGTCAAGCACGTGGTGGTGGCGAGCATGGGCGACCTGCTGGGCGGCGTGAAGGGCCTGCTGGTCAACCTGGTGGTGCGCAAGGTCAAGAAGATGGTGCCGGCCTGGTCGCTGCCGGGCTCGATCGCTTTCAAGCGCATGCTGGCCGAGGCTTCCGGCGCGACCCTGCATCCGGTCGCCATCGGCCATGACGACATCGCCTTCCTGCAGTACACCGGCGGCACCACCGGCGTCTCGAAGGGCGCGGTCCTGCTGCACAAGCACGTGATCGCCAACGTGCTGCAGAACGAAGCCTGGTTCGGGCCGACTTTAGCCAAGCTCAAGCCCGGCGAGCAGGCGCAGTTCGTGTGCGCGCTGCCGCTGTACCACATCTATGCGCTGACCGTCTGCGCGCTGCTGGGCCTGCGCGTGGGCGGCATGAACCTCCTGATCCCGAACCCGCGCGACATCCCCGGCTTCATCAAGGAGCTGGCCGACTTCCGCATCAACATCTTCCCGGCCGTGAATACCCTGTACAACGGCCTGGTGAACAACCCGGAATTCGCCAAGCTCGATTTCTCGGGCC
Organism: Massilia sp. UMI-21; assembly: GCA_015277795.1. Classification (NCBI taxonomy): domain Bacteria; kingdom Pseudomonadati; phylum Pseudomonadota; class Betaproteobacteria; order Burkholderiales; family Oxalobacteraceae; genus Massilia; species Massilia sp. UMI-21. The sequence continues at coordinate 5,230,129 of CP063848.1, read as the reverse complement.
TCCTGGTGTGCCCGGGCGGCGGCATGGCGGTGCAGAAGGCGGTGGCGGACAAGTGGCTGGCGATCACGGGTATTCCGATCGTCGAGGGCTACGGCCTGTCGGAGACCTCGCCGGTGGTCACCGCCAACCGCTGCGACATCACGAACTTCACCGGCACCATCGGCCTGCCGCTGCCCTCGACCGAGATCCGCATCCTGGACGAAGCCGGCAACCAGGTTCCGTTCGGCACCGCCGGCGAAATCGCCGTGCGCGGCCCGCAGGTGATGGCCGGCTACTGGCAGCGCGACGACGAGACGGCCAAGGTCATGACCCCGGACGGTTTCTTCAAGACAGGCGACGTCGGCATCATGAACGACGAGGGCTATACCCGCATCGTCGACCGCAAGAAGGACATGATCCTGGTGTCGGGCTTCAACGTCTACCCGAACGAGGTCGAAGACGTGGTGGCCGCGATGCCGGGCGTGCTGGAAGTAGCCTGCGTCGGCGTGCCGGACCAGCACTCGGGCGAGGCGGTCAAGCTGTACATCGTCAAGAAGGACCCGGCGCTCAGCGGCGACCAGGTCATGGCGTACTGCAAGGAGCAGCTCACCGGCTACAAGCGTCCCAAGTTCGTGGAATTCCGCGAGACGCTGCCGAAGACCAACGTCGGCAAGATCCTGCGGCGCGAGCTGCGCGACGAGAAGACGTCGGCCTGAAGCTCGTCAGGCCAGGCGCTCGGCGCCGGCCACGCCATCGGCCACGCGGAACGCAGCCAGTTCCGCGATGGCCGACTTCGCATCGCGCACGTCGTCCAGCCCCATGAAGTGCGTCAGCGTTTCTTTCTGCCCCACCTCCAGCAGCATGTAGCCGCGCCGGTCGCTGCGCCCGTACAGCAGGTGCGGGTTGTTGTCCACGTGTGCCAGCGTGCGCTCCTGCGAGCGTGAATTCGAGGTCACCGAGGTGCCCACGAATTCCGTCGCCACCACCGCATTCTGCTTCGATGCCGGCCTGGAGAAATCCGGGCGCAGCGAGGCCGCATAGAAGGTGTGCACGTCTCCTCCCAGCACCAGCGGATTATGCGCGCCGTGCTTCACGATGGTGTCGAGCAGGCGCCTGCGCGCCGCCGGGTAGCCGTCCCAGCCGTCGGTCCAGAAGCGCCCGTCATCGGGCTTCACGACCGGCACGCTGCTCGACTGCGCCATCAGGGTCTGCTGCGCCAGGATGTTCCAGGTCGCGCGCGAGCTCGTCAATCCCTGTTCCAGCCAGGCTTCCTGCCGCGCCCCCAGCATCGTGCGGCGTGGGTCGCGCAATGCATCGCAGGCGCGCGCGAACACGGCGTTCGAGCCGCCGCGCGTGGTGGACTTGGCGCACGCCTGCGGCGAGCGATACTGGCGGTCGTCGAGCACGTGCAGGCGCGCCAGCCGCCCCCAGTCATAGCGCTGGAACAGCGGCACCGACGCGAAGCCGTCGCGTGTCACCCGCGGCAGGCGCAGCGGCATGTGTTCGTAAAAAGCCTGGTAGGCGGCGGCGCGCCGGGCTGCGAAGTGCTGCGCCATGCGTTCGTCGCGCAGGCCGGCGTAATCGTTGGCCACCTCGTGGTCGTCCCAGGTCACGATCCAGGGCGCGGCGTGGTGCGCCGCCTGCAGGTCGGGGTCGCTCTTGTACTGCGCATAGCGCTTGCGGTAGTCCGGCAGCGTGAACGATTCGTCGCTGCGCACCGCCCGGTCCGGATGGCGCAGCTGGTAGGGGCCCCACTCGTAGATGTAGTCGCCAAGGAAGGCGACCAGGTCGGGATGGCTGGCCGCGATGTGGCGGTGCGCCGCATAGCTGCCGAACTCCCAGTGCTGGCAGGAGGCTACCGCCAGCCTGAGCCCGGCCGGCATCTCGTCGCGGGCCGGCGCGGTGCGGGTTCGGCCGACCGGGCTGACGGCGTCGCCCAGCATGAAGCGGTACCAGTACCAGCGCCCCGGCGCCAGGCCTCTCACGTCCACGTGCACGCTGTGCGCCAGTTCGGGCGCGGCGAGCGCCGTGCCTTTCGCGGCAATCCTGTGAAAGCCTTCGTCGGCGGCGACTTCCCAGCGCGCCGTCAGTGCGACCGGCGGCGTGGATTCGGGCTTGAGCGGGTCGCTCAGGATGCGGGTCCAGAGAATGACGGCATCGGGCAGCGGCGAGCCGGACGCGACGCCCAGGCTGAAGGGGTAGGGGCCTTTCGAGCCCGATGCGCAGCCGGCCAGGCTGCCGCCGGCCAGCGCACTCGAGAAGCGCGCCGCGTCGAGCAGGAAGGAGCGACGCGACGCCATTGGCCTAGCTATGCGAAATGAGCGAGTCGAGCGGCGGCAGCTGGCGCGGCTTGCGGTCCGGGCCGGTGGCGACATAGGTCAGCTGCGCCTCGGTCACTTTCACCACATCCGCCTGCAGGCGGTTGCGCTCGGCATAGACTTCGACGCATACGGTGATCGAGGTATTGCCGACCTTGACGATGTTGGCATAGAAGGACAGCAGGTCGCCCACGAACACGGGCTGCTTGAACAGGAAGGAATTCACGGCGATCGTCGCCACGCGTCCGTTCGCGCGGCGGGTGGCCGGCAGCGAGCCGGCGACGTCGACCTGGGCCATGATCCAGCCGCCGAACACGTCGCCGTACACGTTGGCATCGGACGGCGCGGGCATCACGCGCAGCTCCGGCATCTTGCCTTCTGGCAGGCGGGTGGTCGGGGCGGCGGCGGCATTTTGTGGCGTGGTCATCTTGTTTTCTCGGTAAAAGCTACAATCGTCCCGAATTGAACCATAAATCCCCCAGCCCTGCCATGCGCCGCACACCCTCCAGTAACGTACCCCTGCCGCCCGATTCGAAGGGCGTTCCCCGCAATGACTGGGCCACCCTGCGCACCCTGTTCCCTTATCTGTGGGTTTACAAATGGCGGGTGCTGGCCGCGCTCGGCGCGCTGATCGGCGCCAAGATGGCCAACGTCGGCGTGCCGCTGGTGCTCAAGCAGCTGATCGACCAGCTCACGATCGACCCGAAAGACCCGCAGGCGCTGCTGGTGCTGCCGCTCGGGGCGCTGGTCGCCTACGGCCTGCTGCGCCTGTCCACCACGGTGTTTACCGAGCTGCGCGAGTTCCTGTTCGCGCGCGTGACGCAGCGCGCGGTGCGCACCATCGCATTGAAAGTGTTCCGCCACCTGCACGCGCTGTCGCTGCGCTTCCACCTGAACCGCCAGACCGGCGGCATGACGCGCGACATCGAGCGCGGCACGCGCGGCGTGAATTCCCTGATTTCCTACTCGCTGTTCAACGTGCTGCCGACGCTGGTGGAAATGACGCTGGTGCTCGGTTACCTGGTGCTCAACTACGACATCTGGTTCAGCGTGATCACCGCGGTGGCGCTGAGCAGCTACATCGCGTTCACCGTGATCGTGACCGAGTGGCGCACGCACTTCCGGCGCACCATGAACGAGCTCGATTCCAAGGCGAATACCAAGGCCATCGACTCGCTGCTCAACTACGAAACCGTGAAATACTTCGGCAACGAGGAGTACGAGGCCACGCGCTACGACCAGGGCCTGCAGAACTACGAGAACGCCGCGGTGCGTTCGCAGACCTCGCTGTCGTTCCTGAACACCGGCCAGTCGCTGATCATCGCCACCGCGGTCACCCTGATCCTGTGGCGCGCCACCGAAGGCGTGATCGCCGGCACCATGACCCTGGGCGACCTGGTGCTGGTCAACTCCTTCATGATCCAGTTGTACATTCCGCTGAACTTCCTCGGCGTGATCTACCGCGAGATCAAGCAGAGCCTGGCCGACATGGAGCGCCTGTTCTCGCTGCTCGACCAGAACCGCGACGTGGCCGACGGCCCGCATGCGCAGCCGCTGGTGACCGATGTCGCCAACAACGGCGCGCAGGTCGAGTTCTCGCACGTCGAGTTCAGCTACGAAGCCAAGCGCCAGATCCTGTTCGACGTCGATTTCACTATTCCCGCGGGCACCACGACCGCGGTGGTGGGGCATAGCGGCTCGGGCAAGTCGACCCTGTCGCGCCTGCTGTTCCGCTTCTACGACGTGAACGGCGGCGCGATCCGCATCGACGGCCAGGACCTGCGCGACATCACGCAGGCCTCGCTGCGCGCGGCGATCGGCATCGTGCCGCAGGACACGGTGCTGTTCAACGACACCATCGAGTACAACATCGCGTATGGCCGCCCGGGCGCCTCGCGTGACGACATCGTGGCGGCGGCGCGCGCGGCCTCGATCCACGACTTCATCGAGAGCCTGCCGGACGGCTATGCCAGCATGGTGGGCGAGCGCGGCCTGAAGCTGTCGGGCGGCGAGAAGCAGCGCGTGGCGATCGCGCGCACGCTGCTCAAGAACCCGGCGATCCTGATTTTTGATGAGGCGACCTCGGCGCTGGATTCGAAGTCGGAGCAGGCGATCCAGGCGCAGCTGAAGGAAATCGCCAAGGACCGCACCACCCTGGTGATCGCGCACCGCCTGTCGACCATCGCCGACGCGCAGCAGATCATCGTGCTGGACCACGGCCGCATCGTCGAACGCGGCACGCACGGCGCACTGCTGGCGGCGCGCGGGCTGTATCAGCAGATGTGGGAACGGCAGCTGGCGCGGCCGGATGAAGAGCTGGCTTCTCCGCCGCTGGAGGCGGCCAAGTGAGAAGGTGGGCGCCGTAGCACACGGCGCCCATGGTGCACGATGTTACGGCTGCTTGTAGACCACGCCGTCCTTCATCACGAACTTGACCTGCTCGAGGGTCTTCACGTCGCGCAGCGGATCGCCTTCGACCGCGATGATGTCGGCGGCAAAGCCCGGCTCCACCGAACCCAGGCGCTTGTCCTGGTCGAGCAGGGTGGCTGCGTGCACGGTCGCGGCGCGGATCGCCTCGACGGGCGACATGCCGGCTTCCACCATGTAGCCGAATTCCTTGGCATTCTCGCCGTGCGGGAACACGCCGGCGTCGGTGCCGAAGGCGATCTTGACGCCGGCCTTGTGGGCGCGCGCGAAGGTGGCCTGCAGCTGCGGGCCGATCGCCGCCGCCTTTGGACGCACCAGGGCCGAATAGTAGTTCGGGTCCCTGGCCTTGTCCGCCACGTAGCGGCCGGCCGAAATGGTCGGCACGTACCAGTGGCCGGTCTTCTTGAACAGGGCGATCACCTCGTCGTCCATCAGGGTGCCGTGCTCGATCGAGTCGACCCCGGCGCGCAGCGCGCGCTTCATGCCCTCGGCGCCGTGGGCGTGGGCCGCGACCCGGAAGCCGTAGTCCTTGGCGGTGCTGACGATGGCCTTGAGCTCGTCTTCGGTGTACTGCGAGTTCTGGCCGTTGGCGGCCTGGCTCAGCACGCCGCCGGTGGCGGTAATCTTGATCAGGTCGGCGCCTTCCTTGTAGCGCTGGCGCACGGCCTGGCGGCCTTCTTCCGGGCTGTCGATCACGCCCTGCTCGGGGCCGGGCGTGCCCACTTTCTCGCTCAGGAAGTGCGACAGGTTGTTGGTCGGGTCGGCGTGGCCGCCGGTGGTGGCGATCGACTTACCCGCCGTGAACATGCGCGGGCCGGGAATCTCGCCGGCCGCAATGGCGCGCTTGAGCGACACGTTCAGGCCATCGGCCGCGCCCAGGTCGCGCACCGTGGTGAAGCCGGCCATCAGGGTACGGCTGGCATATTTCACCGAACGCAGGGCCATGTCGGCCGGATCGGCGGTCAGGCGGTCGCGGTAGGCGTCCACGGCCGGCGCCGTTTCGCTGGTCAGGTGCACGTGCATGTCGATCAGGCCCGGCAGGCAGGCGTGGCGCGACAGGTCGACATTCCCCTGGGCCTGGGTCGTCGGCCCGACCGACTTCACCACGCCATTCTCGACCACAATGCTGACGCGCTCGCGCCAGCTGCCGCTCTTGACGTCCAGCAGGCGGCCGCAGTCGATGGTCTGGGTGGCGGCGCTGGCGCCGGTCGCGACCAGCAGCAGGCCTGCCGCGGTGCTCAGTTTTTTCATGTCTCGCTCCTCATGTTGTTATAGGCAGTGATGGAAAAAAGGCCCTCCATTGCTGGAAGGCCTTCGGTAGTGCAATCGCTTCGCGGCGTTGTCAGCGCAGCGGCGAGATGGCCGGATCCTTGTTCGGATCCGCCAGGTCGCCTTCCCACTTCGCGACCACGGCGGTGGCGATGCCGTTGCCGATCACGTTGGTGGCCGAACGGGCCATGTCCAGGAAGTGGTCGATGCCCAGCAGGAGCAGCAGGCCGGCTTCCGGGATGTTGAACTGGGCCAGGGTGGCGGCGATCACGACCAGCGAGGCGCGCGGCACGCCGGCCATGCCTTTCGAGGTCAGCATCAGCACCAGCATCATGGTCAGCTGGGTCGACAGCTCCAGCTCGATGCCGTAGGCCTGGGCGATGAACACGGCCGCGAAGGTGCAGTACATCATCGAGCCGTCGAGGTTGAACGAGTAGCCGATCGGCAGCACGAAGGCGGCCAGGCGGTTCTTGACGCCGAAGCGCTCCAGGCCCTCCAGGGTCTTCGGGAAGGCCGCTTCCGACGAGGCGGTCGAGAAGGCCAGGATGGTCGGGCCGCGCAGTTCGGCGATCAGGCGCAGCACGCGCGGGCCGAGGAAGGCCATGCCGATCAGGATCAGCACCACCCACAGCAACAGGATGCCGACATAGAACTCGGCCATGAAGATGCCGTAGGTCGACAGCACGCCCAGGCCGCTCTTGGCGATGATGCCGGCCACCGCCGCGAACACGGCGATCGGCGCGAAGTTCATCACGTAGCCGGTCAGCTTCAGCATGATGTGGGCGATACCGTCCACCGCGTCGATCAGCGGCGTGGCGCGGGCGCCGACGGCCGCCGCCGCGGTGCCGAAGAAGACCGAGAACACGACGATCTGCAGGATCTCGTTGCGGGCCATGCCGTCGAAGATCGAGGTCGGAATCAGGTGGGTGATGAAGTCCTTCATGGTCAGGCCGGTGGTGGTGATGCCCGACGCGGTGCCGACCGGCGGCACCGCACCCGACAGCGCCATGGCGTCGCCCGGACGGAACAGGTTCACCAGGATCAGGCCCAGCGACAGCGAGATGAGCGAAGCGATGAAGAACCAGCCCAGCGCCTTGATGCCGATGCGGCCCACTTCCTTGGCGTCGCCCATCTTGGCGATGCCGACCACCAGGGTCGAGAAGACCAGCGGTGCGATGATCATCTTGATCAGGCGAAGGAACATGGTGGTGATCAGCGACATGGTGTCCGCGAATCCGGCCGGGTCCGCCAGATTGATGTTGGCCACATAGCCGACGACGATCCCCAGCGCGAGGCCGACCAGGATATAGGTTGTCAGGCGGTTCTTTTTATCCATAATGCTTCCTGTCTCGTGGAGCTGTGCAAAACCCGCGGCAGGGATCGCACTGTCGCAAGGCGAATAATCGGGTGAAATCCGGGGAGAACGGCGGGTCGTTCTGGTAGGTAAGGCAAGTTCCGAAGTATCCTTGTCGCTAGAAATGCTGTCAAGCATGCTTACAACGCGTGCAACAGTGCGCAACAGCCGTCGCGGACGGCGCAAATACAGGCACCAGATGATCGAAATCGAGAATGTCAGCAAGTGGTACGGCAATGTACAAGTGCTGCGCGACTGCAGTACCCGGGTCGCGCGCGGCGACGTGGTCGTGGTATGCGGGCCGTCCGGCTCGGGCAAATCCACCCTGATCAAGACCGTCAACGGGCTGGAACCCTTTCAGGAAGGACAGGTGCGGGTGGACGGCATTCCGGTGGGCGACCCCAGGACCGATCTGCCGCAGCTGCGTGCGCGCATCGGCATGGTGTTCCAGAACTTCGAACTGTTCCCGCACCTGTCTGTACGCGAAAACCTGACACTTGCCCAGGTCAAGGTGCTGGGCCGCAGCAAGACGGAAGCGCTCGAGCGCGGCCTGGCCTATCTCGACCGCGTCGGCCTGCTGGCGCACAAGGACAAGTTCCCGAGCCAGCTCTCGGGCGGGCAGCAGCAGCGGGTGGCGATCGCGCGCGCGCTGGCGATGGATCCGGTGGCGATGCTGTTCGACGAGCCCACCTCCGCGCTCGATCCGGAGATGATCGGCGAAGTCCTCGACGTGATGGTCGGGCTGGCGCAAGAAGGCATGACCATGATGGTGGTCACCCATGAGATGGGCTTCGCGCGCAAGGTGGCCGACCGGATCGTTTTCATGGACCACGGCAGCATCGTCGAGGACAGCCCGAAGCAGGACTTCTTCAGCGCCCCGCGTTCGGAGCGGGCACGCGAGTTCCTGGCCCGTATTATTCATTAGTCAAGCTCGCGCCGGGGACGACGCTGGACGCGCTGCGCGGGCGACGCTGCGGGTAAAATGTCGGCATCCGCAATCCGAGAGCCGCCATGTCCCCTATCGACACCCCTGACACCATCACCATCACCCGCCCCGACGACTGGCACCTGCACCTGCGCGACGGCGCGGCGCTGGCCAGCGTCCTGCCGCACAGCGCGCGCCAGTTCGCGCGTGCGATCGTGATGCCGAACCTGAAGCCGCCGGTCACCACCACCGCCATGGCGGCAGCCTACCGCGACCGCATCCTGGCGGCGCTGCCCGAAGGCGTCTCCTTCGAGCCGCTGATGACGCTGTACCTGACCGACAACACCGATCCGGACGAGATCCGCCGCGCCCAGGATTCCGGCTTCGTCCATGCGGTCAAGCTGTACCCGGCCGGCGCCACCACCAATTCCGACGCCGGCGTCACCGACCTCAAGAAGTGCTACCGCGTGCTGGAAGTGATGCAGGAAGTCGGCATGCCGCTGCTGGCGCACGGCGAAGTGACCGACAACGACATCGACCTGTTCGACCGCGAAGCGGTGTTCATCGAGCGCGTGATGCGCCCGCTGCGCAGCGCCATGCCGGTCCTGAAGGTGGTGTTCGAACACATCACTACCAAGGAGGCGGCCCAGTACGTGGCCGAGGCCGAGGGGCCGATCGCGGCCACCATCACCGCCCACCACCTGCTGTACAACCGCAACGAGATCTTCCGCGGCGGCATCCGCCCGCATTACTACTGCCTGCCGGTGCTCAAGCGCGAAGAGCACCGTCTGGCGCTGGTCACCGCCGCCACCAGCGGCGACGAGCGCTTCTTCCTGGGCACCGACTCGGCGCCGCACGCGGTGCATACCAAGTACGCCGCCTGCGGCTGCGCCGGTTGCTATACCGCGCTGCACGCGATGGAGCTGTATGCCGAAGCCTTCGCCCAGGCCGGGGCGCTGGACAAGCTGGAAGCATTCGCCAGCCTGAACGGCCCGGCCTTCTACGGCCTGCCGGTCAACGAAGGCACCATCACGCTCAAGCGCGAAGCCTGGACCCTGCCGGAAACCCTGCCGCTCGGCGAACACCAGCTGGTGCCGCTCAACGCCGGCGAAACCATCAACTGGAAGATGGTGTAAGCCTGCATGCTGTCGCAGATCGACTGGCCGCGTCCGTGGTACGACACGGTGCGGCCCGTTTTCGAAAGCCTGGCGCTGGAGGGTGAGGCGTTCCTCGACGCCTTCAACCGCAGCGCCGCAGCCCTCGGCCTGCGCAACCACCAGGGCCTGCCGCTGCGCTTCGTACCCCAGGACGCGCTGCCCGAAGGCACGGCCTACGAAGCGTTCATCGGCGCCACCGGCCAGGTGCCGACGCGCGACAACCTGCACGACTTCTTCAACGGCCTGGTGTGGCAGAGCTTCCCGCTCATCAAGCGTGAGCTGAACGCCCTGCAGGCGGCGCAGATCGCCCAGGCCGGCGTCGGCAAGTCGCGCGGTCCGGCGCGCGACGCCGCCACCATTTTCGACGAGAACGCCGCGCTGCTGCTGGTGCGCGAGGGCAGCGCCGGACGCGCGCTGGTGGACGCGCTGCGCGCCCACGCCTGGGCCGACGCGCTCCATGAAAAGCGCGCCATGTTCGATGGCGATGTGCGAATCTGGCTGTTTGGCCACGCGCTGATGGAGAAGCTGGTGGCGCCGCGCAAGGCCATCACCGCGCATACGCGCGTCGTCTTCGCCGGGGAGGATGTGCTCGCGCTGGCGCCCGATGCGCAGCGTGCCTGGATCGATACCCACGTGGCGCAGCAGCTGGCCGCCGAAGGCTTGAGCAACGCCGGCTTCACGCCGCTGCCGGTGCTCGGCGTACCGGGATGGTGGCCGGAGCAGGACCTGGATTTTTACCTCGACACAAGCATCTTCCGTCCCAAGCGCCAGGCGCGTTGACGGAAGCACTGAAAGGAATACCGATGGCAAACGCAGTACGCTGGGGCATCCTCGGCACGGGCAAGATCGCGCGCGCCTTCGCCAACGCACTCAAGGACGTGCCCGGCGCCGTGCTGGCGGCGGTCGCATCGCGCAGCCCCGACAAGGCGCAGGCCTTCGCGCAGGAATTCGCGCAGGGATCGACGACAGCCGCCATGGCCTATGGCAGCTACCAGGAGCTGCTTGATGCGGCCGGCATCGACCTGGTGTATGTGGCCACGCCGCATCCCCAGCATGCCGACAACGCCCTGATGGCGCTGCGCGCCGGCAAGGGCGTGCTGGTCGAGAAGCCGTTCACGATGAATCTGCGCGAAGCCGAGCAGGTGGTGACGCTGGCGCGCTCGCGCCGCCTGTTCCTGATGGAGGCGATGTGGACGCGCTACCTGCCGGCCTTCGACGAAGTCAGGCGCATCATTGCCTCCGGCGAGATCGGCACGGTGCACCAGGTAGTGGCGGACTTCGGCTTCACCGCCAACTTTGGCGCCGAACACCGTGTATTCAATCCCGATCTCGGTGGCGGGGCGTTGCTGGACCTGGGCATCTACCCGCTCTCGATCGCAACAGCGCTGCTCGGCCCGGTCGCCGAGATCAGGGCGCAGGCCGAGCTGGGAACCACCGGCGTCGACGTGCAGACCGGCTTCACGCTGCGGCACGAGGGCGGCGGCCTGTCGGTGTGCAGCTGCTCGTTCCAGGCCCGCACCCCCTGCGAGCTGACGGTGTCGGGGACGCGCGGCCACGTGCGCATGAACACCATGTTCCACCGTGCGACCAGCGTCACGGTCAGCCTCGACGACGGCAGCACGCGCACGGTCGATACCCCGTACATCGGCAACGGCTACGTGCACGAAGTGATCGAAGCGCAGCGCTGCCTCAAGGCCGGCCTGCTGGAAAGCCCCGGCATGAAGCTCGAGGAAACGCTGGCGCTGATGGGCGTGATGGACGAGATCCGGCGCCAGATCGGCCTGAGCTACGCGAGCGACCGCGGGAGCGTGCGACGCGCCCATGCGGCTTGAATTGACAAGCCGGGACACTGCGCGAATACTGGGGCGGATCGGCTCACCATCCAGCGGAGTTTCCATGCGCATCGCTTGTTCCCTTGTCCTGGCCGCCGGCCTGTTTTCCAGTGCCGCCGTCTGGGCCGATCCGGTCCCGGCCGACAAGATGGCCTATGTCGGCGCCTGGCAGGGCAAGGACATGCGGCTGTCGCTGTCGAAGGACGGCAAGATCAAGTACCAGCGCGACCAGGAAAAAAAGAAGGTCGACCTCAGCATCGACCTGCTGGGCTTCAATGGCAACCATTTCGATGCCGGCTGGGGCTTCGTGCGCTCCACCTTCGTGGTCAGCAAGCCGCCGCACCGCGAGGGCGGCAGGTGGAAGATGACGGTGGATGGCGTCGAGCTGACCCGGGAGGAATGAGATGGGGCTGCGCACCGTCACCCCCATCCTGCGCATCTTCGACGAAGCCAAGGCGCGCGAATTCTACGTCGGTTTCCTCGGCTTCCAGGTCGACTGGGAGCACCGTTTCGAGCCCGGCCTGCCGCTCTACCTGCAAGTGTCGCGCGGCGCTTGCCGGCTGCACCTGAGCGAACACCACGGCGACTGCTGCCCCGGTGCGGCAATGCGCATCGAGGTCGACGACATCGATGCCTACCACGCTGAACTGGTGGCGCGGCAGTACGGCTACGCCCGCCCGGACATCGGCGACACTCCCTGGGGCTCGCGCGACATGTCGGTGAAGGATCCGTTCGGGAACCGGCTGACGTTTACGAATGCGATCAGTACCTGAGCGCTTCTCGCCGTTCAGTCCGGTATCGATCCCGGCTCAGACCCTCAGGAACTCTTCCCGCCCGCCCAGCCAGCGCGTCAGGTGCGCATCGATGACCGCCATGTACTCCGGCCGGTCGCCGTTGTCCAGCAGGTACTGCGCCACGTCGCGCGCCTTGTCCACGATCCACTGGTCGCTTTCCAGGTCGGCAAAGCGCAGCATCGCTTCGCCCGACTGGCGCGCCCCCAGGAACTCGCCGGGGCCGCGGATCTCCAGGTCGCGCCGCGCGATCTCGAAGCCATCAACGGTCTCGCGCATGGTCAGCAGGCGCTGCTTGGCCACCTGGCCGAGCGGGCTTTGGTACAGCAGCAGGCACACGCTCGCGGCCGAGCCCCGTCCCACGCGGCCGCGCAGCTGGTGCAGCTGCGACAGGCCGAAGCGTTCGGCATGCTCGATCACCATCAGCGAAGCGTTCGGCACGTCGACCCCGACCTCGATCACGGTGGTCGCCACCAGCACGTGGATCTCGCCTGCGATGAAGGCGTCCATGATCAGCTGTTTTTCCGCCGGCTTGAGGCGTCCGTGCACCAGCCCCACCACCAGGTCCGGCAGGGCCTCGGCCAGGGTTTCGTAGGTCTCGGTGGCGGTCTGCAGCTGCAACACCTCGGATTCCTCGATCAGTGGGCAGACCCAGTACACCTGGCGTCCTTCCTGCGCCGCCGCGTGCACGCGCTCGATCACCTCGTCGCGCCGGTTCTGGTCGATGGCGCGGGTGACGATCGGGCTGCGTCCCGGCGGCAGCTCGTCGATGACGGATACCTCGAGGTCGGCGTAGTAGGTCATGGCCAGGGTACGCGGAATCGGCGTGGCGGACATCATGAGCTGGTGCGGCACCAGGCCGTCGCTGCCCTTGTTGCGCAGGGTGAGGCGCTGGCCGACGCCGAAGCGGTGCTGCTCGTCGACGATCACCAGGCCCAGGCGGGCGAACTGCACCGTGTCCTGGATCAGGGCATGGGTGCCGATCACCAGCTTCGCTTCGCCCGACTCGATCAGCTCCTTGGCCGCGTCCTTTTCCTTTTTCTTGAGGCTGCCCGTCAGCCAGGCCACCTTCACGCCGAGCGGCTCCATCCAGGCGGCGATCTTGCGGAAGTGCTGCTCGGCCAGGATTTCGGTGGGCGCCATCAGGGCGGCCTGGTAGCCGCTGTCGATGGCCTGGGCGGCGGCCAGCGCCGACACCACGGTCTTGCCGCTGCCGACGTCGCCCTGCAGCAGGCGCTGCATCGGGTAGCCTTCGCGCAGGTCGGCGCCGATCTCTTTCACGACGCGCTGCTGCGCGCCGGTGAGCTGGAAGGGCAGGGCGTCCAGGAAGGCCGAGGACAGGGCCCCGACCGCAAGCAGCTGCGGTGCGCCTTTTTCGCGCCGGGAGCGCTGCGCCCGCTTCAGGGACAGCTGCTGCGCCAGCAGCTCGTCGAACTTCATGCGGGTCCAGGCCGGGTGGCTGCGCTCGGTGAGCGCATGGTCGTCGACGTCGGCCGGCGGATAGTGCAGCAGGCGCACCGCGGGTTCGAAGTCCCACAGCTGCAGGCGCGAGAGAAAGGCGTTGGGCAGGGTGTCGCGCCAGTCGATGCGCTTCATGGCGTCGGCGATCGCGCGCCGCATCACGGTCTGCGACAGGCCTTCGCCGGCCGGATAGACCGGCGTGAGCGAGCTGGGCAGCGGCGCGCCCTCGTTGATCACCTTGTACGTGGGGTGGACCATCTCGGCGCCGAAGAAGCCGTGTTTCAGTTCGCCCCGCGCGCGTACCCGCACGCCCTCGGACAGCTGCTTGACCTGGCTGCCGTAGAAATTCATGAAGCGCAGCTGCAGCTCGCCGGTGTCGTCGGCGATCTGCACCAGGAGCTGGCGCCGCGGCTTGTACGTGATCTCGTTTTTGGTCACGACCCCTTCGACCTGCCAGGTCTGCAGGCCGCGCATGCTCGCCTCGCGGATCGTGACGACCCGGGTCTCGTCCTCGTAGCGCATCGGCAGGTGCAGCACCAGGTCCATGTCGGTGCGCAGGCCGAGCCGGAGGAGCTTCGATTCGATCGTTTTGGGAGCGGATGTGGTCTTGGTGGCGGGCATATTGCGGCAGTTGAGGCTTTGCTGGCGTAAAATAGAGGGTTCGCCGCACGCGTTGCAGCCTCCGGGTTTCCCCCTATTGTAAGGCTGACAGGCTTCATTTTCCCAGAATTGACAACAATGTACTCGCTTTCCGATTTCGATTTCGAGCTGCCGCCAGAGCGCATCGCGCAGCATCCGCTGCCTGACCGGAGCGCCTCGCGCCTGCTGCAGCTCGATGGCGACCAGATCACCGACCGCCATTTTGCCGACATCGTCGACCAGCTCCAGCCGGGCGACCTCTTGGTGATGAACAATACGCGCGTGCTCAAGGCGCGCTTCTTCGGCGTCAAGGAAACCGGCGGCCAGGTCGAGGTGCTGGTCGAGCGCGTGCTGGACAACCGCACCGTGCTGGCACAGGTGCGCGCGTCCAAGTCGCCCAAGCCGGGCAACCGCATCCGCCTGGCCGAGGCCTTCGAGGTCACGGTCGGTGAGCGCGCGGGCGAATTCTTCACCTTGCATTTTCCCGGGGAGGGGGGCGATGTGTTCGAGCTGATCGAAGCCCACGGCCGCCTGCCGCTGCCGCCCTACATCGAGCACAATGCCGACGCATTCGACGAGCAGCGCTACCAGACCGTGTACTCGAAAGAGCCGGGCGCGGTGGCCGCGCCGACCGCCGGCCTGCATTTCGACCAGCCGCTGCTCGACCGCCTCGCCGAAAAAGGCGTCAAGCTCGCCTACGTGACCCTGCACGTGGGCGCCGGCACCTTCCAGCCGGTGCGGGTCGAGGACCTGTCGGCGCACCAGATGCACTCGGAGTGGTACACGATCCCGCAAGAGACGGTGGACGCCGTGCGTGCGGCAAAAGCGGCGGGCCGCGACGTGGTGGCGGTCGGAACGACCAGCCTGCGGGCGCTGGAGTCGGCCTCGCAGTCGGGCCAGCTGGTGGCGGGCAGCGACGATACCGCGCTGTTCATCACCCCGGGCTACCGCTTCAAGACGGTGACCCGCCTGATCACCAATTTCCACTTGCCGAAGTCGACGCTCATGATGCTGGTGTCGGCCTTTGCCGGCTACGACCAGATCCGCACGGCCTACCAGCATGCGATCGCCAACGAATACCGCTTCTTCAGCTATGGCGACGCCATGCTGCTGACGACAAGCTCACGTTAAATACGCCCGTTAAAGAAACCGATGCTCGAATTTACCTTACTGAAAAAAGACACCAGCGGCCTGTCGCATGCGCGCCGCGGCCGCCTGAAGCTCAACCACGGCACCATCGAAACCCCGATCTTCATGCCGGTCGGTACCTACGGCTCGGTCAAGGCGATGAACCCGGTCGAGCTGAAGGAAGTGGGCTCGCAGATCATCCTGGGGAACACCTTCCACCTGTGGCTGCGCCCGGGCACGGCGGTGCTGGACAAGTTCGGCGGCCTGCACAAGTTCATGGGCTGGGATGGCCCAATCCTGACCGACTCGGGCGGCTTCCAGGTGTTTTCGCTGGGCGCGATGCGCAAGATCACCGAAGAGGGCGTCAAGTTCGCCTCGCCGATCGACGGTTCGCGCCAGTTCCTGTCGCCGGAAGTGTCGATGCAGATCCAGCGTTCGCTGAACTCGGACATCGTGATGCAGTTCGACGAGTGCACGCCGTATGAGATAGATGGGCGACCCGCCACTAGCGAGGAGGCGGCCAAGTCGATGCGCATGTCGCTGCGCTGGGCGCAGCGCTCGATGAACGAATTCAAGGCCGGCGAGAATCCGAACGCGCTGTTCGGCATCGTCCAGGGCGGCATGTACGAGCACTTGCGCGACGAGTCGTTGGCGGGGCTGGAAGACATCGACTTCCCCGGCCTGGCGATCGGCGGCCTGTCGGTGGGCGAACCCAAGGAAGACATGCAGCGCATCCTGGCCCACGTCGGCCCGCGCCTGCCCGAGAACAAGCCGCACTACCTGATGGGCGTCGGCACGCCGGAAGACCTGGTCGAAGGCGTGGCCAACGGCGTGGACATGTTCGACTGCGTCATGCCTACCCGGAATGCGCGCAACGGCTGGCTGTTCACCCGCTTCGGCGACGTCAAGATCAAGAATGCCCGCTACAAGGACGACACGGCGCCGCTGGACGAGAGCTGCGATTGCTACTGCTGCAAGAACTTCTCGCGCGCCTACCTGCACCACCTGCACCGCTCGAACGAGATCCTGGGCGCGCGCCTGAACACCATCCACAACCTGCACTTCTATCTGAAGATCATGCAGGAGATGCGCGATGCGATCGACGCCGACAAATTCAACGAGCTCCGGATCCAGTTCCGGGCGGATCGCTCGCGCGGCGTGTAAGCGGGCGCTTACTGCTCGGCTGGCAATCGGGTTCTTGCGAGAACCCTTTTTTTTACCATTGCCAGGCGCTTGCGCTTATTTTTCCTGCAACATCTTGCAATCTGGAATTGCAAGCCTACATAGCCCCAGATTGTCCCCGGCCGCAGTGCCGGTGCTAGAATACACCGCTTATTTTTTAATCCTCACAATTGGAGTCCTTGTGTTCATTTCCAATGCGTACGCGCAAACCACGACCGCAGCCGATCCTGGCCTGATGGGTAGCCTGACCACGTTCCTGCCGCTGATCCTGATGTTCGTGGTCATGTATTTCCTCTTGATCCGCCCGCAGCAGAAGCGCCAGCGTGAGCTCAAGACGATGATGGACGCGCTGACCAAGGGCGATGAAGTGGCGACCGCCGGCGGCATCCTGGGCCGTGTCGTGAAAGTGGCCGACACCTATGTGACGATCGAAATCGCGGCCGGTACCGAGATCGTGGTCCAGAAGAACGCAGTGACGACGCTGCTGCCGAAAGGCACCCTGAAGGCCTTGTAAGCCGGTAAGCACCATCCGCGGCCTCCGGGCCGCATCGTGCCCAACATTGAACGCTGGAACACTATGAATCGCTATCCCGTCTGGAAATATCTATTGATCGCCGTCGCGCTCCTGCTGGGTGCGTTGTACACGGCGCCGAACTACTTCGGCGAAACGCCGGCCCTGCAGGTCACTACCGGTAAATCGACGGTCAATGTCACCAGCGCCACCGTCGGCATGGTCGAGGATGCGCTCAAGCGCAACGGTGTTCCGGCCACTGCGGTCGGCCTCGAAGGCAGCGGCAACAGTACCTCGGTGCGTGCGCGCTTCCCCAGCACCGACGCCCAGTTCAAGGCCAAGCTGGCGCTCGAACGCGACCTGAACCGCGACGCGGAAAATCCGGATTACATCGTCACCGTCAACCTGGCCAAGAACACCCCGGCCTGGATGGAAAAGATCAACGCCAAGCCCATGAACCTGGGCCTGGACCTTCGCGGCGGCGTCCACTTCCTGCTGCAGGTCGACGGCAAGGCCGTGCTCGACACCAAGGTGAAGGGCGTGCAGGCCGGTGTGCGCAGCCAACTGCGCGACAAGAACATCCGCCACGCCGGCATCGAGCGCGTGGGCGACAGCATCGAAGTGCGCTTCCGCGACGCCGAGACCCGCGCCGCCGCGCGCGAGGCACTGGCCGCGCAATTCCAGGAGCTGGCCTTCCTGGACGCCGCCGACGGCACCGAGCTGAAACTGGTCGTCACCCTGAAGCCGGACGCGCTCAAGCGCACCGTGGAAGACGGCGTGAAGCAGAACATCGCCACCCTGTCCAAGCGCATCAACGAGCTGGGCACCAGCGAACCGCTGATCCAGCAGCAGGGCGCCGACCGCATCATCGTCCAGCTGCCCGGCGTGCAGGACGTGGCGCGCGCCAAGGACATCATCGGCCGCACCGCCACCCTGGAGCTGCGCATGGTCGATTCGACCGTGACCCCGGGCACCGAACTGACCGCCGCCATCCCGCTGAACTCGGAACTGTTCACCGAGGGCCGCGGCGCCCCGATCGTGGTCTCGAAAGACATCATCCTCACCGGCGACTACATCTCGAGCGCGGTGGCCAGCTTCGACTCCAACCAGCAGCCGGCCGTGTCGCTCGACCTGAACGGCGACGGCGGCCGCCGCATCCGCATGGCCACCCGCGAAAACGTCGGCAAGCGCATGGCCATCCTGCTCAAGGAAAAGGGCAAGTACAGCGTGCTGTCGGCCCCGACCATCCAGAGTGAGCTGGGTTCGACCTTCCAGATCACCAACATGGGTACCTCGGAAGACGCCAACGAACTGGCGCTGCTGCTGCGCTCGGGCGCGCTGTCGGCGCCGATGGAATTCATCGAAGAACGCGTGATCGGCCCGCAGCTGGGCGCCGAGAACATCGAGCGCGGCCTGAAGTCCACCATCTGGGGCTTCGTCGCGATCGCCATCTTCATGGTCATCTACTACCACGTGGTCGGCTTCGTCAGCGCGCTGGCGCTGGCGGCCAACGTGCTGTTCCTGCTGGCGCTGCTGTCGATGATGCAGGTCACGCTGACGCTGCCGGGTATCGCGGCAATCGCGCTGGCGCTGGGTATGGCGATCGATGCCAACGTCCTGATCAACGAGCGCATCCGCGAGGAATTGCGCGCCGGCGCCGCACCGCAGGTGGCGATCAACGCCGGCTTCAAGCATGCCTGGGACACCATTTTCGACTCCAACATCACCACCCTGATCGTCGGCCTGGCGCTGCTGATCTTCGGTTCCGGTCCGGTGCGCGGCTTTGCCGTGGTGCACTGCCTGGGCATCATGACCTCGATGTTCTCGGCCGTGTTCGTGGCCCGCGGCATCATCAACCTCTGGTATGGCCGCAAGAAGAAACTGACCAGCATCTCGATCGGCACGGTCTGGAAAGACGGTTTCACGCCTAACAAGCAAAACGCGACTCAGGGAATTCAGGAATAAACCATGGAATTTTTCAAGATCAAACGGGACATCCCGTTCATGCGTCACGCCCTGATCCTCAACGTGATCTCGGCGCTGACCTTCCTGGCGGCGGTGTTCTTCCTGGCGACCAAAGGCCTGCATCTGTCGGTGGAATTCACCGGCGGCACCGTGATGGAGCTCAGCTATCCCCACGCGGCAGACCAGGAAAAAATCCGCAACACGCTGCGCGGCATCGGTTACGAAGCGCCGGAAGTGACCAGCTTCGGCAATGCGCAAACCGTCCTGCTGCGCCTGCCGATCATCGAGGGCCAGGCGGCGGCCGGCTCCTCGACCAAGGTGTTCGACGCCGTCTGCGCATCGGAACAGGGCACGCCGAAGGTCACCCAGGTCACCACCGACAAGGGCGAACAGGTCAACCGCACCAGTTGCGTGAACGCGGGCGACCAGGAACTGGTCAGCCTGCAGCGCGTCGAGTTCGTCGGCCCGGCGGTCGGCGACGAGCTGGCCCAGAACGGCCTGAACGCCCTCATCATGACGATCATCGGCGTGGTCGCCTACCTGGCGATCCGCTTCGAATGGAAGTTCGCGGTCTCGGCCATCATCGCCAACCTGCACGACGTGGTGATCATCCTGGGCTTCTTCGCCTTCTTCGAGTGGGAATTCTCGCTGACGGTGCTGGCGGCGACCCTCGCGGTGCTGGGCTATTCCGTCAATGAGTCGGTCGTCATCTTCGACCGGATCCGCGAGATGTTCCGCAAGCAGCGCAAGATGAGCGTGCCGGAAGTGATGGACCACGCAATCACCAGCACCATCTCGCGCACCATCATCACCCACGGCTCGACCCAGATCATGGTGCTGTCGATGCTGCTGTTCGGCGGCCACGCACTGCATTTCTTCGCGCTGGCGCTGACCATCGGCATCTGCTTCGGCATCTATTCCTCGGTGTTCGTCGCCGCGGCCATGGCCATGTGGCTGGGCGTGAAGCGCGAAGACCTGATCAAGCCGGTCAAGGAAAAGGACGAGACCGACGGCGCCGTCGTCTAAGGCCCGCCCCACCAGAACATGCCGCCCCGGCCCCGCCGCGGCGGCATGTTTGCATGTAGATCAAGCCGATGTCACAAATTTGGCAGTTTTCGTGCGGTAACGCACAGAGTTGCGTAATGGCGATCCCTATAGTGGACCTGTCTCTTTCAGGACATCCCTAGTTTTGGACTTCACCCGCTCCCCAACCGGAGCGGTTTTTTTTTGCCCGGAGCGCGGCCTTGGCAATACTTTGCCAACAATGCGCTGGTGTGGCGCCAGGCGCGTCAGGCGACCAGATCTTTTCGCCGCGCATACATCCTGCACTCGGCCGCCAGCGCCAGCAGGTTCGGATCGCGCTCGCGCCGCTGGGAATAGAGCAGGGTGATCGATTGCTTCGATGCGAACTTGCGTGCCAGCGGCACCAGCCTGATGCGGGTACTGAAGGACGCGATCCGGCCAGGCAGCAGCGCAAAACCCATCCCTTCGCCCACCAGGTTGATCAGCGAGAAAATGTCGCTGACCTCCATGGCGATCTTGGGCTTGTGCCCACTGCCGTCAAAAGCGTGGAAGAAACTGTGCGCGGTCACAAACCCTTGTTTCAAGGTCAGGAACTTCTGGTCCAGGGTGTCTGCCAGGTCGACTTCGGGAAGCTTGGCGAACGGCGAATCGGCCGGCACGGCCAGGTAGATCGCGTCGTCGAAGATCGGCACCGACACCAGGTCGCCGCCCGTGGGTGGCTCGATCAGGCCGATGATGACGGCATCGAGGTTGCCTTCGCTCAGGTCGCGCAGCAGGGCCTGGTTCGAGCCCATGGTCAGGCTGACCTCGACGTCCGGCTTGCGCAATTTCAGTTCGACGATGATGCGTGGAATGCAATGCAGGGTCAGCGAATGCAGCGTGCCGATGCGCAGTTTAGTAGCGTTCACATTCGCGAGCTCGCGTACGCGCTTGACGCCCTGCTGGCAAGCGTCGAGCGTCCTGCGCGCATGCTCGGCGAAGACGTGCGCCGTCTCGAGGGCAATCAGGTGTCGTCCAGAGCGCTTGAACAGCGGACAGCCGAGGCCTTCCTCCAGGGTATGCAAGGCCCGGTGGATGCTGACCGCGCTCTGGCCAAGTACTTCCGACACGCGCGCCAGGCTGCCTAGCTCCATGAAGGCCAGGAATATCTCGAGTTTCTTGAGCGTGATTTCTTCGTCGATGATCATGTTGTCACAGAAAACTCGCCCAAGTGGAGCCGCCGGCGACAGGAAAACAGCGCCGCCTCGCACTTGCCCAACCGTATGCATCCGGCCGGGTGATCCCGACCGATCAGATCGTTCCAGCGCTGGAAGCCCTGATCTCCCCCCGGCGACCGCGTCGTCCTGGAGGGCAACAACCAGAAGCAGGCCGATTTCCTGGCCCGCGCGCTGGTGCAGGTGGATCCCGCGAAAGTGAACCATCTGCACCTGATCATGCCCAGCGTCAGCCTGCCCGAGCATCTCGACCTGTTCGAACTCGGCATCGCCCGCAAGCTCGACTTCGCGTTTGCCGGCGGGCAGAGCCTGCGCATCTCCCAGTACCTGAAGGACGGCCAACTGGAAGTCGGCGCCATCCACACCTATGTCGAACTGTATGCGCGCCTGTATGTGGACCTGACGCCGCAGGTGGTCATGGTGGCCGGCTACAAGGCCGACCGGCAGGGCAATCTCTACACTGGCCCGAGCACCGAAGACACGCCCGCCCTGACCGAAGCCGCGGCCTTCCGCGACGGTATCGTGATCGCCCAGGTCAACGAGATCGTCGACGACCCGGCCGACCTGCCGCGGGTCGACATCCCGGGCTCCTGGGTCGACTTCGTGGTGCAGTCCGACAAGCCGTTTTTCATCGAACCGCTGTTCACGCGCGATCCCCGGCTCATCAAGCCTGTTCACGTGCTGATGGCGATGATGGCCATCCGCGGCGTGTACGAGCGCCACCAGGTGCAGTCGCTGAACCACGGCATCGGCTTCAATACCGCCGCGATCGAACTGCTGCTGCCGACCTACGGCGAACAACTGGGGCTCAAGGGAAAGATTTGCCGCAACTGGACGCTGAACCCGCACCCGACCTTGATTCCCGCCATCGAATCGGGCTGGGTCGAGAGCGTCCACTGCTTCGGCGCCGAGCTGGGCATGGAGAACTATGTTGCCGCCCGCCCCGATGTGTTCTTCACCGGCCGTGACGGTTCGCTGCGCTCGAACCGGCTGCTGTGCCAGCTCGCCGGACAGTATGCGGTCGACCTGTTCATCGGCTCGACCTTGCAAATGGATGGACTGGGCAATTCGTCGACCGTGACGCGCGGCCGCCTGACCGGCTTCGGCGGCGCGCCGAACATGGGCCACGACCCGCACGGGCGGCGCCACGCCACGCCGGCGTGGATGTCGATGATCGATGCAACCGATCCCTTAAATCGCGGCAAAAAGCTGGTCGTGCAGATGGTGGAGACCTTCCAGGACAACGGTCAGCCGAGCATCGTCGAGAGCCTGGACGCGGTCCAGGTGGGCCGCGACACCGGCATGCCGCTCGCCCCGGTGATGATCTACGGCGACGACGTGACCCACGTGCTGACCGAGGAAGGCATCGCCTACCTGTACAAGTCGCAGTCGCTCGAGGAGCGCAAGGCCATGCTGGCGGCCGTCGCGGGCGTCACGCCGATCGGCATGCGCCACGATCCCAAGGAGACCCAGCGCATGCGCAGCGCCGGGCTGATCGCCCTGCCCGAGGATATCGGCGTGCGGCGCGCCGACGCTACCCGTTCGCTGCTGGCAGCGAAGAGCATCGGCGACCTGGTCGACTGGTCCGAGGGCTTGTACGAACCCCCGGCAAAGTTCAGGAGCTGGTAATGAACAGCCCGGACATCATGGACGCCCTGATAGCGCGCACGGCCGGCGCACCCACCCGGCCGACGGCCCAGTCCGCCACTCTGCTGGCCGACGGCGCCGTGGCCGCACTGATCGACGAAGCCATGCTGACGCCCAAGCCCGGCCTGGTCGACCTGCGCGGCCGCGGGGCGCACAGCGACATGGACTGGAGCCTGATGTGCCATTCGGCGCGGGTGCTGCATCCGACCTTCGATGCGCTGGCCCAGGCCGGCGGCACGATACCCGACATGCCCACGCTGCGCGCCCGGATCGGCCAGATCGGCCGGCTGGGCGAAGCGGCCATGCTGGAGGCGACCGGCGGTATCAACACCCATCGCGGTGCGATCTGGGCGCTGGGCCTGCTGGTCACGGCGGCCGCCCAGGTCCCGGGCGCGGCCTGCGCATCGGACATCGCCCGCCGTGCCGGCGCGCTCGCCCGTTGCCCCGATCGCTTTGCCCCGGTTCATACCAATAACAAAGGCGAAGCCGCATGCAAGCGCTATGGCGTGGGCGGCGCGCGCGCCCAGGCCCAGGCGGGCTTTCCGTCCGTGGTCGACAGCGCCCTGCCGCGGCTGCGCGCTTCGCGCCGGCAGGGAAACAGCGAGATCACCGCCCGGCTCGACTGCCTGCTGGCCCTGATCGCGCAGCTCGACGATACCTGCGTGCTGTCGCGCGGCGGCACCGAGGCGCTGGCGGCCATCCAGGACGGGGCGGCGCAGGCGCTTGCCGCCGGCGGTGCAGGCACGGCCAGCGGCAAGCGTGCGCTGCGCACGCTGGATGGGCTGATGGTCGGGCTGAGGGTTTCGCCCGGCGGCGCGGCGGACTTGCTGGCCGCCACCCTGTTCCTGGACCGCCTCCAGCACCAACGATCGAACCGACAGCGCAAGGACTAAACATGGAAAAATTCACGAGACAATTCGCCGCCGCCGCACCGGCGCCGCGGCGCGCCATGGCCGGGGTGGTGGGTTCCGGCGACCTCGAAGTGCTGGTCGAACCCGCCAGCGACGGCGCCACCAGCATCACGGTCACGACCTCGGTCGACGGCAAGCAGGCGGTCTGGAACGCCGTGCTGGAGCGGATGTTCGACGGCGCCGGCCTGCCGGCCGTGAACATCGACATCAACGACTGCGGCGCCACGCCGGGCGTGGTCCGCATGCGCCTGGAAGAGGCGATGGAAGAGGCGAAGAAACCATGAGTACGACAGCCATGAACAGCACGGATTTCCGGCAACGCGACAGTTTCATCGAGCTGGGCGCGCGCCAGCGCGCCATTGCATTGCTCGACCAGGGCACCGCCCGTGAACTGCTGGGGCCGTTCGACCGCGTCAAGTCGCCCTGGCTCGAACCGCAGGGCATCACGGCGCAGGCCGACGACGGCGTGGTGGTGATGAAAGGCACGCTCGGGCAGCAGCCGGCCGTCGTGCTGGCGATCGAAGGCGGCTACGAGGGCGGCAGCATGGGCGAAGTGGGCGGCGCCAAGATCGCCGCCGCGCTGGAATTGGCGGCCGAGGACAACCGGCAGGGCGTGCCCACCTGCGCGGTCATCCTGTTCGAAACCGGCGGCGTGCGCCTGCAGGAGGCCAACCTCGGCCTGGCCGCCATCGCCGACATCCACGCGGGGATCGCCGACCTGCGCCGCTATCAACCGGTGATCGGGGTCAGCGCCGGCACCGTCGGCTGCTACGGCGGGATGTCGATCGCCGCCGGACTGTGCAGCTACCTGGTGTGCACCCGCGACGCCCGCCTGGGCCTGAACGGGCCGCAAGTCATCGAGCAGGAAGCCGGCATCGCCGAATTCGACTCGCGCGACAAACCCTTCATCTGGAGCCTGACCGGCGGCGAGCAGCGCTACCAGAGCGGGCTGGTGGATGCCTACGTGCAGGACGACCTGGCACAGATCCATGCAGCCGTCCTGCAGTGCCTGCGCGCCGGCCTGCCGCGGCAGCATCGCAGCGACCGCTTCCGCGACTACCTGGCCCGGCTGGCCGAGGTCGACACCTCGGTCCAGGCCACCGCGGAGAGCGTCCGCCACATTTACACGAAAGGAAGCGCATCGTGAGCACCGTTCCGAATCCGAAGCTGAATCCCAGCCGCGGCCTGACCTGGTTCTCCAGGCTGACCGGCCAGGCCTCTCCCGTCCCCGGCTACAGCCAGGCGCTGCGCGTCGCGGATGCAGACCTGGACGGCCACCCGGCGCGCTTCATCGCGGTCGTGCCCGATCCGGACAACCGCTTCCCACGGGTACGCGACGGCGAAGTCGGACTGGTCGAGGGATGGGAAATCGCCAGGGCCGTGCGTGAACTGGCCGAGGCCGAGCGCGAGCAGGACAGCAAGAGCGCGATCGTCGCGATCGTCGACGTCACCAGCCAGGCCTATGGCCGGCGCGAGGAAGCCTTCGGCATCCACCAGGCGCTCGCCGCCGCCGCAGCCGCCTACGCCGATGCGCGGCTGGCCGGGCATCCGGTGATTGCGCTCATCGTCGGCAAGGCGATTTCCGGCGGCTTCCTGGCGCACGGCTACCAGGCCAACCGCATCATCGCGTTCGACGACGACGCGGTCAGCGTGCATGCAATGGGTAAGGCATCGGCGGCCCGCATCACGCTGCGTTCGGTCGAAGCGCTCGAACAGCTCGCCGCCCAGGTTCCGCCGATGGCCTACGACATCCGCAATTACGCCTCGCTCGGACTGCTGTGGCGCCTGTTGTCGGTGGCCGACGCCGACGCAGCGTCCGACGGCGATGTCGAACTGGTGCGCAGCAGCTTGCTGGCGGCGCTGGCGGACATCCGGGCCACGCTTGATCGCGGCTTGAGCGGACGTCTCGACGCCGACAACCGCAGCGCCTCGCGCAAGGTCCGCGAACTGATGCGGGCCCAATGGCAATCCGACCCGACTCACGGCTGAAAGGAGACCGGCACCCGCTTGTTCCCACGACGCTGCCCAGCGGGCAGCAGCAGTAAGCACAACAATAAAAGCAAGACAACCAATCTATTGGAGACTGATCATGATTGTTTTTGGTGTAGCACTTCTCGCGTTCTGCACATTGGCCGGGCTGTTCATCGGCGATGTCCTTGGCGCCTTGCTTGGCGTGAAAGCGAATGTCGGCGGTGTCGGCTTTGCCATGCTGCTGCTGTTGTTCCTGACCGACCTGTTCAAGCGGCGCGGCATGCTGGTCCACGCATCCGAGCAAGGCATCGGATTCTGGACTGCGATGTACATTCCGATCGTGGTCGCGATGGCGGCGCAGCAGAACGTGGTCGGCGCCGTCAAGGGCGGGCCCGCGGCGATCCTGGCCGGCGTGCTGGCTGTCGTGGTCTGCTTCGCGCTGATTCCGCTGGTCGCGAAGATCGGCAAGGGCCGCTACGGTCCCGGCCCGCCGGTCGGCGCCCCCGACCCGTCCGGCGCCGCCAGTGCGCAACGTTGATCCAGGGAGAACGGCATGAATACGACGCAAGACATCCTGGTCGACCTGTTGGCCAAGAACGGCCTGCTGACCGCCTTCGCGGTGGTCGGCCTGACGATGTGGATTTCCTACTTCCTGTCCGCGCGCCTGACGCGTGGACACCTGCACGGTTCGGCGCTGGCCATCATGATCGGGCTGCTGCTGGCCTACATGGCCGGCACCGCGACCGGCGGCACCAAGGGCGTGGTGGACCTGAAGCTCCTATCGGGCATGGGCCTGCTGGGCGGCGCCATGCTGCGCGACTTCGCCATCGTCTCCACCGCCTACGGCGCCAGCCTGTCCGACATGCGCCGTTGCGGACTCTCGGGCATCGTCGCGCTGCTGCTCGGCGTGGTCCTGTCCTTCGTGATCGGGGCCGGCGTCGCCTATGCGTTCGGGTATACCGACGTGGTCAGCATGACCACCATCGGCGCCGGCGCGGTCACCTATATCGTTGGCCCGGTGACGGGGGCCGCCATCGGCGCCAGTTCCGATGTGGTGGCGCTGAGCATCGCCGCGGGACTGGTCAAGTCGGTGCTGGTGATGGTGGGGGCGCCGTTCTTCGCCAAGTCGATCGGCCTGGATAACCCGCGCACCGCGATGGTGTACGGCGGGATGATAGGCACGACCAGTGGCGTATGCGGCAGCCTGGCGGCGATCGATCCCAAGCTGGTTCCCTACGGCGCCATGACCTCGACCTTCTACACCGGGCTCGGTTGCCTGATGGGGCCATCGGTCCTGTTCTTCGCCACCAGGGCGCTGTTCGCCTGAGGCCATCATGCACGCCCATCTCCCACCGCTGCGCCCACACGATCTGCTGTGGGTATCGGACTGGCAGGCGTTCGAGCCCGACGGCGCCCTGCCGTCGTGGGCCGAGGCGGCGCAGCGCCGCGGCTGCCCGCTCGTCGTGCGGCGCGCGCGCACCGCCAGCGATGCCTTGCTCCCGGTGGGACTGCGCGGCGAAGCACGCAGCGAGCGGCTGGCCGGCGTGCTCCGGCGCTCGGCGGTACGCGCGTGCGCCAGCCCCGAGACGCTGGTCCGGCGCGAGTTGACGCAGCCAGGCGCGGCGCCGATCCTGACTGCGCTGCGCCGGCTCGCTCCCCGACTCGATGGCAGTGGCCTGGCGTGGGGGCCCACCGGCGGGCTCGGCTTCGCCCTGGCGACCGGCTGGCCGGTCCTCCATCCGGCCAGCGATATCGACTTGCTGGTACGCGCCCCGACTCCGCTGACGGCAAGCCAGGCAAGCCTGCTGCAGGAGGTGAGCGCGGACGCCGCATGCCGCGTGGACCTGCAGATCGATACCGGACATGGCGGTTTCGCCTTTGCCGAATGGATCAGGAACGGCGGCCGGGTGCTGCTCAAGACCGATACCGGACCGCGCATGACCGACGATCCGTGGGAGGCGCCATGACCGTGCTGTTCACCTTCCCCGGCCAGGGCGCCCAGCGCCCGGACATGCTGCACCGCCTGCCGGACCATGCCGAGGCCGCGCGCACGCTGGCCGAAACCGGCGAGGTGCTCGGGACCGACCCGCTGGCGCTGGACACGCCCCAGGCGCTGGCGTCCAGCAGGGCGGTTCAGCTATGCCTGCTCATTGCCGGCGTGGCAATGGCACGCAGCTTGACCGCGATGGGCGCGCAGCCGGGCATGGTGGCGGGATTGTCGATCGGCGCCTATCCGGCGGCGGTCATTGCGGGCGCGCTGGATTACCCCGACGCCGTCGCGCTGGTCGCGCGGCGGGGCAGGCTGATGGACGAAGCTTTTCCCCATGGCTACGGGATGGCGGCCATCGTCGGCCTGACCCAGCCGCAACTCGACCCCCTGATCGACGGGGTGCACACGGCGGCCAGTCCGGTCTACCTGGCCAATCTGAACGCCGAGCGGCAACTGGTGATTTCCGGCGCCGACGCCGCACTCGATGCCGTGATGGCATTGGCGCGCGCGCAAGGCGCCAGCAAGGCGGAACGCCTGGCCGTCAGCGTACCCTCGCACTGCGCGCTGTTCGACGCCGCGGCCGACGACATGCTGGCGGCCTTCGGCCAGGTCGCCCTGCGCCGTCCGCACACGACCTTCCTCAGCAGTAGCATGGCGCGCATGCTGGCCGATCCGCTGCGCATTGCCGAGGATCTCGCGACCAATATGGCGCGCCAGGTGCGCTGGGGCGACACCGCGCGCCTGGCCTGGGAGCGCGGCGCCCGCCTGGCGGTGGAAATGCCGCCGGGCCTGGTGCTGACCAATCTGACCGCCCCGGAACTGTGCGAGGGACTGGCGATTGGCTGCGACAATACAGGCACCGACACTGTCCTGGCGCTGTGCGCGCGCTTTGCACGCACCTGACGCTGCATTAGCCCGTCACCGTCGGGCGCGCCAAGGTGTGTCAGCGCACAGAGCGCCTGGACCGACACGCTTATAGTGGAACTGTCTCTTTCAGGACATCCCTAGTTTTGGACTTCACCCGCTCCCTCACCGGCGCGGGTTTTTTTTGCCTGTCGCGCCGGCGTGAAGAAATGCGCTCCTGTGTGAACCAGCGCACGGAAGCGGGCTCGTGCGAGACCTATAGTGGAACCGTCTCTTTCAGGACATCCCTAGTTTTGGACTTTGCCCGCTCTGTGGAGCGGGCATTTTTTTGTCCGGCTCAGCGCGCCAGGGCGGCGATGTCGGCATCGCCCAGGGCGCCGCCATAGATGCGCAGCTCATCCATGGCGCCCTGGTAGGGCGCATCCCACCAGTTCACCCCCAGCGCGAACACGCCGCCGGTGGTGCTGAACACGTTCGGGAAGTTGCTGCCGCTGAAGCGCTTCACCCCGTCCACGTAGACATTGACGGCGCCGTTCCTGACGCTGAAGGCCACGTGCGACCAGCGGCCCACCGGCAGGTTCATGCCGACGCCGGCGTCGTACCAGGCCGTTCCCGACCACAGCATCGAGGCGCCGTTGACGAATTCATGTCCCTTCGGCAGGAAGCTGATCCAGGAATCCGTGGTCCGGGCGCCGAAGAAGGTGGGCGTGAACGCCGTCAGTTGCGCCGGCTTGAGCCAGAGTGCGACGGTGTAGCTGTTGGAGCTGATCAGGCCGTTGGGCAGGCGGATGCCGCTGGCGCCGTTGAAGACTGCGGCCTTGCCCTTGACGCCCGCCTCGAAGCCGATGCTGCCGCCCGCGGCGTCGATCCGGTTGCCGACGACCGCGCCCGCTGCGGATGCGCCGCTGGCGTCGAGCAGGTTGCCGTCGAAGGGGTAGTGCGCCAGCAGGCCGCCGGCCTTGCGCACCGTGACCGTGAAGGTTTTCACCATGCTGGCCGGGCCCTTGCTGATGCGTGCGCTCAAGGTCACAGTGAGGTCGGTCGCGGCCGGCGTCACGACCCCGCTGTTGCTGACGACGGCCGGGTTCGACGAGCTCCAGCCGATGGTCGCGCCGCGCGCCGCCGAGGTCGGCAGGTTCAGGTTGGCGCTCACGGCCGCGGTATTGCCCAGGCTGAGCTCGTCGTAGATGGCCTTTACCACCTGCGGATCGCTACGCTGGACCAGGCGGCTGCCGAACACCGCCACCCCTTCGCGCGACAGGGCCGACAGGGTCATGACGTAGCTTTGCGAGGTTTCGTCCCACTGGTTCAGCAAGACCCCCTTGTAGGGCGAGGGGGAGCCGGACAGCCGCAGCTCGACGCCATTGCTGCCGGACAGCAGCCAGCTGCCCGTCACGGCGCCGCTCACCGCGCCATTGGCGTGCAGCGTGACCGGCTGGGACTTCTTGACGGCGGCAGAGATGTCCTTGCCATGGTTGACGAACAGGTAGTCGCCATGCACGAAGCCGCGCGGCACGGCGCTCGCGCTTTCTTTTGCGTAGCGATAGGGCGCGACGACCGGCCAGCCGTCGGCATTCATGAACATCTGGTGTACCCGGACTTCGTGCTGTTCGCCGCGCTCGGGGAAGCGCGCATGGAACACCAGGAAATGCTTGCCGGTCGCGGCATCGTAGTAGGCCGAGTTATGGCCGGGCGACACGTAGCCGGTGCCGATGCCGGTCCCCGCTTCGCCGAGCTTGCGCTCGAACAGGTAACTTCCCATCAGCTTGACGCCGTAGGGCGCGATCGAGGCGTCGTCGAACAGCGGCCTGGCCGGATCGGACTTGACCCTGGCCATGTCGTTGCCCTGGGCGTCCAGGTAGGGGCCGTCCGGCTTGAGCGAGCGCGCCACCCGCATGTTGTAGCCGCCGTTCGCATCCAGGCCGCCGAAGGAGGTGAACAGGTAGTAGTAGGACGTGGCCGGGCTGTACAGTACGAACGCCCCTTCGATGCGGCTGTAGTTGCCGCCCATCAGGCGCTTGCCGTAGCCCTGGCCCGGCAGCGGCATGCCGTTGGTCGGGTTCATCTGCATGATGAAGATGCCGCCCGAATACGAGCCGTAGACCATCCACAGGCGGCCGGCATTGTCGGAGAACACATGCGGGTCGACCGTGTTCGGATGCTTCAGGGCGTCGTACACCGTGCCGTCGGGGCTGGGCTGGCCCCACATGCCCGAGCGCAGGATGATGCCCTTGTCGACGTAGGGTCCTTCGATGCGCTCGGCCACCGCCACGCCCAGGGCGGAGCGCGGGGAGTCGCCCTTGCAGGCGTTGTAGTACATGTAGAACCTGCCGTCGGCCAGTTGCCTGACGTCGGCCGCCCACAAGGTGTTCGATTGGGCCCAGGCAAAGGTGTCGGCCAGTTCCGTGAACACGTTGGCGGCGCCGTTCAGGAACAGGGGATTGCTGGCGCCGACGCCGTTGCTTACCTGCTGCCAGTTCATCAGGTCGGTGGACTTCGCGGCGGCCAGGTGCGAGCCGAAGACGTAATAGGTGTCGCCGGCCTTGATCACCGAAGGGTCGTGGACCGATGCGTTCTTGAAGCTGATCGGGGTGACGCCCGGACGGGCGGCGGCGTGCGAGGATGCCAGGGAGGCGGCCAACAAGGCCCCCATCCCCCATAGCGAAAGGGTGTTCTTCATTGCATGTCTCCGTGATCGTTATTGTCGTGATTCCGGCCCGGACGAGCGCTGCATGCAAGAGTGAAGAAGTCTCTGTCGTTTTACTAATGAGATTAATGCGGCGGCCGATACCCGTATCGGTATCGGCGCATCGTCGCCCGCTTACAGCAGGGCGGTAGTCAGGCTCTTGACTTCGTCGGCCGACTCGGCCAGCACGTGCGCCAGGGTGCCTTCGCCGACGGTGAAGTCGATGGTGGCTGCCGAGTCGAGCGTGGTCGCGCCCGGGCGCTCGTACAGCGGGGAGGGGAAGGGGGCCAGGTCCTTGGCCAGCAGCAGGGTATCGCCCAGGGTTTCCGGCGGCAGGGCGCGCATGCCGTTCCACAGGGCTTCGATGGCGCCCATCACCGGCACCGGCACGCCCAGCTTGAGCAGGACGCCGCGGCCGATCGCCACTTCGCCGTGTTCGATCCACTCGTCGGCGCCACCCTCGGCGGCGCCGTCCAGCAGGCCCGGAAACTCCTCGGCACGCGAGAGCACGTAAAAGCCGCCGACGTCATGCACGATGCCGGCGAACATGGCCGTTTCCGGATCGACGAAGGAGACGCGGCGCGCGATCACCTGGGCCAGCGCGGCCACGTGGGCCGAATGGATCCAGAGGGCGTCGGCCTTGGCGCGCAGGCCGGGGTCGACGATTTCGCTGGCCAGTTGGCGCACGATGACCGAGGCCGCCAGTGCACCGAGCGTACGGAAACCGACCCGCTGCACCGCTGCGCGGACATTGGTGACGTCGTGTCCGGCGCGGTTGTAGGCCACCGAATTGGCGATCGCCACGGTGCGCGCGGCCAGCAGCGGCTCGGCCTGCACCAGGCGCGCCGCCATGTCGGTGTGGCAGTCGGCTTCGTTCAGGGCGCGCTGCAGCTTGAGCGTCGCGTCGACGTTCGTAGGAAAGCTGAGTTCGCCGCGGCTGACCTCGGCGGCGATGCTCTTGAGGGCGGAGAGTCGGTCCATCAAAAAATTATACGCCGATCCCACTGTCCAGTCGTAAAAAATTGCCTTATGGCATTGTTTTCACGACCTGGTTGGGGATTCAGGGTTCGCTGAAGATGGCGTCGCAGCCTTCTTTCTGCTCTTCGGTATCCTGCAGTTCGTCGACCAGGCCAAGGTCGAGCAGCTCTTCGGTGGCATTCATGAAACTGTTGAGCTTGGTGGCGCCGATGAGGCGGTAGATCTCGCCGGATTCGTTGCGCACGCCGATCAGCATGACTTCCTGCTGGACTTCGTCCAGGGGCGCGACGTCGAGCAGGATGTTACCGATGATGTGTTTGTCGAAATGGGCAGGCTTTTTGCCGTCGATCAGGGATGTTTTCAAGGCAATTCCTTTGCTTGTGATGGGTGGGGAGGAAGGCCGGCGGCGGCGATCTGGTCGCGCAGCTTGCGCAACACGCTGTCCAGGGCGTCGAAGTCGGCATCGGCGTAATGGTGGAACAGCTGCCTGCCGCGCGCCACCACCTTGGGAAACACGTTGGCGAAGGCCGTGTCGCCGGCGGGCGTGAGGCGCACGAAGAAAGAGCGCTTGTCGTCGCTGCTGCGTTCGCGCACCACCAAGCCCTTCTGTTCCAGCCGCTCGATCACGCCGGTGAGTGTGCCCTTGGTGATCAGGGTACGCTCGCCGAGCTC
The DNA here is from genome assembly GCA_015277795.1 of Massilia sp. UMI-21. Classification (NCBI taxonomy): domain Bacteria; kingdom Pseudomonadati; phylum Pseudomonadota; class Betaproteobacteria; order Burkholderiales; family Oxalobacteraceae; genus Massilia; species Massilia sp. UMI-21. The sequence goes on along the minus strand of CP063848.1, from coordinate 5,197,235 downwards.
CTTGTAGCTCATGCCGGGCGTATTGCCCAGTGTGGCAATGATATCGAACTGCGCGTGCGTCAGTCCGTGCTGGCGCACCGCTTCGCCGGAAAAACGTTCGAAGCCCTGCATGCACTCGGCCAGCAGCCGCACACTCTTTAGATATCGTTCCCCCATGGGCAGGATTATAGCCGCCCCTCGGGCTTTTGCCGGATCGGCATCACGTGGCGGACGGGGCCGTGGTGCTTGTTCGCCTGCTCTTTATCCTTCGCTCTTTATCTCCGGTATCATAACGGCCGATGCGGTCCGCCGGACGCCATGCCCTTTCCCCCTTGATGACAGCGCCGATCCATTCCGATGCAGCCTGCTGACCTGTCCCAACTGGCGCAGGAGCGGCCGCTGCGCGTGCTGCTGGTGAACGCGGGCGAGCCGGACATGCTGACCTGGTCCGGCCTGGTCCAGCCGCTGCGGCTGGCGGCCAAACTGCTGGGCCCCGAGCTGCTGCACGTCGACGTGCGCAGCCCCGACAAATTCACGGGCGACGCCGCGCGCCATTGGCACCTGGTGCTGCTGGTCGCCGACGAGGCCGAGGCCGCCCTGAAGCCGGCCAACTGCCGCGCCCTGGTGGAACGCTGCCGCGCCGCGCCGTTCTGGGGCGGGGTCGGCGCCGGGGTGCTGTGGCTGGCCGATGCCGGCGCCCTGCACGGCGTGCGCACCGCGCTGCCCTGGGCGCTGTACCCGGACACCAATGCGCTGGCCGAGCAGGCCCTGTTCACCCCCAACCTGTACGAATTCGACCGCAACCGCCTGACCTGCTGCGGCGGCGCGGCCAGCATCGATTTTGCGCTGACCCTGGTCGAGATGCTGTTCGGCGCGAAGCTGGAGGCCCAGGTCAAGGAAATCCTGTGCGTGGACCGGGTGCGCGGCCAGGACGAGCGCCAGCGGGTGGCGCTGCAGGCGCGCTTCGGCACCCTGCAGCCGAAGCTGACCGAGGCAGTGGCCCTGATGGAAGCCAACATCGAAGAGCCACTCTCGACCGACGAGATCGCGCAGCTGGCCGGCGTGTCGCGGCGCCAGTTGGAGCGCCTGTTCAAGCAATACCTGGGCAGCCTGCCGTCGCGCTACTACCTCGAGCTGCGCCTGCAACGGGCGCGCAAACTGCTGCTCGAGACCAATAATTCGATCGTGCAGGTGGGCCTGATGTGCGGCTTTTCCTCGGGCTCGCACTTTTCGACGGCCTTCGGGGCCCTGTTCGGGAAGACCCCGCGCGAAGAGCGCCAGCGCAAGCTGGGGCAGTAAAGCGGGGGGGCGCCGGGCCAAGTGGATTGCCAAACCCGCAATATTTCTTCGACTAAAAACGAAAATCCCTGTCGCACTTCTGCAAGAACTTGTCAGGGCGGCTTTCTATAATGGCTCGAGCCTGTGCGGACCTTTCGCCGCGCACAACGATCATTGATGAGGAAGAAGCCATGAACGCAAACCTTGATTCCGGTGTCACCACGCGGCCTGTCACCCGGCAGACCTTCGACGACGTCCTGGTCCCGACCTACGCCCCGGCCGCGATGGTGCCGGTGCGCGCAGCGGGCCTGGACCTGTGGGACCAGGAAGGCAAGCGTTACCTGGACTTCACCTCGGGCATCGCCGTGTCGAGCCTGGGCCACTGCAACCCGGCCCTGGTCTCGGCGCTGACCGAACAGCTGGGCAAGATCTGGCACCTGGGCAACGGCTACACCAACGAGCCGGTGCTGCGCCTGGCCCTGGCCCTGACCGAAGCCACCTTCGCCGACCGCGCTTTCTTCTGCAACTCGGGCGCCGAAGCCAACGAAGCGGCCCTGAAGCTGGCGCGCAAATATGCGCACACCAAGTTCGGCGCGCACAAGTCGCGCATCGTGTCCTGCCTGTCGTCCTTCCATGGCCGCACCCTGTTCACCGTGTCGGTGGGCGGCCAGCCGAAGTACACCGAAGGCTTCGAGCCGCTGCCGCAGGAACTGAGCCACATCCCGTACAACGACATCGACGCCGCGCGCGCCGCGATTACCGACGACGTGGCCGCCGTGATCGTCGAACCGATCCAGGGCGAGGGTGGCGTGATCCCGGGCGATCATGCCTACCTGAAGGCCGTGCGCGAGTTGTGCGACAAGACCGGCGCGCTGCTGGTGTTCGACGAAGTGCAGTCGGGCGTCGGCCGCACCGGCGCCTTCTACGCCTACATGGACACCGGCGTCACTCCGGACATCCTGACCTCGGCCAAGGCGCTGGGCAACGGCTACCCGATCGGCGCCATGCTGACCACCGACGAGATCGGCCAGCACTTCAACGTCGGCTCGCACGGCACCACCTACGGCGGCAACCCGCTGGCCAGCACCGTCGCCCTGAAGGTCGTCGAAACCATCAACACCCCAAGCTTCCTGGCGCGCGTCAAGGAAGCCAGCGCCAGGATCTTCGCCAACCTCGAGAAGCTGGCAGGCGAGTACCCGCAGGTGTTCGGCAAGCCGCGCGGCCTGGGTCTCCTGATCGGCCTGCCGATGGCCGGCGACTACAAGGGCCGTTCCAAGGACTACACCAAGCTCTGCGAAAAACTCGGCCTGATGCTCCTGATCGCCGGCCCGGACGTGGTGCGCCTGGCCCCGGCCCTGGTGGTGTCGGACGAGCAGATCGCGGAGGCGGACCGCCTGATGCGCGAAGCCGTGCAGGCCCTCATCGCCGCGTAACACCGGTGCGACCACGGCCGGCCGGCCCGGGAAAGCATTCTTTCCGGGCCTGGCCGGCCTCGCTGCTTGTTTGATCTCTTTCCAGGAGTCCGCATGTATGTAGTTCGTCCGGTTGAACGCGCGGATATCGGCGCCCTCGAGGCCTTGGGCGCGGTGACGATCCCCGGCGTGCACACGCTGCCGCGCACGCGCGAAGCCATCGTCGCGGCGGTCGAGCGTTCGATCGCCTCGTTTGCCGCCCACGTCGACATCCCGAGCGAGGAGTCGTACCAGTTCGTGCTGGAAGACCTGCGCACGCGCGAAGTGGTCGGCACCTCGTCGATCCACGCCTCGGCCGGCTCGAACGGCACCTATTTCGCGTTCCGCAACGACGTGATCCAGCAGGTCTCGCGCGACCTGAACATCAGCCACAGCGTGCATGCCCTGACCCTGTGCTCGGAGCTGACCGCCTATTCGCACCTGTCGGGCTTTTATATCCGCAACCGCGACAGCGCGGGCGCGGAAGCCGCGCTGCTGTCGCGCGCGCGCCTGCTGTACGCCGTGCTGGCCCCGCACCGCTTCGGCGACCGTTTCTTCGTGCCGCTGGCCGGCGTGACCGACCAGGACGGCCAGTCGCCGTTCTGGAATGCGCTGGGTCGCAAGTTCTTCAAGATGGACTTCCTCGAAGCCGAGCGCGTCATCGAGGGCGCCCGCAACCGCACCCTGATCGTCGAGCTGATGCCGCACTATCCGGTCTACGTGCCGCTGCTGCCGGGCGACGCCCAGGCCGCGCTGGGCCAGATCCATCCGAGCGGCCAGCTCGCCTTCAACCTGCTCACGCAAGAGGGCTTCCAGGCCGACGAGTACATCGACATCTTCGACGGCGGCCCGATCCTGCAGGCCCACCGCAATGCCCTGCGTTCCTTCAGCGCGTCGCAGTTGCGCCAGGTCGAGAGCGCCGGCCGCGCCGCCGGCGGCGACGAGCTGGTCAATTATGCCGTGGCCAGCACCGAACAGAACTTCCGCGCCGTCATCGCCGCCTGCCCGCCGGCCGAATCCAGCCAGGCGATCTGCCTGCCGCGCGAGGCCCAACAGGCCTTGGGCGTTTCCGCAGGCGACAGCGTCACCTGCGTGCGCATCTGAGAGAGGACCCGATGCTCGTAATCCGTGCAGTGAAAACCGACGACCTGGACGCCCTGATCGAGATGGCGCGCCAGGCCGGCAGCGGCATGACCACGCTGAAACCCGATCGCAAGATGCTGGGCGACCGCGTGGCGACCGCAGTGGCCTCCTTCAACCAGACCATTCCGCCCGAACAGCGCGACTACATGTTCGTGCTCGAGCACACCGACCATGGCAGCATCGCCGGCGTGTGCGCGATCAAGGGTGCGGTCGGCCTGACCGAGCCGTTCTACAACTACCGCATCGGCACCCTGGTGCACTGCAGCCGCGAACTGAACGTGTTCACGCGTATGGAGACCCTGTACCTGTCGAACGACCTGACCGGTTCATCCGAACTGTGCTCGCTGTTCCTGCTGCCCCAATACCGCGCCGGCTTCAACGGCAAGTGGCTGTCCAAGAGCCGTTTCCTGTTCATCGCCCAGTTCCAGCAGCTGTTCACCGAAAAGATCATCGCCGAGATGCGCGGCTTCCAGGACGAGAGCGGCACCTCGCCCTTCTACGAAGGCCTGGGCCGCCACTTCTTCAAGATGGATTTCGACCACGTCGACGGCCTGACCGCGCTCGGCAAGAAGTCCTTCATTGCCGAGCTGATGCCGCGCCAGCCGCTGTACGTCGACTACCTGCCGGAATCGGCGCGCGAGGTCATCGGCAAGGTCCACACCTCGACCCTGCCGGCGCGCAAGCTGCTGGAGAAGGAAGGCATGCACTACGAAGGCTACGTCGACATCTTCGACGCCGGCCCGGTGCTGCAGGGCCGCGTGTCCGAGCTGCGCGCGGTGCGCGACAGCGTGCTGGCGCTTGCCGAGGAAGGCATGCCCGAAGGCGAAACCGAACACCTGCTGGTATCGAACACCGACCTGGCCGATTTCCGCATGATCCTCACCCGCGCCGTGCCCGGCGCCACCCGTGTCGCATTGTCGGCCCAGGAGCTGTCGCAGCTGCGCGTGCAGGCCGGCGACGATGTGCGCACGCTGCCCCTCAACACAAGGAAGAACGCGAATGCCTAATCTCTCGAACTACATCGACGGCGAGTGGCTCGCCGGCAGCGGTCCCGAACTGGTCACCATCGACCCGTCGACCGGCCGCCAGACCTGGACCAGCAAGGCCTCCACCGAGGAAGACGTGGCGCGCGCCGCCACGGCCGCCCGCAATGCCTTCGAAGCCTGGGCGCTCGCGCCTTTGGCGCAGCGCATCGCGGTCTGCACGCGCTTCCGCGACCTGCTCAAGGAGCACAGCGAAGAACTGGCATCGATCATCGCCGAGGAAGTCGGCAAGCCGCTGTGGGAAGCGCGCACCGAGGTGGCCACCATGGCCAACAAGATCGACATCTCGGTCCAGTCCCATGGCGCCCGCACCGGCGAGACCGCCTCCAAGGTCGCCGACGGCAATGCCGTGCTGCGCCACCGTCCGCATGGCGTGTTCGCCGTCTACGGCCCGTACAACTTCCCGGGCCACCTGCCCAACGGCCACATCGTGCCGGCCCTGATCGCCGGCAATACCGTGGTGTTCAAGCCGAGCGAGTATGCGCCGCGCACCGCGGTGAAAACCGTGCAGCTGTGGGAGCAGGCCGGCCTGCCCAAGGGCGTGCTGAACCTGGTCAACGGCGGCCGCGACACCGGCGTGGCGCTCGGCCAGAACCCGGACATCGACGGCATCCTGTTCACCGGCAGCAGCCAGACCGGCATGGCCCTGCACAAGCAGTTCGGCGGCCAGCCGGGCAAGATGCTGGCGCTGGAAATGGGCGGCAACAACCCGCTGGTGGTGTGGGACATCCCGCAAGACCCCAAGCTGCTCGACGCCGCCGTGCACCACACCGTGATGTCGGCCTTTATCTCGGCCGGCCAGCGCTGCACCTGCGCGCGCCGCCTGATTGTCCAGGACGGCCCGCAAGCCGCGGCGTTTCTTGACCGCTTGGTCAACATCGCCGCGACCCTGCAGCCCGGCCCCTCGACGGCCGAGCCGCAGCCTTTCATGGGCCCGGTCGTCTCGAGCGCCGTGGCCGCCCGCCTGGTGCAGGCCCAGGCCGACATGGCCGCCAAGGGCGGCAAGGTGCTGTTGCAGATGACGCAACTCGATCCGAATGCCGGTTTCGTCACCGCCGGCATCGTCGACACCACCGACGCGCAGGGCATCCCCGACGAAGAGTGGTTCGGCCCGCTGCTGCAGGTGATCCGCGTGAAGGACTTCGACCAGGCGCTGCGCGTGGCCAACGCCACCGAGTACGGCCTGGCCGCGGCCCTGCTGTCGCCGTCGGAAGAACTGTGGAAGCGCTTCGCGGTGCGCGCCAGGGCCGGCATCGTCAACTGGAACCGCCCGACCACCGGCGCGGCCAGCTCGGCGCCGTTCGGCGGCGTCGGCAAGTCGGGCAACCACCGCCCGAGCGCCTACTACGCCGCCGACTACTGCGCCTATCCGGTCGCCTCGATCGAGACGGCCGAACTCGAACTGCCGGCCAAGCTGTCGCCCGGCCTGACCTTTTAAGACCCATGCCGCTTATGCTGACTGCTCGCGAATACAACTTCGACGGCCTGGTCGGGCCGTCCCATAACTACGCCGGCCTCTCGTTCGGCAACGTCGCCTCGTTCAGCAATGTACGCAGCGCCTCGAACCCGCGCCAGGCCGCCCTGCAGGGCCTGGCCAAGATGCGCGAACTGGCTGCGCGCGGTTTCGCGCAGGCCGTGATGCCGCCGCAGGCGCGCCCCAATTTCCGCCTGCTGCGCCGCATCGGTTTTTCAGGCACCGACGCCGACGTGCTGGCGCGTGCCTTCCGCGAAGCGCCGGTGATCCTGGCCTGCGCCTATTCGGCGGCGCCGATGTGGACCGCCAACGCGGCCACCGTCAGCCCCTCGAGCGACACCGCGGACGGCCGTGTGCATTTCACGCCGGCCAACCTGAACAACAAGCTGCACCGTTCGGAAGAGCACCTGCAGGCTACCCGCACGCTGCGCGCAATCTTCAAGGATTCGAGCCGCTTCGTGGTGCACGACGCACTGCCGCCGGTGCCTGCCTTCGGTGACGAAGGCGCGGCCAATCACACCCGCTTCGCCAGCGCGCACGGCGCGGCCGGCGTCGAGTTCTTCGTGTACGGCCGCACCGAGTTCGACCCGGCGGCACCGTTCCCGAAGAAGTACCCGGCGCGCCAGACGCTGGAAGCCTCGCAGGCGGTGGCCCGCCTGCACGGCCTGGACCCGGCGCGTACCGTGTTCGCCTCGCAGAACCCGGACGTGATCGACCAGGGCGTGTTCCACAACGACGTGATCTCGGTCGGCAACGGCAACGTGCTGTTCTACCACGAGCAGGCCTTCGTCGACGAAGCGGTCACCCTGGACGCGCTGCGCCGCGCCCTGGCCGGCGTCGATACCGACCTGGTGCCGGTGCGCGTGGCCAGCGCCCAGGTGCCGGTGGCCGACGCCGTGGCCAGCTACCTGTTCAACAGCCAGCTGCTCACCAAGCCGGATGGCCGCATGGCCCTGGTGGTGCCGCACGAGTGCCGCGAGAACGGGGCGGTCGACCGCTACCTGGGCGGCATGGTCGCCGGCGGCGGCCCGATCGACGAACTGATCGAGTTCGACCTGCGCCAGAGCATGCGCAACGGCGGCGGACCGGCCTGCCTGCGCCTGCGCGTCGCCCTGACCGCGGACGAAGCGCAGGCCATGCACGGCGGCGTGATCATGAACGATGCCCTGTACGCGCTGCTGGTCGCGTGGGTCGAGAAGCACTATCGCGACCGCGTCGAGCCGAAAGACCTGGCCGACCCGCAGCTGGCCATCGAATGCGCCGCGGCGCTCGAGGAGCTGGAACGCATTCTCGGCCTGCCTGGTCTTTACGATCTGTCGTAAAGCGCCGCCGGCATGTTCTAATAACGGATTGGCGCGCCGGGAATACGGGCGCGCACGGAATTCGGACGGGAGACCCCCGTCCATATAAAGCCGGGTCGGCGCGAAGCCACAAGCAAGAGCGCGCCCCTGCACACAAACTTTGGAGAAGCAACATGAAAGACATGTCTCAAGACTTGCGTAGCCAGACGCTCGCGCTGGTGGACGCAAACCAGTCCACCGGCGCCAATGCGCAGGTGGGAGCGCTCATCAGCGCCTGGCTCGGTTCGCTCGACGACGAGGACCTGGCCGGCACCGCGCCCGAGAGCCTGGCCCCGGTGCTGTGGGAAGGATTCTCGCAGCTGGCCCAGCGCAGCGGCCCCGGCTGCCAGATCGCCACGATGCGCTATGCGGACAGCCGCGGCGGCATGGCGACTGCCCTGCTGATCCTGAACGACGACATGCCTTACCTGGTCGATTCCTTCGTCATGGCCCTGCGCAAGGAGCGCCAGAGCGCCGCCGGCGTGATGAACGCCGTGCTGCCGGTGCGCCGTGACGCGAGCGGCCTGGCAAGCGCCGTCGGCGAAGCCGGCGCACCGCTGGAATCGATCGTGCTGATCCTGATGAGCGACGAGCTCGAATTCTCCGAACTGGATGCCCTGACCGCGCGCATCCGCATGGTCGCCAACGACGCCGCCACCGTGAACCGCGACGCCGTCAAGATGGCCGACCGCTTGACCGCGGTGGCCGCGGCTGCTGCCAACGCCGGCACCCCGGAAGGCCAGGAAGTGGCCGCCTTCCTCGAGTGGGCCAAGAACGAAGGCTTCGAGCCGTTCGGCTACGCCTACTATGTGGTGAAAGAGGGCGTGCGCGAGCTCGAGCGCGACATCCCGAGCCGCATCGGCGTGCTCGCCGACACCGCCCACCCAGTCTATGGCACCTGCCTGGCGAACATCCCGGGCGACTTCGAAACCCTGTCGCGCCGTGCCGACACCCTGTCGATCGTCAAGGCCGACGTCGAGGGCACGCTGCACCGCGACCAGCCGCTCGACTTCATCGGCGTGCGCGACACCGATGCCCAGGGCAAGATCCTGGGCGAGCACTGCTTCGTCGGCCTGTTCACCCGCGCCGCCACCGCGACCCCGCTGGCGCGCCTGCCGTTCGCGCGCGGCCGCGTCGCCAAGGTGCTGTCGATCGCCGGCGTGCGCCAGGAAGGTTTCCGCGCCGAGAAGTTCGTCGAGATCCTCGAGTCGCTGCCGCGCACCGAAGCGCTGGAAGCCGATCCGGAATGGCTGGCCCAGGTGTGCAGCTCGGTCGTGTCGCTGTACAAGCAACCGCGCCCGAAGGTCTTCGCACGCCGCGACGTGTATGCGCGCCACCTGAACGTGCTGGTCTACCTGCCGCGCGAGCGCTTCAGCGCCGCCGTGGCATCGAGCCTGGCCTCGGCCCTGAAGGACAGTTCGGGCGCGCGCGACGTGCGCGTCCAGACCCTGGTGGCCGACGGCCCGCTGGCGCGCGTCTACCTGATCGCGCATGCCGCCCGCTACCCGCTCGACCTCGAAACCGACATCCAGCAGCCGCTGCTGGCGGTGCTGGATGGCTGGCATGACCGTTTCGCCGCCATGTGCAACGCGGTCGAAGACCACGCGCATCGCAGCAGCCTGCGCAAGCTCGGCGCCAACCTTCCGGTCTCGTTCGTCACCGCCACCGCGCCGGAAATCGCTTTCCGCGACCTGCAGGCGGTGCTGAAGAACGGCCAGCACGACCGCGTCAGCGTGCGCATCGAGCCGGGCGCGAGCCGCGGCACCGCGGCGCGCGACGCCTCGATTCGCCTGTACTCGGGCGAGACCGTGCCGTCGCTGTCGCGCATCCTGCCGGCCCTGCAGAACGCCGGCATCGCGGTCGACCGCGAGCAGACCTGGTCGTTCACCACCGCGGACGGCAAGCGCCACAACGTCACCGCGCTGGCCGTGGACGATGAAAGCGGCGCCAAGCTGATCAAGCCGGGCATCGCCGAGGTGGCCGAAGAGCTGTTCACCGCCCTGTTCAACGACGAGGCCGAAGACGGCCGCATGAACGGCCTGACCATCGAGGGCGGCCTGTCGGTGCGCGAAGTGCAGCTGGTGCGCGCCTACATCAGCTACTGGCGCCAGCTGGGCTCGAAGTTCTCGGTGCGCTACATGGCCGAAACCCTGCGCACCCAGCCGGCCCTGGCGATGGAATTCGTCACCGGCTTCCTGCTGCGCTTCGATCCGAAGCTCGGCGAGGCCGAGCAGGCTTCGGGCACCGCCAAGCTGGTCGCCCTGAAGGCCGGCCTGTCGAGCGTGAACCACGCCGACACCGAGGAAATCATGGCGGCCCTGGTCGACCTGGTGCTGGCCACGGTGCGCACCAACTACTTCCAGAAGCTGGAGCAAGGCTCCAGCGGTGACAAAATAATCTTCAAGGTCGACACCAGCAACCTGGCGCTGGCGCCGGAACCGCGTCCGTACCGCGAGATCTACGTGTTCTCGCGCCGCTTCGAAGGCGTGCACCTGCGCGGCGGCCCGGTCGCCCGCGGCGGCCTGCGCTGGTCGGACCGCATGGAAGACTACCGCACCGAAGTGCTGGGCCTGGTGAAGGCGCAGATGGTGAAGAACGCCGTCATCGTGCCGGCCGGTTCGAAGGGCGGCTTCGTGTGCAAGCAGATGCCGGCCAACGCCCCGCGTGAAGTGGTGGCGGCCGAGGGCGAGTCGGTATACCGCCTGTTCATCTCCAGCCTGCTGGAAGTGACCGACAACCGCTTGCGCGGCACCATCGTTCCGCCGGAGAACACCGTGCGCTACGACCAGGACGATCCGTACCTGGTGGTGGCCGCCGACAAAGGCACCGCGACCTTCTCGGACATCGCCAACAGCATCGCCGTCAAGCGCGGCTTCTGGCTGGGCGACGCCTTCGCCTCGGGCGGCTCGAACGGCTACGATCACAAGAAGATGGGCATCACCGCCAAGGGCGCGTTCGAAGCGGTCAAGCGCCACTTCTACGAACTGGGCCACGACATGAACACAACCCCGGTGACCATGGTGGGCGTGGGCGACATGTCGGGCGACGTGTTCGGCAACGGCGTGCTGCTGTCGCGCCAGCTCAAGCTGCTGGCCGCGTTCGACCACCGCCACATCTTCCTGGACCCGACCCCGGATGTCGAAGTCTCGTTCAAGGAACGCGAACGCATGTTCGCGCTCCCACGCTCCTCGTGGGAAGACTATGACAAGAGCCTGATCTCGCAGGGCGGCGGCGTGTACCCGCGCAATGCGCGCTCGATCGACCTGAGCCCGGAAGTGCGCGCCGCGCTCGACATCGCGGAAAGCTCGCTGTCGCCGGAAGAGCTGATGCACCGCATCCTGCTGGCGCCGGTGGACCTGTTCTACAACGGCGGCATCGGCACCTACATCAAGTGCTCGAGCGAGACCCACGCCCAGGTCAAGGACCGCGCCAACGACCGCATCCGCGTCGATGGCAACGAATTGCGCTGCAAGGTGGTGGCCGAGGGCGGCAACCTGGGCGCGACCCAGGCCGGCCGTATCGAGTTCGCCCTGTGCGGCGGCCGCATCTTCACCGATGCGATCGACAACTCGGCCGGCGTGGACTGCTCGGACCACGAAGTCAACATCAAGATCTGGCTGGACACCGAAGTCAACGCCGGTGAGCTGACGGAAGAAGACCGTAACCGCGTGCTGAACGATATGACCGGCGCGGTCGAAGACCTGGTCCTGCGCGACAACACGCTGCAGACCCACCTCCTGACCCGCGAAGCGCAGGCGCAGGCCACCGCTTCGGTGGTGGACGGCTATGCCGCCCTGATCACCAACCTGGAATCGGAAGGCGCCGTCTCGCGCGAGCTGGAACAGCTGCCGACCGATGCCGAGCTTGCCCGCCGCAAGGCACTCGGCCTGGGCCTGAGCGCACCGGAACTGGCGGTCGTCGTCGCCAACGTGAAGAACCGCTTCAAGCGCACCCTGGCGGCGCTCGATCTCACCAAGGAGGTCTGGGCCGAATCGCTGCTGCGTCCGTACTTCCCGGCGCAGCTGGTCGCTACCCGCGATCCGCTGAACCACCCGCTGGCCAATGCCATCCTGGCCACCGTGCTGGCCAACGAGGCGGTCAACCGCTGCGGTCCGCTGATGCTGCGCGACCTGGCTGCCGAGCACCGCGTCGACGAAACCGAAGTGGTCAAGGCCTGGGCGCGCGCCTGGTCGGCGCTGCACCTGGCGCCGGTGTTCGATGCCCTCGACGCCGACGCGCTGAAGGTGCCGCGTGACGTCTCGATGGCGGTCGATGCGCGCACCCGTTCGCTGCTGCGCGCCGTGATCGAAGGCGTGCTGTCGCTCCCGAGCGGCACCGACGGCATGGCCGAGCTGTCGACCTTGTTCGCCCAGGCCGACCAGCTCCGCGTCTTGAGCCCGGCCCGTTCGGAAGCGGACGGTCACAGCGGCCTGCCGGCGCCCTTCAACGCGGCCTGGAAAGCGGTCGAGACCATCGAGTCGCTGGCCACCTTCCTGTTCGCGGCGGTTTCGGTGCAGCGTCCGGGCGGCATGAGCCTGGCCCAGTTCCTGCAGGTCGGCATGGCCCTGCGCCAGCAGGCCGGCATCGACATGCTGGAGCGCGGCCTGAAGCTGCCGGCGCAGAGCAAGGCGCAGGAACAGCTGCGCAACTACGCGATGCAGGCCCTGCGCCGCACCCAGCAGCGCCTGCTGCTGCAAGTGATCGAGCGTGCCGGCCAGGGCGTCGACCCGCTCGCAGCTGTCGAGGAAGTGACCAAGGCGCGTGGCCTGACCGGCTTCGCACAGCCGGTCGAGCTCGAGCAGGCCATGCTGGACGTCTGGGCGCTGTCGGAAGGCTCCAGCCCGGAACGCCTGGCGGCATAAGCAGATGAGCGCGGACGCCAACAAGGGTAACAGCGCTGCGCTGCCGGAGGCGGTGCGTGCGCTGGCCGAAGCCGATTTCGGCGCGGTCGCGCAGCGCTTCGCACAGGCCGGCTTCGCGGTCGGCCTGCCGGCGCCCGGCATCCTCACCGTGAAGGGCGCCGCAGCCGACGTGCAGCGCCCGAGCGTGCTGGTGTCGGTGGGCGTGCACGGCGACGAGACCGGGCCGATCGAGATGCTGGCCTGGCTCATCGAAGCCCTGTCGCGCACTCCGGAGGCGCTGGCGGTGGACCTGATGCTCTGCGTCGGGAACATCGACGCGATCGCCGCCGGCAAGCGCTTCATCGACGCCGACCTGAACCGCATGTTCCGTGCGGACAGGGGGGCGCTGGCCACGGCCGCCGAAGCGGGGCGGGCCGATGCGCTGATTGCTGCCACCTGCGCCTTCTTCGACGGGGCGGGGCCGCAGCGCTGGCACCTCGACCTGCACACGGCCATCCGGCCCTCGCACTATCCGATGTTCGCGATCGTGCCCGAGATCATTGCCGATGCACCGCGCAAGGTCTTGCTCGACTGGCTGGGGCAGGCGGCGATCGGCGCCGTCATCATGAACCCGAAATCGGTGGGCACCTACAGCTACTACTCGGCGGAGCACCATGGCGCCGCCGGCAGCACGGTGGAGCTGGGGCGGGTCGGTACGCTGGGGCAGAACGACCTGTCGCAGTTCGCCGATGCCTCCAGCGCGCTGGACCGTCTGCTGCGTGGCCTGCCCGGCCTGCCGGCCAAGGCGGCGCCGCACGTGTTCGCCACCGCGCGGCAAGTGATCAAGCTGTCGGATGCATTCAGCATGTCGGTCGGGCGCGAGACCTGGAACTTCACGTCGATGAAGAAGGGGGAGGTGATCGCGACCGATGGCGAGACCGTGTACCGCGTGGAGCATGACGAGGAACTGGTCGTGTTTCCGAATCCGGATGTGCGGATCGGCTTGCGTGCGGGCCTGATGGTCACGCGGATCGGCTGAGCAGATACACCGGGGGAGCATTGCTCCCCCTTTTTTTCAGGCAAGCCCGCAGCACCGAAACCGCCACCAAGCTAGACTGACGCCTTTGCGCAAAGCGGAGGCCGCATGAGCAGCATGCTTTTTTCCCCAGCCAACCTGGGTCCCCTGCACGTCCCCAACCGTATCGTCATCGCCCCGATGTGCCAGTATTCGAGCATCGACGGCCTGCCGACCGACTGGCACACCATCCACCTCGGTAACCTGGCGCTGTCCGGCGCCGGCCTGCTCATCATCGAAGCCACGGCCGTCACGCCCGAGGGACGCATTTCCCCGGACGACCTGGGCCTGTGGTCCGACCTCCACCAGCAAGCGCTGGCGCCGGTGATCCGCGCCATACGTCGCTATTCCCCCATCAAAATCGCGATCCAGCTGGCCCACGCCGGCCGCAAGGCCTCGACCGCGGTCCCATGGGAAGGCGGCGCCCAGATCGCGCCGGACCAGGCGCGCGGCTGGCAGACCCTTGCGCCGTCGGGCCTGGCGCACACCGAAGGCGATGTGCCGCCGCTGGCGCTCGACGCGCAAGGCCTGGCGCGCGTCAGGCAGGGTTTCGTGGATGCCGCCCGCCGCGCGCATGCACTGGGCCTGGACGGCATCGAGCTGCATGCGGCCCATGGCTACCTGATGCACCAGTTCCTGTCGCCGCTGTCGAACACGCGCGACGACGACTACGGCGGCTCGTTGGAAAACCGCATGCGCTTCCCGCTCGAGGTCGTCGATGCGGTGCGCGCCGCCGTGCCGCGCGAGATGGCGGTGGGCGTGCGCATCTCGGCCACCGACTGGGTCGAGGGCGGCTGGGAGATCGAACAGAGCCTGCGCTTCGCAGCCGCGCTCAAGGAGCGCGGCTGCGACTTCATCCACGTTTCCAGCGGCGGCCTGTCGCCACTGCAGCAGATTCCCCTCAAGCCGGGCTACCAGGTCGATTTCGCCGAGCGCATCAAGCGCGCCACCGGCATGCCGACCATCGGCGTGGGCCTGATCACCGAGGCCCGGCATGCGGAAAGCATCCTGCAGCAGGGCCAGGCCGACTTCATCGGCATGGCGCGCGCCATGTTGTACGACCCGCGCTGGCCCTGGCATGCGGCGGCGCAGCTGGGCGAGCAGGTGTTCGCGCCGCCGCAGTACTGGCGTTCGCAGCCGCGTGAACACAAGGATTTGTTCTCCTCCTCACGCGTCTGACGACGCCCAGGCGCAGCTCAGCCGGCGTTTCTTGCAGCCTGTCGCACGCCGCGCGCGGCGCGACAGGAGGGTTGTTAGAGTCATATCCGTCAACAACCACGAAGGAAACACCATGCGTTCGCTTATCGCCCTTGCCACCATCGCCGCCGTCGCCTCCCTGGGCGGCTGCGCCATCATCGTGTCGCCCAACGACGGCGACGTGCGCATGCATACGGTATTCAGCGACAGCACGGTCGAGGGCGACGGCGTGGCCGCGCGCGACCAGCGCCAGGTGGCGGCGCTCGGCGAACTGGACGTGAGCGGCTCGATGCAGGTCGAGGTGCGCGTCGGCCCGGCGCCCTCGCTGCTGGTCGAAAGCGACGCCAACCTGCTGCCCTACATCCGTACCGAGACGCGCGGCAATACGCTGCAGATTTCCAACGAGCGCCACCTGCGCAGCAAGACGCCGGTGCGCATCGTCTACACCACGCCGCGCCTGAGCGAAGTGCGGGCCTCGGGTTCCGGCCAGGTGTTCGTGCGCGACCTGAACGGCGCGCCGCTGGAAGTGCGCAAGAGCGGTTCCGGACGGGTAGCGCTGGCCGGGAAGGTCGACAGCCTGCATGCGCGCGTGAGCGGCTCGGGCGTGCTCGACGCGGGCGAGCTGCGCAGCGCCAGTGCGGATCTCGGCCTGTCGGGTTCGGGCCGCGTGCACATCGGCGAGATTCGCGGCGACTATGCGCGCGTGAGCGTGGCCGGTTCCGGCGTGCTGCAGGCGGCGGGCGCGGTGCGCTCGCTGAATGCCCGCGTCGCCGGTTCGGGCAGCCTGGACCTGGCGGCGCTGTCGACCCAGGACGCCGACCTGGCGGCCGACGGTTCGGGCGGCATCCGCGCCACCGTGAAGCAATCGCTGGTCGCGCACGGCGGCGGTTCGGGCGGGATCCGGGTGTACGGCCATCCGGCGCAGCGCAGCGTCACGGGGCGTAACGTGCATCTGCTGGATTGATGTTGTAGGGCGGTCGGGTCTCCCGACCGCGCGTTCAACTATCGGATGCGTCGATGCACAGCATGCACTGCTTGAACGCGTGGGCGGCAAAGCCGCCCACCCTACGCGTTGTGGTGCTTGAAATTACAGCAGGTTGTCCAGCAGGTCCGGACCGAACACCTCGCGGTGCAGGCGGGCCGCCGGCGCGCCTGCCGCCAGCAGGGCGTTCCACTGGGCCTGCATGAAGGGCAGCGGTCCGCACAGGTAGACATCGGTCTCGCCGCGCGGCCACGAGGGCAGGCGCTCGAGGTCCATTTTTCCCTTCAGGGCGTCGGCTGCTTCCCCGTCTTCGTAGAAGGTCACCACGTGCAGGTACGGCATGCGCGCCCTGGCGGCGGCGATATCGGCCTGGTGCGCATGGTGCGCCTCGTTGCGTGCGGCGTGGGCGAAGATCACGCGGCGCTCGGGATTGACCGTCGCGATGCGGTTGAGCGCCGCGATCATCGGCGTGATGCCGACGCCCGCCGACAGCAGCACGACCGGTTCGTTCGACTCGGTATCGGGCAGGAAGTCGCCGAACGGATGGGTCACGTTCAGCACGTCGCCCACGTTCACGTGATTGTGCAGCCAGGTCGACACCTCCCCGGGCGCCGCCACGCTGTTGCCATCTTCGCGCTTGACCGAAATGCGCATGCTGTCCTTGCCGTTGGCGTCCGACAGGCTGTACTGGCGCAGTTGGCGGCGGCCGTCCTTGAAATCGACCGCCACGCTCACGTACTGGCCGGCCTTGAAGGGCGGCAGGGCGCCGCCGTCCAGCGGGACAAGGCGGATCGAGATCACGTTGTCGCTCTCGCGCACCACTTCCGTCACGCGCATCGCGCGGGTCTCGCCCGGCCGCACGCCGGCTTCCTCGTACATCTTCGCTTCCGCATCGATCAGCAGGCGGGCCAGCGAGGTATAGGCCTCTTCCCATGCCTTGAGCAGTGGCTCGGTGGCGGCATCGCCCAGCACGGTCTTGATCGCGCCCAGCAGGTGGTGGCCGACGATCGGGTAATGGTCGGCACGGATGCCCACCGAGGCGTGCTTGTGCACGATACGGCCCACCACGGGACCGAGCGCGGCGGCGTTGCCGATATTGGCGGCATACGCGAACACCGCCGAGGCCAGCGACTGTTGCTGCACGCCGCTGGTCTGGTTACCCATGTTGAACAGGTTCTTCAGCTCCGGATGGGCTTCGAACATGCTGCGGTAGAAGGTGGTGGTGATGGTCAGGCCGTGTTCGCGCAGGACGGGAACGGAAGCGTCGATGTAGGGACGGGAAGCGCTCGAGATCATGTTGGTTCCTTATGGATGCCGCTTATAGATGCCGCTTATAGATGCATAAATAATGCATGTTTAAAGCCAAAAAAATGGTCCGGACTGGCAGGTGGATGGGTGCGGACGCCGCCATTCTATCAAAAGATGCTGAGTAAATGCATCTTTGGGCAAACAATTTTATTGAGCGTACGCAAAACCCCTATAATCGCTGGTTTGACTGGTTTTGATCAGTAACTAAGAAATTGGTAACCACGCAAGCTGCCAATGTGAGACAAACCGCGCCGCGCAAGGCTGCGCCACCAAAGGACATGCCGTGAATCTGACCCTGGGCCAAAAGCTGATTCGTACCAAACAGGCTGAACGCCATCGTGAAGGCGAACACACGGGAGGGGGCCTGCAGCGTTCGCTCGGCCTGTTCCCGCTGACGATGATCGGCGTCGGCGCCACCATCGGCACCGGCATCTTCTTTACGATGGTCGAGGCGGTACCGAAGGCGGGTCCGGCCGTGGTCCTTTCCTTCCTGCTGGCCGCGCTCACCGCCGGCCTGACCGCGCTGTGCTACGCCGAACTGGCGGGCCGGGTGCCGGCCGCCGGTTCCTCGTATTCCTTCGCCTATGCGACCGTCGGCGAGTTCGCCGCCTTCATCGTGGCCGCCTGCCTGCTGCTCGAATACGGCCTGGCCGGCAGCGCCGTGGCGATCGGCTGGTCGGACTACCTGAACAACTTCCTGGTAAACGCCTTCGGCTGGGAGATTCCGGCCCACCTGCGCTCGCCGATGTTCGTATCCGATCACCATAACGTCCACTTCAGTCCGGGCAATTTCAACCTGCCGCCGGTGATCCTGGTGGCGATGTGCTGCCTGCTCCTGATCCGCGGCACCAAGGAATCGGCGACCACCAATGCCATCATGGTGCTGATCAAGCTGGCGATCCTGATCTTCTTCGCGGTGATCGCCTTCACCGGCTTCGATGCCGCCAACTTCACGCCTTTCTTCAACCCTGACCGGGAGAGCGGCTATGTGGGCATGGCCGGCGTGACCGCCGCCGCCGGCACCGTGTTCTTCTCCTTTATCGGCATCGACACCATCGCCACCGCCGGCGAGGAAACCAACAACCCGCGCCGCAACGTGCCGCTCGGGATCCTGGCAGCGCTGGTGATCGTCACCGCCTTCTACCTGCTGGTGGCGGTGGCCGCGGTCGGCGCCCAGCCTTCGCACATGTTCGCGGGGCAGGAGGCCGGCCTGGCGGTGATCCTGCAGAACGTGAGCGGCAAGGCCTGGCCGGCGCTGGTGCTGTCGCTCGGCGCCGTGGTGTCGGTGTTCTCGGTGACCCTGGTGACCATCTACGGCCAGACGCGCATCCTGTACGCGATCAGCCGCGACGGCCTGATCCCGAAGACCTTCCAGAAGGTGAACCAGCGCACCCTGGCCCCGGTCAGCAATACCATCATCGTCTGCCTGGTGGTGGGCGCGGTGGCCGGCCTGGTCGATTCGACCTTCTTGTGGGACATGGTGAGCATGGGCACGCTGACCGCCTTCATCGTGGTCTCGATCGCGGTGCCGGTGATCCGCGCCAAGCAGGGCCACGGCGAGCCGGGCGCCTTCCGCGTCCCTTTCGGCCCCTACGTGATCCCGGGCCTGTCGGTGCTGGCCTGCCTGTACATCATGAAGGACCTGTCGCCGGCCACCTTCCGCGTATTCTTCATCTGGATGGGCGTGGCGGTGGCGACCTACTTCCTGTACAGCGTGCGTCACAGCCGCCTGAACAAGGCGCAGTAAGCAGGGGTGGTGGTGGAGAATTTCGAACGGCGGCGCGACCGCTTCGCGCTGTTCGACGGCATGGACAGCGCGGCGGTCAACATCTGCTTCCCGCTCGCGCTGCCGGATTTCCGGCCCTGGTGCAAGGAGCAGGGCCTGGCGCCGTTCCACGTGCTCTTGTGCGCCGTGCTGCGCGCGGTGCTCGAGGTGGAGAATTTCCGCTACCGCGTCCTCGACGGCGAGGTGATCCGCATCGACCGCCTGATTCCGTCCTTCACGGTGGTCAACCAGCACCATGACCTGAACTTCGCCCAGTTCGACTGGAGCGACGATGTGCGCGAGTTCGTCGCGCGCGGCATCGCGGCGCGCGAAGCGGCCAGCAGCATGGCGGCGCTGAACATGGCGTATGCCGCCCGCACGCCGCTGCAGGCCAAGGAGCAGGTCTTTGTCACCTGCATCCCCTGGCTGGCCTTCACGGCGATCCAGCATCCGAGCGCCTCGCTGGCGCAGCCGGACATCCCATCCTTCGCCTGGGGCAAGTTCCGCGACGCCGGGAGCGGCCGCCTGGAGCTGCCGTTCTCGGTGCAGGCGCACCACGGCTTTGTCGACGGCTTCCACATCCACCGGCTGGCCGAGCAGATCGCGGCCGAGCTGGAAGCGATCATGCGCAGTCTCACTTCACCAGCGGCCTGACCACCTCGAGCAGGCTGACGAGAAGCTTGCCCGGTTCTTCCCAGGGAATCATGTGCGCCGAGCGTTCGAACCAGACGATGCGCTTGTAGGGCGCGTCCACCTTCTCCATCCAGGCCACCGTGGGCGCGGCCGGCGTGGTGTAGTCGTGCCGCCCCAGGAACATCACGACCGGGATCGGGAAGCGCTTCACGCCTGAAAAATCGACTTCGAGGAATTCCGGCAGTACGCGGCCCAGCGTCAGCACGCTGCCCTGGTCGATGTCCTTCACCTGGGCCGGCGTGTAGTCGGGCGAGAGCAGGGGGCCGCGGAAGAAGTAGGCCGACTCGCCGCGGAAGGCCGACAGGCCGCCGTAGTATTGCGGCCACTTGCGCGCGATGATGATGCGTTCGCGCGTGATCGGCTGCCCGCCCGGGTAGGGCGCGATCGAGGCCATCTCCTTGACCGCTTCGGCATTGTTCTCGCGCCTGGCGCGCTCGAAGGCATAGTCGAAGCTGATGCGCTCGTTCTCGCGCATGTTCAGCACCTGGCCGATGCCCACGTAGGCATGGAACAGGTCGGGACGCTTGAGCGCTGCGCGCATGCCGATGATGGTGCCCCAGCTGTGGCCCATCAGGATCAGCTTGCGCTTGCCGTAGCGCGCCTGCAGGTGCTCGGCCACCTCGATCGCGTCATCGACGTAGCGCGCGATGCGGATGGTGTCGGCCACCTTGTCGGGATCGGTCTCGCCGTAGCTCTTGCCGGCGCCGCGCTGGTCCCAGTTCGCCACGGTGAAGTATTCCTCGATCGGGCGCTGGAACTGCCACATGGTCGGCGTCACGGGCGACGCCGGGCCGCCGTGCACGAACAGGATCATGGGATTGTCGCGGTCCTGGCCACGCACGTTCAGCCACTGCTCGACCCCGCCGATGCGGGTCTTGTACGACTCCTGCACGCCGCTCGGCGCGCTGATGCGGCCCAGGTCTGCGACGATGGCGCGCGCCTTCGCATACGGGTCGGGCGCATCCTGCGCCAGGGTGCATGCCGAGGCCGAGGCCAGCAGCGCACCGATCAACAGCCAGATTTTCTTCATAGGTGCTCCTTTCCTGTCGATGGAAGGAGCATAGCGCCGCATCTGCATGCCTGCATCCGGCGCGCGACGGACTGCAGGATCGGCGGCACGAACGGCGCCGGCCATCCGGGAAAAGAAAAGCCACGCGGCCTTGCGGCGGCGTGGCTTCTTTATTCCGGCCCCGCCGGTGCCGGGAGAACGTTTATTGCACGTTCATTTCCTTCAGCAGGTTGTCCGCCTTGTCCACGTGTTTCATGTTCCACAGGATGTAGCGGATGTCGACCTGGATGTCGCGGGTCATGGCCTTGTTGAAGTCCCAGTCCGAGATGATCGAGTCCAGGGTGCCGTCGAAGGCCAGGCCGATCAGCTCGGCCTTCGAGTTCAGCGCGGCCGAACCCGAGTTGCCGCCGGTGATGTCCAGCGTCGCCAGGTAGTTGACCGGCACGGTCTTCAGCTTCGGATCGACGTACTTGCCGAAGTCCTTGGCCTTGATCGCGGCCAGCTGGGCATCCGGCGCATCGAACTCGCCTTCGCCGGTGTGCTTGGCCACCACGCCCTTGACGGTGGTGAACGCGGTCCAGCCTTCGGTGCCGTCGGCGCCGACGTCACGGCCGGCGATCTTGCCGAAGGTCGCGCGCAGGGTGCCGTTGGCATCCGGATAGACGGCCTGGCCCTTGCTGTTCATGAAGGCGATCTTGGCCTTCATGTAGTTCGCGTAAGCCTGCTGGATCTTGCCGGCCAGTTCTTCTTCCTGGGCTTCTTCGCGCATGGCGGCGTCGTACATGGCGACCGCAGCCTTGATGAAGCTGTCGTCCGAGGCCTGGAATTCGGCCGGCGACTTCGTCAGCCACGCAGTGCGCGCTTCCTTGTTGGCCAGCTTCGAACCGGCGTAGATGCGGTCCAGCGCGGCCTTCAGCTCGGCATCAGTCATGCCCGGCTTGATGCCCAGGGCGGCGTCGAAGGCGGCGTCATGCTCGCTGGACGGTTGCGCGTTGTACTTGGTCAGGAAGTTCAGCACCAGCGCCTTGTCGACCTTTTCGTCGTAGGTGCGGTCCTGGCCGGCGATGATCGAGTTCCAGCGCGGCAGGTCGCGTTCCTGGTAGCCCGACTTGCGCTCGGCGTCCGGCTTGGTGCGCTCGTTGGCCAGGCGGTACAGCGAACGTGCCGAGGACAGGAACTTCGGCTGGGAGTAGCCCAGGAAGAATTCCTTCTTGGCATTGGCGTCGCGCTCGGCGATCAGTTTCTCGGCCGCTTCGATGTCGGCGGCGTATTGCGCCTTGCGCGCCGGATCCGCGTTGACCCAGGCCTTCAGGGCATTGTGTTCGGCGGTCTTGCGCTGCAGGAAGTCGCTGTTCGCGTACGACGTCAGCATGCCCTTGCGGTTTTTGTAGTAGTTGTTGACGCCGGCAATCTGGCCGGCATACTTCAGCCTGGCAGCCGGATCGTTCTTGGTCTCACGCTCGATGATCGCCAGGACTTCGCCCGATGCCTGCACGAAGGCCGGGTAGTTCCAGGTGAAGGTCGACGCCACTTCGGATGGCAGGCGGTGGCGGTTGGTGCGGCCCGGGTAGCCCAGCACCATGATGAAATCGCCTTCCTTCGAGCCTTCGGTGGCGATCTTCAGGTGGTGTTTCGGCTGGTAGGGCACGTTGTCCTTGGAGAACTCGGCAGCCTTGCCGTCCTTGCTCACGTAGGCGCGGTAGAAACCGTAGTCGCCGGTGTGGCGCGGCCACATCCAGTTGTCGGTGTCGCCGCCGAACTTGCCGACGCCGGCCGGCGGCGCGTGCACCAGGCGCACGTCACGGATTTCGAGCTGCTTCAGGCGATAGAACTCCAGTCCGCCGTAGTAGCTGGCCACGGTGCAGCGGTAGCCGGCTTCCTGTTCGCATGCGGCCACCAGCTTCTTCTGGTTCTTCTCGATGGCGTCGATGCGTGCCTTGCCGTTCAGCTTGGCCACTTCCGGGGTGATGACCTGGTTGGTGACGTTCGCCACTTCCTCGGTCACGTAGACGCGGCTGCCCGGCGCGGCCGGCAGCTCGTCGCCCATGGTCTTGGCCAGGAAACCGTTGGCGAGCAGGTCGCGTTCCGGGGTCGAGTTGACCGCCACGCTGTTGTACACGCAGTGGTGGTTGGTGACGACCAGGCCCTGCGGCGAGACGAACGAGGCCGAGCAGCCGCCCAGGCTCACGATCGCGCCCATCGGGAATTCGGTCAGCTTGGTCAGGGACGCCGGGTCCAGCTTGAGGCCGGCGGCTTTCAGTTGCTTGGCTACTTGTGGCAGCTGCTGCGGCATCCACATGCCTTCGTCCGCTTGTGCGGCGAAGCTGGTCAGGATGGCCAGCGAGAGGAGGGTCTTTTTCATTCGCGTCTGTCTGGTTGGGATGGGAACTCATGGGCTCCGCGGAGCATCCATGAGTATCCGTAATCCACATGTGCATCGTCAACCACTATTTCGCCCTGCCAAAGGATTGTTTTGCCTTTACGACCTTGTCTGGCAGCTTGTTCTTAGAGTTGGGCACCGACCAACGAGGCCATTTTGGTGGTGAAGCGCTGCCACCATGAGCGCTCCCGGAATTCCGCCTTCGTCACCCGGTTCGCATGCCGCCAGTCATCCTCGAAGATCGCCGTCTGTTCGCGTGCGAAGCCCGCATGCAGGACGTTGAGGTTGGCTTCGTCGTTGATGCTGAACGAGCGGTTGTCGAAGTTGGTCGATCCCACCGACACCAGCAGATTGTCGACGATCAGCGCCTTCACGTGGTACATCGTGGGCTGGTATTCGGCAAGCTGCACGCCGGCGGCCAGCAGTTCGCCCCAGCGCTCGCGCGAGGCCGCCTTGACCAGGTCCGAGTCGATATGCTTGCCCGGCATCAGGATACGCACGCGCACGCCGCGCTTGGCCGCGGCGATCAGGGTGCGGATGGTGAGGTCGTCGGGCACGAAGTAGGCGGCCGACAGGTCGATGGCGTGGCGCGCCGCGGTGATCGCCATCAGGTACATCAGGTGCATCGATTCCGCGCCGCCGGTCGGCGAGCTGGAGAACATCTGGGCCGGCATGTCCCCGACCGGTTCAAGGGCCGGAAAATAGTCGGCACCGTCCAGCACGGTACCGGTCGCCTTGGTCCAGTTATCGTTGAACACAGCCTGCACCTGGCCGACCACCGGGCCCTGGATGCGGAAATGCGTGTCGCGCCAGTGATCCTGGTCCTGGGCGTTGCCGCGCCATTGGTCGGCGATCCCGACGCCGCCGGTGAAACCGATCTTGCCGTCGATCACCAGCAGTTTGCGGTGGGTACGGTTGTTCAGTCGCGCCAGCTTCCACCAGACCGGCTTATGGTAGCGCTGCACCTGCACGCCGGCCTGCTTCATGGCGTCGATCTGCGCGAGGCCAAGCTTGATGCTGCCCATGAAATCCAGCATCACATGGACCTTGACGCCGGCACGGGCACGCTCGATCAAGGCTTCGGTGAATTCGCGTCCGATGCTGCCGGACCAGTAGATATAGGTTTCGAAAGTAATCGATTTCTCGGCCGAGCGGATCGCGTCCAGCATGGCTGGGAAGATCTGGTCCCCGTTGAGCAGCACATCTACCTTGTTGCCTTCGAGGATGGGCGGGCCAAGCAGGACGCCGAGCGAGCGACGGAACTGCGGGTCGTTGGTGTCGTACTGCCGTGTCAGGCGGCTTTCGATCTGCGTTTCGCCTGGCATGAAGTTGAGCACGAATATGCCGGCGACCAGCGTGAGTGCGGCCGTGACCAGGATCGTCCAGAATCGTTTTGGTGTCATGATGAATTGCAGGCGTAAAAAAACCAACGCACGAAGCGTTGGTTTTTAGAAAGAGCTTTTCACTGCAGATTAACGGACACGGCCGCGACGCAGCAGGTTCACGATAGCCAGCAGGATGACAGCACCCAGGAACGAGACCAGCAGCGACGAAACGCTGAAGTCGTCCGAGTTGATGGTACCCGAGCCGAACAGCGGCGACAGGAGCCAGCCGCCCAGGAAGGCGCCGACAATACCAACCACGACATTGAGAATCATGCCCTGCTCAGCGTCGGTTTTCATGACCATGCTGGCGAGCCAGCCCAGAATGCCACCGACAACGATCCAAATGATGAACAACATGGTGTACCTCCTTCAAGTGTAAGAAAACATACCCCCAGGCCGATGAATTGCCGTGGCCATGGAGAAAAGTCTAGAGACCAGTCCCCTTCAGGTCGGTGCGGCAACGAACGTTAGACGGCGAATCTGCAAGCCCGTTCTTGTCCGCCGTACGGCTGAGCGAAAAGAAACGGATAGAGTGCGTCAGCGAACAGAAGAGGTCTGGTGCGGCGCATAAGGTTTCAACACTTGCAATACCAATTCCCGTTTGCAGGACCAAGCACCTGAACCTTCTGAAAGGATTCGCCATGAGTAACTACGATTCGAATAACAACCAGAGCCGCACCCAGAATTCCCGCATGGTCACGGGCCTGTTCCCTGACCGCGCCAGTGCAGAACGTGCCTACTCCTCGATCTCGACCCGTGGTTACGGCAAGGACGACGTCAACCTGATGATGTCGGACGAGGCCCGCAAGACCCACTTCAAGGACACCGACACCGAACTGGGCAGCAAAGCCGCCGAAGGCGCCGGCATCGGTGCCGGCATCGGCGGCACCATCGGCGCCGTGCTGGCAGGTATTGCCGCCGTCGGCACCACCCTCGTACTGCCGGGCGTTGGCCTGGTGGTGGCCGGCCCGCTGGCCGCGGCCCTGGCCGGCGCCGGCGCCGGCGGCATCACCGGCGGCCTGATCGGCGCACTGATCGGCGCCGGTATTCCGGAAGAGCGTGCCGCGCACTACGAAGAAGGCATCAAGCGCGGCGGCATCGTGATGGGCGTGCACGCACGTTCGGACGAAGACGCACGCCACATCGAACAATCGTTCACCGACAATGGCGGTAGCCACGTGATCGGCGCCGGCATCGGCGCCGCCGGCGGCGCGGTCGCCGGCGCGGCCATCGGTTCGGCAGCCGGTCCGATCGGCACCGTGGCGGGCGCCGCCATCGGCGCGGTCACCGGCGGCATGGCCGGCAAGGGCGTGGGCGAAGTCGTCAACCCGAAAGCGGGCGACGACCTGTCGGAACACTACCTGGCCAAGGGCGTCGGCTCGAGCGGCGGTGCCGCGGTCGGCGCCATCGCAGGCGCGGCGGCCGGCCCGATCGGCATGGCTGCCGGTGCGGTGGTGGGCGGCCTGGCGGGCGGCGCAGCCGGCCGCGGCGCGGGCGAAGTCGTGAACCCGAAAGGCAATGACGACCTGAACGACCATCACCTGGCACAAGGCGTCGGCGGCGCCGGCGGCGCGGCCGTGGGTGCGGCGGCAGGCTCGGTGGCCGGCCCGATCGGCACCGCCGCAGGCGCCGTGATCGGCGGCCTGGCCGGCGGCGCGGCTGGCCAGGGCACGGGCGAAGTCGTCAACCCGAAACGCGACGACGAACTGCGTGACCACCACCTGGCGACCGGTGCCGGCGCCGGCGCCGGCGCCGCTGTCGGCGGTGCGGCCCTCGGTGGCGCGGTGGGCGGCCCGATCGGTGCGGTGGCAGGGGCCGGCATCGGCGCGGCCATCGGCGGCATGGCCGGCAAGGGCGTGGCCAAGATGGTCAACCCGCAAGAGGAAGACGCCCACTGGCGCGGTCAGTACCAGACCCAGCCGTATTACACCCCGGGCTACACCTACGACGACTATGCACCGGCCTACGCGCTGGGCTACAACTCGGCAGGCCGCTATCCGGGTAGCTACGACATGCACGAGCAGGACCTGTCGAGCGAGTGGGAGCGTACCAAGGGCACGTCGCGCCTGAACTGGGACCAGGCCAAGCACGCCTCGCGCGCCGCATGGCACAAGGTCGAGCGCGCCATCCCGGGTGACGCGGACCACGACGGCCGCTAAGCAGCGGTTCTCGTAGAACGAAAAAAGCCTCGGTGCTGCACCGAGGCTTTTTCTTTGGTGAAACGGATTACTGCTTGACCGCTTCCACCTGGATCGCCAGCTTCACTTCCGGCGAGAAGCGCGGCAGGCCGTAGTTGATGCCGAAGTCGCTGCGCTGGAAGCTGCCGCTCACGTCGGCGCCGCACACCTCGCGCTTGAGCATCGGGTGGTCGATGCACTTGAACTTGCTGATGTTCAGGGTCAGCGGCTTGGTCACGCCATGCAGGGTCAGCTCGCCTTCGGCCGCGGTCGGGACGTCGCCGGTGAACTTGATCGACTTCGACTTGAAGGTCGCGGTCGGGAATTGGGCGGCGTCGAAGATGTCCGGCGATTTGGCGTGCGCATTCATCTTGTCGTGGCCGAAGTCGATGCTGTCGATGTCCACGGTGATGTCGAGGGTGCCGGTCTTGGCCTTGCGGTCCAGGGTGACGGTGCCTTCGGTCTTGTTGAACTTGCCGCGCCAGACCGAGATGCCCATGTGGTCGGCTTCGAAGCTCGGGTAGGTGTGGTTCGGTTCGATCTTGTAGGTGTCGGCGGCGAAGGCGATGCCGGCGCCAAGGGTGCTCGAAGCGGCCAGGGCCGTGATCAGGTGCTTGATTTTCATGGATTTTTCCTTGCGTGTGTTGAAGTGCTTGTGACCTTGATGCGGGGGCCGCGCTTATTGGGCTGCAACGCGGAATTTAATGACGACTTCATCGGCGACCATGCTGGTGTCCTTCCACTCGCCTTCGCCGATGTTGAAGGCCAGCCGCTTGATCGGCAGCTGCCCTTCGAATACCTGTTTGCCGCCTTCGGTCTTCACGCTCAGCGGGAAGCGCACGTCGGCGCTGCGGCCTTTGATGCTCAGCTTGCCTTTGACGTCCAGCTTGCCCGGGCCGGCCGGGGCGATGGCCGTGGACACGAACGTCGCCTTCGGGAACTGGGCGGCGTTGAACCATTCCTTCTTGGCGACTTCCTTGTTGTATTCCGGGTCGCCCAGGTCGAAGCTGGCGGTCTGGATCTCGACGCTGGCCTTCGAGGCGGCCGGCCTGGCGGCGTCGTAGTCGATCTGCGCGCTGAATGCCTTGAACTTCGCCTCGACCGGCACGCCCATCTGCTTGAACGTGGCCGTCACGCTGCTTCTTGCGGGGTCGGTCTTCAGCACTGCGGCGCCGGCGAGGGCGCTGGCCAGCGCGGAGGCCAGCAGCAGGCCCTTGATTGTCTTCATGAGAACTCCTAACGGGTAGAAAAAGGCAGCATGCGCGCCATCACGCCGTCACGGTCGACGAGCAGGTGCTTGAACGCGGCCGCCACGTGCAGGCCGACCAGCCCGGCCAGCAGCATGTTGAGCCAGTAGTGGATGTCCTTCAGTACCGGCTTGAGAGCAGGATCGGGCCCGATCAGCACCGGCAGCTCGAGCACGCCGAACCAGACGATCGGATAGCCGCTCGCCAGGCTGTAGAGGTAGCCCGACAGGGGCACCGCGAACATCAGGAAGTACAGCAGCCAGTGCAGGCCGTGCGCCGCACCGCGCTGCCAGGCCGGCATGCTGTCGGCGTAGGCGGGCGGGTGGCGCAGCAGCCGCCACAGCAGGCGCAGGGCGGCCAGCAGCAGCACGCTGACGCCGGCCCATTTATGCCAGTTGAAATACTTCAGCTTGGTCGGCGTGATGCCGGGGATGTCGGTCATCACCCACCCGAGCGTGAAGGTGCCGACGATCAGCAGCGCGAGCAGCCAGTGCAGCACGATGGCCGGGGTGGTGTAGCGTTGCATAAAGATGATTATGTTGGAAAGTTGTACGTGTTAGAACTAACTATACCAGTCTTTACTTCATGCTGCTGCCCGCCGATATTTTCGCTGGGTACACTAGCACGGATTGCAAAACATGCACAGCAGGCGGCGGCGGAATGTAAAATCGCCTCAACAGAACATTTAGCAGAAATAACTGGCGAAACCATATGGTGCCAGTACGCAAAAGATGATCGTCAACCACACTATGCCGTGTCCTTCCATTTTCACGCTCAGGGTCCTGGTGGCCGCCTGCGTGGCGCTGTCGCCGGCCATGCCGGCGCTTGCCGAGGAGCGCGACCTCCAGCCTGAGCAGCTGGTCGACCTGTCGATCGAAGAACTGGCCAACATTCCGGTGCTGTCGGTGTCCAAGCGCCCCGAGCGGCTGCAGGACGCCGCCGCGGCCGTGTTCGTCATCACGGCGGACGACATCCGCCGCTCCGGCGCCACGACCCTGCCGGGCGTGTTGCGCCGGGCGCCCAACCTGCATGTGGCGCGGCTCAGCAGCTACGCCTATTCGATCAGCGCACGCGGCATGAACCAGAGCGGCAACAGCCTCTCGAACAAATTGCTGGTGCTGATCGACGGCCGTTCGGTGTACACCCCGCTGTTTTCCGGCGTCTTCTGGGATGCCCAGGACGTCCTGCTCGAAGACATCGAGCGCATCGAGGTGATCAGCGGCCCGGGAGGCGTGCTGTGGGGCCTGAACGCCGTCAACGGCGTCATCAACATCACCACGCGTTCGGCGCGCGCCACCCAGGGCACGCTGGCCGTGATGCAGGCCGCGACCGACGGCGCCATGGCCGGCTTCCGTCATGGCGGCAGCACGGCGAGCGGCATCGCCTGGCGCGCCTTCGGCAAGACCACCTACCGGGAGGACAGCGAACTGGCGAGCGGCGCACCGGTCGACGACGGCTACCGCCGCACCCTGCTGGGCGTGCGCGCCGATTGGGAGCGTGGCGGCGACCGCTACAGCCTCATCGGCAACGCGTATCGCGGCCGCTTCGGCCAGCCCGCGCCAGGCGAGATTACCGGGCCAAGCAGGCCGGCGGCGCTGGGCGGCGTGCGTTCGGACGGCGTCAACCTCAGTGTGCGCTGGGACCGCGCGCTCGACGCGGGCGGCAGCCTGATGGCCCAGGCGTATATCGACCATACGCTGCGGCGCGCCGACCCGTTCTTCGGCGAGCGCCTGACCACGACCGACCTGCAGTTCCAGCACACGCTGGCCCCGGCCGGCCGGCACAACATCGTCTGGGGCGCGAATTACCGTTCCAGCCGCGACCGGGTCGACAACAGCGAGTTTGCCGCCTTCCTGCCGGCGCACGTCACGCAGCAGTGGGCCAGCCTGTTCATGCAGGACGAGATCGCGCTGGCGCAGGACTGGCGCCTGGCCCTGGGCAGCCGCCTCGAGTACAACGAGTACACCCGCCTCGAATGGCTGCCGAGTGCGCGCCTGTCGTGGCGCCTGTCGCCGCGCCACGCGCTGTGGGCGGCGGCCTCGCGCACGGTACGCGCACCCTCCCGGCTCGATGCCGATGCCTTCCTGCCGGGACGCGCTCCCTACCTGCTGCGTGGCGGACCGCGTGTGCGCGGCGAAGTGTCGCAGGTGTTCGAGCTGGGCTACCGTGGCCAGCCGATCGCGCCGCTTTCGTATTCGGTCACGCTGTTCCATCACGATTACGATCACCTGCGCACCACCGAATTCGATCCGACGCGCAGCTTCATCACCTTCGACAGCCTGATGGAAGGACGTTCGAGCGGCATCGAGGCCTGGGGCAGCTTGCAGGTGATGCCGCGCTGGCGCCTGTCCGCGGGCTGGACGGCGATGCACCAGAAGCTGCGCCTCAAGCCCGGCAGCACCGACGTCAACGCGACGCTGGCGGCGGCGCGCGACCCGGCGCACACCGCGCAACTGCGTTCGCTGTACAACATCGACGACCGCCGCGACCTGGAAGTGAGCGTGCGCAAGGTGGCCGGCAAGTCCGCGCCGGACGTGCCTTCCTACACGGCGCTCGACGCGCGCCTGGGCTGGCGCGTCCGGCCGGGGCTGGAGCTGTCGGTGACCGGCGAGAACCTCACCGGCGGGCATGGAGAGTACGGGACGATCGTGTACCGCGCCGAGGTCGAGCGGCGGGTGGGCGTGAAGCTGATGTGGGAGTATTGAGACGCGTGTAATGCGCGTTTTGCGTAGGATGGGCGGGTCTCCCGCCCGCGCGTTCGCGTCAACCTGATGCTGCCTGCGCGGCCGTTCTTGCGCTGCTTGAACGCGCGGACGGCGAAGCCGTCCACCCTAGGATCAGATGGCCTTGGCCAGTTCGGCGGCCAGGCCGGTGTAGTTCGCCGGCGTCATTTGCAGCAGCAGCTCCTTGGCTTCCTGCGGGATCGCCAGCTTGCCGATGAACTCCTGCAGCGCGTCGCGGGTGATGCCCTTGCCGCGGGTGAGTTCCTTGAGCTGTTC
The DNA here is from genome assembly GCA_015277795.1 of Massilia sp. UMI-21. Classification (NCBI taxonomy): domain Bacteria; kingdom Pseudomonadati; phylum Pseudomonadota; class Betaproteobacteria; order Burkholderiales; family Oxalobacteraceae; genus Massilia; species Massilia sp. UMI-21. The sequence goes on along the minus strand of CP063848.1, from coordinate 5,166,469 downwards.
GTACGGGTTCTCGATGCCGTAGCGGCGCATCACGGTCTGCACCGGCTCGGCCAGCACTTCCCAGCTCGCATCCAGGTCCTGCTCCAGGCGCGCCGCGTTCACTTCCAGCTTGTTCAGGCCGCGCAGGCAGCTGTCGTAGGCCAGCAGCGCGTAGCCGAAGCCGACGCCGATGTTGCGCAGCACGGTCGAATCGGTCAGGTCGCGCTGCATGCGCGAGACCGGCAGCTTCTCGGCCATGTGGCGCAGCACCGCGTTGGCCAGGCCCAGGTTGCCTTCCGAGTTCTCGAAGTCGATCGGGTTGACCTTGTGCGGCATGGTCGACGAACCGATCTCGCCGGCGCGCAGTTTCTGCTTGAAGTAACCCAGCGAGACGTAGGTCCAGATGTCACGGTTCAGGTCGAGCAGGATGGTGTTGGCGCGCGCGATGGCGTCGAACATCTCGGCCATGTAGTCGTGCGGCTCGATCTGGATGGTGTACGGGTTGAACACCAGGCCGAGGCGCTGCTCGATGACCTCTTTCGAGAACGCCGGCCAGTCGAAGCCCGGGTAGGCCGCTAGGTGCGCATTGTAGTTGCCGACCGCGCCGTTCATCTTGCCGAGGATCTCGACGTCGGCGATGCGCTTGACGGCGCGCTGCAGACGCGCGACCACGTTGGCGAATTCCTTGCCGAGGGTGGTCGGGCTGGCGGTCTGGCCGTGGGTGCGCGACAGCATCGGCAGCGCCGCGTTGGTGTGGGCGATCTCGGTCAGCCTGGCGATGATGCCCTGCAGGGCCGGCAGCATCACGCCATCGCGCGCGGCCTTGAGCATCATGCCGTGCGAGGTGTTGTTGATGTCTTCCGAGGTGCAGCCGAAGTGGATGAATTCGCTCGCCGCCACCAGTTCCGGCACGTCCTTCACCTGCTCCTTGAGCCAGTATTCCACCGCCTTGACGTCATGGTTGGTGACCGCCTCGATCTCCTTGATGCGCGCTGCCTCGGCATCGCCGAAGTTCGCGGCCATGCGCTCGAGGTGAGCATTCGCTTCGGTCGAGAACGGCTTGATCTCGGGGAAGCCGGCCTGCGACAGGGCCTGCAGCCAGGCGATTTCGACCTTCACGCGGTGGTGCATGAAGCCCGCTTCGGACAGGATCGGGCGCAGCTTGTCGGTTTTCGGCGCGTAGCGGCCATCCAGCGGGGACAGGGCCGACAGGGCAGCCGACTGGGTAGAGGAGGGGACGGTAGAGGTCATGGCGGGCGGTCCGTGCAAAAACGCGGATTTTACCATCGGCCGGGTCGTCCGGCCTTGCGCGCGCTGTCCCGCGCCCCGAGCGGAAAGCCATTTCGGCGCAGACAAGCGCCGAAATGGCGATGCTATACTGGCACCCAATCCTCTTATTCGGGCATGTATGAAACTCATCGGTTCCCTCACCAGTCCCTTTGTGCGCAAAGTCCGCGTCGTGATGGCGGACAAGAAGCTCGATTTCAGTTTTGTGCAGGAAAACGTCTGGGCCGCGGAGACTTCCATCGGGCAGGTCAACCCGCTCGGCAAGGTCCCCTGCCTCGTGATGGAAGACGGCAGCACGCTGTACGACTCGCGCGTGATCGCCGAATACCTCGACACCATCTCCCCCGTCTGCAAGCTGCTGCCGCCGAACGGCCGCGACCGCACCGAGGTCAAGGTCTGGGAAGCGCTGGCCGACGGCGTGCTCGATGCCGCCATCCTGGTCTTCATCGAGCGGCGCGACCGCGCCCCCGAGCAGCAGAGCGCGCAGTGGATCGCGCGCCAGCTGGGCAAGGTGGATGCCGGCCTGCGCGAGATGTCCGCCAGGCTGGGCGACTCCGCCTACTGCATGGGCATCCACTACACGCTGGCCGACGTCGCCGTCGGCTGCACGCTGGGCTGGCTCGCCCTGCGCTTCCCCGACATCGACTGGCGCGGCGCGCATCCGAACCTGGCGCGCCTGGCCGACAAACTCGCCGAGCGCGCGTCCTTCCGCGACACCGCGCCTCCCGTCGCGTGAGCGTCCCGGCCCAAGCCCAGGCGAGCAGCGTCGCCACGGTGGTATTCGGCGAAGCGCTGGTCGACGATTTCAGCACCGAGCAGGTGGTCGGCGGCGCGCCCTTCAACGTGGCGCGCCACCTGGCCGCCTTCATGGCGCCGCAGCTGATGCTCACCCGTATCGGCAACGACAAGCCGGGCCTGGCGGTACGCGCCGAATTCGAACGTTTCGCGATGAGCGAAGCCGGCCTGCAGCTCGACCCCCTCGAGGAAACCGGCCGCGTGCTGGTCGAGCGCGGCGCGCGCGGTCACCGCTTCACGATCCTGCCGAACCAGGCCTACGATTTCATCGACCTCGCCCGGGCGCAGGCGGCGCTGGAGAACACCCGGCCCGGCATTTTCTATTTCGGCACCCTGGCCCAGCGCAACGAACGCTCGCGCACCACCCTGATGGCGCTGCTCGGGGCCACGCCGGCGCTGCGCTTCCTCGACCTGAACCTGCGCGAGGGCCAGGTCGAAGAACGCACCGTCACGCGCTCGCTGCAGGAAGCGAACATCGCCAAGGTCAACGAAGAAGAACTGCAGGCGCTGTTCAGCTGGTACTTCCAGATCAAGCCGGACGATCCGGCCCTGGCGGCCGAGGAAGTACGCGCCTCCTGCCAGGCGCTGCTGCAGATGTTTTCGCTCGACGCGCTGATCGTCACGCTGGGGCACCGGGGCTCGGTGTACTTCGGATCGGACGGCGGCGTGATCATGAACCGCGACAATCCGGCGCCGCCGTTCGTCATCGACACGGTGGGAGCGGGGGATGCCTTCTCGGCGATTTTCCTGCTGGGGAAGATGCGCGGCTGGCCGCTGGATGTCAGCCTGGCGCGGGCCAACGAGTTCGCGGGCGCGATCTGCGCCATCTCGGGCGCGGTGCCGCGCGACCTGGGTTTTTACGACCAGTGGATGAGGAAGTGGCGGTAGTGCTGAGCTAGCGAAATTGGGTTCCGGCCTGCGCCGGAACGACGGTCTTGCGCTTGGCGCGCTTGATACCGCTAACGTTCGATTCGTCATGCGCGCCACTGGCGCCCATGACTCCCGGCGCAGGCCGGGATCCAGGTTCACGCAGCGCAGCCTTACTCGCCGATCTGGCTCTGCAGATAATTCTGAATACCCACCTTCACGATCAGGTCCAGCTGGGTCTCCAGCCACTCGATGTGCTCTTCGGTATCCTCGAGGATCATCAGGAACAGGTCGCGGGACACGTAGTCCGCCGCCGCTTCGGCCGCCGCGATGCCTTCCTTGACCGTCACCTGGGCCGCGCGCTCGAGCTTGAGGTCGCATTCCAGCATTTCCTGGGTCGACTCACCGATGAGCAGCTTGTGCAGCGCCTGCAGGTTCGGCAGGCCGTCGAGCATCAGGATGCGGTCGATCAGCTTGTCGGCGTGCTTCATCTCGCCGATCGATTCGTCGTATTCCTTCTTGGCCAGCTTGCCGAAACCCCAGTGGCGGTACATGCGCGCATGCAGGAAATACTGGTTGACCGCGGTGAGCTCGTTGGTCAGCTGCGCGTTGAGCAGCCGGATGATGTTGGGATCGCCCTTCATGGATTGCTTTCGGTGATGTGAACGCCAACATCATAGCAAACCACGGCGGGCGCAGGGGAAGCGCAAGCTGCGCAAATCGCCCGCCCGGGCCAGGGCGGGAGGAAACAGCGCAATGCGCTCAGGCCGCCTGTGGCGTGCGGCGCAGTTCGGTGACGACGGTCTTGCTTTCCAGGTGTTCGTTCAACACTTCGCGCGCATAGCTGACGCACTTGCCGCACATCGTACCCACCCCCAGCTCGCGGTGCAGGTCGGCGACCGAGGAGATGCCGAGGTCGACCGCCTGGCGGATTTCACGGTCGGAGATGTTGTTGCAGACACAGACGATCATCGTTTGGATTCCTTGACGTTTTTGCCAAATAAATGAGAATCAATCTCATTCGTGTTCTATTCTCCGTAAACTCGATCGCGTTTGCAACAGGAATTTCGCGTTTGTGCGCGCTTTCCGTGGTCTGTGATCAAAGCGCAAATAGAAATAATTCGCATTTAGGTTTATGATGCTCATATCTGTCTCATCAGCGCTACACCAGCACATTCCGGACGCGACCATGACCCTAGCCCCGACCCTCACCACGCTCGATGCCCTGCAAGCCGGCCAGAGCGCCACCGTGATCCACCTGGCGCCCACCGCGCAGCAGGGTGGCATCGACGTCCAGCGCCGCCTGATGGAACTCGGTTTCGTGCCGGGCGAGCGCATCCGCATGCTCAAGCGCGGCCTGCCGGGCGGTCCGCTGGCGGTCAAGGTGGGCCAATCGACCTTCGCGCTGCGCCGCTTCGAAGCGGCCCTGGTGTCGATCCAGCCGGAATAAGCGATGGGCGTCATGGAACAACAGGTGGCGTCGCGCACGCCCCTGGTCGCACTGCTCGGCAATCCCAACTGCGGCAAGACCGCCCTGTTCAACCGCCTGACCGGCGCGCGCCAGAAAGTGGCGAACTACGCCGGCGTGACCATCGAACGCAAGGAAGGCAGCTTCACTTCGCCCGACGGGCGCGCCTTCCGCGTGCTGGATCTGCCGGGCGCCTATTCGCTGTCGGCCCAGACCCCGGACGAAGTCATCACCCGCGACGTGATCGGCGGCCTGCGCGCCGGCGAAGCCTCGCCCGATGCGCTGATCTGCGTCGTCAACGCCACCAACCTGCGCCTGAACCTGCGCCTGGTGCTGGAAGTGCGCCGCCTCGGCCTGCCGATGGTGCTGGCGCTGAACATGGTCGACGTCGCGAAGAAGCGCGGCATCGAGATCGACACCGCGAAGCTGTCGCAAGAACTCGGCATGCCGGTGGTCGAGACCGTGGCCATCCACACCGGCGGCGAAGCCGCCCTGCTCGAGCAGCTCGACCGCATGCCCTTCGCCGAGCGCGTCACGCCCCATCCGCTGGCCGCGATCGACGCCGTGCCGGTGGAACAGACCCAGAAGGAAGTGCGCCGCATCCTGGCCGCCACCGTGGCCGATGCCCACGACAAGGGCAACCTGTCGGAATCGATCGACCATGTGATCCTGCACCCGGTCGCCGGCCCGCTGATCCTGGCGGCGCTGATGTTCGTGATCTTCCAGTCGGTGTTCGCCTGGGCAGCGGTGCCGATGGACATGATCAGCGCCGGCGTCGAAGCGATCGGCGCCCAGGTCGGCAGCCTGATGGCGGAAGGGCCGCTGCGCAGCCTGATCGTGGACGGCATCATCGCCGGCGTCGGCAGCGTGCTGGTGTTCCTGCCCCAGATCCTGATCCTGTTCTTCTTCATCCTGCTGCTGGAAGACTGCGGCTACCTGCCGCGCGCGGCCTTCCTGCTGGACCGCATCATGGGCAGTGTCGGCCTGTCGGGCCGCGCCTTCATTCCGCTGCTGTCCTCGTTCGCCTGCGCGATCCCGGGCGTGATGGCGGCGCGCACCATCCAGAACCCGCGCGACCGCCTGGTGACGATCATGATCGCGCCGCTCATGACCTGCTCGGCGCGCCTGCCGGTGTATGCCCTGATCATCGCCGCCTTCATTCCCGACCGCCAGGTCGGCGGCGCCTTCAACCTGCAGGGTCTGGTGCTGTTCGTCCTGTATTTCGCCGGCATCGTCAGCGCCATGGCCGTGGCCTGGTTCCTGAAGGGCCGCGGCGGCTACCACCAGCAGCCGCTGATGCTGGAGCTGCCGGCCTACCACTGGCCGCACCTGCACACGCTGGCGGTCGGCCTGTGGGAGCGCGCCAGGATCTTCCTGACCCGCGTCGGCACCGTGATCCTGACCCTGATGGTCCTGCTCTGGTTCCTGTCGAGCTTCCCGGGCGCGCCGGAAGGCGCGATCCATCCGCCGATCTACTACAGCGTGGCCGGCATGCTGGGCCGCGCCCTGGCGGTGGTGTTCGCGCCGATCGGCTTCGGCTGGGAGATCTGCATCGCCCTGGTCCCGGGCATGGCCGCGCGCGAAGTCGCGGTCGGCGCGCTCGGCACCGTGTACGCGCTGTCGGGCGGCGAAGAAGTGGCCGACGCGCTGGCGCCGGTGATCTCGCAGGCCTGGCCGCTGGCCACCGCGCTGTCGCTGCTGGCCTGGTACGTGTACGCGCCGCAGTGCATCGCCACCCTGTCGGTGGTGCGCCGCGAGACCGGCAGCGTGAAGTACGCCTGGATCATGGCCGGCTACATGTTCGCGCTGGCCTACGCGGCCTCGTTCATCACCTACCGCGTGGCGCTGTACTTCACCGGGGCATAAGGAAACACCATGTGGCAGGAGTTGATCGTCGGAGTGATCGTCGCGCTGGCGGCCCTGTACGCCGGCGCGAAGTACCTGCCAGCCGCCTGGCGCCGCGCTCTCGTGCACCGCTTATCGCGGGGCGGACAGCAGTCCAGGCTGGTGAAATGGCTGGACACCTCGGCCAGCTGCGGCAGCGGCTGCGACAGCTGCAATACCTGCGGCGACGAGCAAGCGGCCGAACCCGTGCCGCCGCCCGGCAGGGGCAACGGCAAGGTCATCAAGATCCACGAGCGGCGCTAGCCGCGCCGGCAGCGCTCAGGGCGCCGTCACGCTGACGACGTGCCAGGCGCCGCCGACGCCGTCGCCGGTCTTGTCTCCCGCTTTCTTGTCCTTCACGAAGGTGTACAGGGGCTTGCCCTTGTACGCCAGTTGCTTCATGCCGTCTTCGCGCGTGACGACCGAATAAGGCGTCGCCGGGACGCCATCGGCCACCACCGGCGGCCAGTTCCTGGCGCAGGTGGCGACGCACGCGCTCTTGCCGCTGTCCGGCGTGTCCTTGTCGTAGATATAGACCGTCATGCCGGCGCTATCGACGAGCACGCCGTTCGCGGTTTTCAAGGGCGCGCTGTCGGCGCCGAGGGCGGTGGCGGAAAACAGCAGGGTGCTGAGGACGGCGGTACTGACGCGAAGCAATTTCATGATGGCCTCCTGGTCGGTCACTGCGTGGGTGGAGGTCCATTCTAGCCCGTGCGCGCGTCCAGGGACGCCACCGCCGCAATCGAACGCCAACCGGCGGGGGCGTCTCCGGGCTCGCGGCGCCGGCAGGCAAGATCGATGCCACGCGCTCCATGCATGGCCTGACGATATCAGCGGCTCGTCCGTGGGCAGGCGCACGACATGCTAAGCTGGCGGCCTGTCGAACAACCACGAAACCACGCCCATGATCGTCGTCCATCACCTGAACAATTCGCGCTCGCAGCGCATCCTGTGGCTGCTCGAAGAACTGGGGCTCGACTACGAGATCAAGAAGTACCAGCGCGATCCGAAGACGATGCTGGCGCCGCCGGAACTGAAGGCGGTGCACCCGCTCGGCAAGTCGCCGGTGATCACCGACGACGGCCCCGGCGAACCCATCGTCGTGGCGGAGTCCGGCGCAATCGTCGAATACCTGACCGGCCGCTACGACAACGGGCGCCTGGTGCCGGCTGCGGGCACGCCGGAGCGCCTGCGCTACACGTACTTTTTGCATTTCGCCGAAGGCTCGGCCATGTCGCCGCTCCTGATGAAGCTGGTGTTCGACAAGGTCGAGAAGGGGCCGATGCCTTTCTTCGCCAAGCCGATCGCGCGTGCGATCGCGCGCAAGGTCAAGGACGGCTTCATCATGCCGAACATCCGCAGCCAGCTCGACTTCCTCGAAGCGGAGCTTGGCAAATCCAGCTGGTTCGCCGGCGAGGAATTCAGCGCCGCCGACATCCAGATGAGCTTTGCGCTGGAAGCGGCCGCCTCGCGCGGGGGACTCGGCAGCCAGTATCCGAAGCTGGCGGCCTTCCTGCAGAAGATCCACGCGCGTCCGGCCTACGGGCGCGCGCTGGAGCGCGGCGGCAAATACGACTACGCATGACAGGCGGGGCGCCGGCCACTTTCTTCGGCGGCGCGCCCGGTTTATCATGACGGCGCCGTATCAACCATTCCACCACCATGAGCAAACAGGGAAAGCTGCTCGCGATCGATGGCCTGAACATCGTGCGCCGCGTCTACGAGGCCAGCCCCGAACCGGATTCCGACCTGAAGGCCGGCATCGCGCTGCGCCATGCGTTCTCGTCCTTTCGCAAGGTGCTGGAAACGCACGCGCCGACCCACGTGCTGGCGGCCTTCGATTACGGCGGCCCCAACTGGCGCCATGCCATCTACCCGCGTTACCGCGAGGGCCGCGCCGCGATGCCGGCGCCGCTGCGCGCGGCCCTGCCCGAGTTCCACGAGCGCCTGCGCCAGGCCGGCCTGCAGGTGCTGGCGGTGCCCGAGGTCGAGGCCGACGACGTGATCGCGACCGGCGTGATGCGCTGGCTGCAGGAAGGGCGGGGCGAGGCGATCGTCGCGACCACCGACAAGGACCTGCACGTCCTGATCGCGCACGGCGCGCTGGTGTGGGACCACTTCAAGAACGAATGGCATGACGACGCCTGGGTGCGCCAGCGCTTCGGCGTGGCGCCCGAACTGCTGCACGACCTGCTGGCGCTGATGGGCGACCCGACCGACGGCGTGCCGGGCGTGTCGAAGATCGGCATGAAGACGGCGGCGCGCCTGCTCAACGCCTACGGCAACCTGGATGCCGTGGTGGCGGGCGCCGGCATCCTCAAGACGCCGCTGGGCGAAAGACTGCGCGCCGAGCGTGAGATACTCGAGATATCGCGCTGCCTGGTGTCGCTCAAGCTGGACGTGCGCCTGGGCGTGACCTGGAACATGCTGGCTTATGAATCGAACTGAAGGGAAGAGGCGATGCTCAAGGCATTGATCGTGGACGGCAGCGCCATCGCGCGCGGCCTGCTCAACACCGTGCTGACCGACGGCGGCTACGAGGTCGTCGCGCAGACCCATACCGGCACGCTGGGCTATGGACTGGCGATGAAGCACCGCCCGCAAATCGTCTGCATCGCGCGCGAGCAGGTCGAGGACGGCAGCCGCATCGTCGAGGAACTGCGCGCCCAGTTGCCGAAGGCGATGGTGTTCATGGTCTCGGGCACGCTCGACGCGGTCGCCATCCAGCAGGCGCTGGGGCGCGGCGTGCATGGCTTCATCGTCAAGCCCTTCAAGGCCGACGCCGTGCTCAAGACGATTCGCAATACCGTGATCGCGGTGGTGCGCAAGCAGCAGGCCGGCGCCGGCAACGCCGGGTAGCCGCGTCGCGCGCGGCCGTTGCGGGCGCTCAGCCGCGCCGCTTGATCTCGTCCGATGCGATCGCCGCGAGCTCGAGCAGGGCGCGCAGTTCGCGCCCGCGCAAGCGGCGCGGCTCGCGGTCCAGCACGCACAGGGTGCCGAAACGCCGGCCCTGCGCATCTTCCAGCGGCACCCCGGCATAGAAGCGCACGTGCGGCGCCTGCGTGACCAGCGGATTGGCGGCGAACCTCACGTCGCCGGCGGCGTCGCCCACCACGAAGGCTTCGCTGGAAGCCAGCGCCTGGTTGCAGAATGCCCATTCGCGCGGCGTTTCCCGCAGGTCGAGGCCGACGCGCGCCTTGAACCACTGGCGCTGCGGGGTCAATACCGTGACCAGGGCCATCGGGCAGTCCGTCACCTGCGCGGCCAGCCGCACCAGGCGGTCGAAGACCTCCTCGGACGGCGTGTCGAGCAGCGCCTGGCTGGACGGCGCCTTCAAGGCCGGCAATGCATGCTCACCCGGGGCGGACGCCATGCCTGCCCCGGCGTCCGGCGCACCAGGATTGCCGGGCGTGTCGCGCTCTGCTTGCCCCTGCTGCTGGCGCTCCTGCAGTTGGCGCACCCCGCTCAGGCGCACACGCCGGTGTCCGCCGGGTGTCTTCCAGGCCGGCAATGCGCCGCTCTCGATCCAGATCTGCACGGTGCTGACGGCAACGCCCAGCAGGCGCGCCGCTTCCCGCGTGGTCAGGATCGGATCATCCTTGCTCATGTTCTGATGTATTTGTGGTCGATCCGGCCATTCTACCGGAAAAGTGCCAATATTTGACGGAAATGATCGCGATAACAAACTATAATTGACTGTGAGCATTACTTTATCGGGGAAACGCTCTATAATCGTCATTTCTGATAAAAACGTGCGCCTTCTCGGGTGTGCGACTGCCAAGGCCGCCATGCATTCAACGTACGACCTGTCGATACAGGAAGCCAGCCGCCTGGACGCCCTGCGTCAGCTGGACTTGCTCGACACCGCTCCCAGCGAAGCCTTCGACCGCATCACGCGCATGGCCGCGCAGCTGCTTGGCTTGCCGATCGCCGCGGTCTCGCTGACCGATACCGACCGCCAGTGGTTCAAGTCGAAGGTGGGCGTCGAGCACAGCGCAATCCCGCGCGTCAAGGCGCCGTGCGCGGCGGTGGCCGACAGCGGCGCCATGCTGGAAGTGCCGGACCTGCTGGAGAGCGCGAGTTTCCGCGACAGCCCGCTGGCCGACAGCGGGGTCCGGTTCTATCTCGGCGCGCCGCTGGTGACGAAGGCCGGCCACTGCCTGGGGGCGATGTGCGTGCTCGGCACCGAGCCGCGCGCCGTCACCGAGGCGGACCGCAGCACGCTCAGCGACCTGGCGGCCATGGTGATGGCGCAGATCGAACTGCAGCATGCGCTGGGCCGGATCGACCCGGTCAGCGGCCTGCCCAACCGGAACCAGTTCGTCAGCGACGTGCGCGACCTCGCCATCGTCAGCGCCCAGGGCTCGCCCCAGCTGGCCGCTCTGGTCAGCCTGGCCACGCCGGAAGAGCTCAGCGATGCGATGCGCGTGATGGGCAGCGCCTGGCTCGACGAGATCGTGCGTGCGGCCGTGCCGGCGCTGCGCCGCCTGGCCGGCGGCGGCAAGATCTACCACGTCGGCCCGACCCAGTTCGCCTTCCTGGCCCCGCTCGGCCTGTCCCTGGCGCGCTTCAGCGGCATGCTGATGGACTGGCTGGCCGCGCGTATGCCGATGGGGCAGGCGGGCTTCCTGACCACCGCCACCGTGGGCCTGGTGCGCTTCGCCGTCGGCCAGGATGCGCCGCTCGACGTGCTGCGCAACCTGCATAGCGCCGCCCACGACGCGCGCGACGCCGAATCCAGCCTGCGGGTGTACTCGCCCGAGCAGGACGCCGCCTATCGCCACCGCTTCTGGCTGATCAGCGAGCTCGGTCGCGCGCTGGCGCAACCGAGCGAACTGCACCTGGTCTTCCAGCCCAAGGTCTCGCTGATCGATGGCAGCTGCCTTGGCGTGGAAGCCCTGCTGCGCTGGAACCATCCGGAGGCCGGCCTGATTCCGCCCGGCGAATTCATGCCGATCGTCGAAACCACCTCGTTGGCGCGCGCCACGACGGAATGGGTGCTGGCGGCAGCCTTGCGCCAGCTGGCGGCCTGGCGCGCGCTCGGCGTGCGCTTGCAGGTGGCGGTGAATGTCTCCGCGGTGAACCTCGAGGAGCCCGACTTCAGCGACCGCGTGCTCGATGGCCTGGCGCAGCACGGCCTGCCGCCTTCCTGCCTGGCGCTGGAGATGACGGAAAGCGCGCTGATGCGCAAACCGAAGGTGGCGCACGAGACGATGGCGCGCCTGGCCCAGGGCGGCGTGAAGATCGCCATCGACGACTTCGGCACCGGCTACAGCAGCCTGTCCTACCTGCAGGACATGCCGGCCGACGTGGTCAAGATCGACCAGTCGTTTGTCCGCGGCATGGAAAAGGACGAGCGCACGCGAGCGCTGGTGACGACCATGATCAAGCTGTCGCATGACCTGGGCTACCGGGTGGTGGGGGAGGGCGTGGAGACGGAAGCGGTGGCGCAGCTGCTGCGCGCGGCGGGCTGCGACGAGGCGCAGGGCTATCTCTATGGGCGCCCGATGGCGCCGGCGGCGGTGGCTACCTGGCTGGCAAGCAGGTAATGTAGGGTGGGCGGGTCTCCCGCCCACGCGTTCAAATCAAGGAAATGCTGCCTGCTCGGCTGTTCTTCTGCTGGCTGAACGCGTGGGCGGCGAAGCCGCCCACCCTACGAAATCAGAAGGCGTTGGCGTCGATGATCCCGCCGCCCAGGCAAACATCGCCGTCGTACAGCACGGCCGACTGCCCCGGCGTCACCGCCCACTGCGGTTCGTCGAAATCGAGAGAGAAGCGCGCCATCCCATCGGCGCGCACGGTGCAGGCCACGTCGGCCTGGCGGTAGCGGGTCTTGGCCGACAGCACGCGGCCTTCGCCTGGCGGGGCCGGCGGCTCGCCCGCGGTCCAGCTGGCCTGGCCGGCTTCCAGGCGCGGCGACAGCAGCCACGGGTGATCGTGTCCCTGCACGATGTAGAGCGTGTTGGTGGCCACGTCCTTGCGCGCCACGAACCACGGCTCGCTGGTGCCGTCCGCGTTCTTGCGCGATTTCAGGCCGCCGATCCCGATGCCCTTGCGCTGGCCCAGGGTGTAGAAGGACAGGCCGATGTGCTCGCCCACGGTCTCGCCGGTGTCGAGCTTCATCGGGCCCGGCTTGTGCGAGAGGTAGCGGTTCAGGAATTCACGGAAAGGGCGCTCGCCGATGAAGCAGATGCCGGTCGAGTCCTTCTTCTGCGCGTTGGGCAGGCCGAGCCGCTCGGCGATCTGGCGCACCTCGGTCTTCGGAATCTCGCCCAGCGGGAACAGCGACTTCGACAGCTGGGCCTGGTTCAGGCGGTGCAGGAAGTAACTCTGGTCCTTGGTGTGATCGAGGGCCTTCAGTAATTCGAAGCGGCCGTCGTTCTCGCGCACGCGCGCATAGTGGCCGGTCGCGATCAGGTCGGCGCCGAGCTTCATGGCATGGTCGAGGAAGGCCTTGAACTTGATCTCGGCATTGCACAGCACGTCCGGGTTCGGGGTACGGCCGGCCTGGTATTCGCGCAGGAATTCCGAGAACACGCGGTCCTTGTATTCGGCGGCGAAGTTGACCGCTTCGATGTCCACGCCAACCACGTCGGCCACGCTGGCCGCGTCGATCCAGTCCTGGCGCGTCGAGCAGTATTCGGAGTCGTCGTCGTCTTCCCAGTTTTTCATGAACAGGCCGATGACTTCGTAGCCCTGTTCCTTCAGCATCCACGCCGCGACCGAGGAGTCGACACCGCCCGACATCCCGATCACGACTTTTTTCTTGCTCATTTCAATTCCAATTTAAGTAATGGGACATCGGGAAACCGTCGCAGCAGGTTTGCCGATGTTCCATCAGATACCGCCTTCGAAGACCGACGGGTGGGTGTACAGCAGGTGCAGCGGGGTACGGCGGCCGGCCAGGTAGTCGTCCACGCACTGCAGCACGATCGGGCTGCGGTGGCGCTCGGCGGTGGCGGCGATCTCGTCGCGCGTCATCCACATGGTGCGCAGGATGCCGTCGTCGAGCGGCTGGTCCAGTTCGCGGCCGGCGTGGCCGCAGAAGGTGAAGCGCAGGTAGGTGACGTCGGCGCCGCGCGATTTCGAGTAGTAACGCGACATGTACATGCCCACCAGCCCGGTCGGGATGAACTCGTGCGCGGTTTCCTCCAGCGCCTCGCGCACCACCGCCTGTTCGAGCGACTCGTGCGGGTCGAGGTGGCCGGCCGGCTGGTTCAGCTTCACGCCTTCGCTCGTCTCTTCCTCGATCAGCAGGAAACGTCCATCGCGCTCGATGATCGCAGCGACGGTCACGGATGGTTTGAAGATGTCGGTCATGCGCGTCCTTGAAAATGAGCCGACATTCTACCTTGACAGATGGCATCTCTGCTCATCCCTCGACGCTACGGTGTGCTTGCCTGTCGTTAAATCGCCTTGATTTACTGCAAACAATTGGTCCTTGGTGCTAGCCGGCCTGTAAGGTTTTCGCGAGAATCAAGCATTAAGTTTTTAGTATTTGTTTTTCAGCAACTCTCATGCGCACTTGATATAAATACATGTTAGATTGTGGACAGATGTGTCCATTGAACGGAGGGATTCATGAGAATTGGCATACCGGCCGAGACCAGGCCGGGCGAGACCCGCGTTGCTGCAACTCCCGAAACCGTCAAGAAACTGGCCGCACGCCATCAGGTGCTGGTGGAAAGCGGTGCCGGCGTGCGTGCTTCGTATCCGGACTCCGCCTATGAGGCGGCCGGCGCCGCCATCGTCGACGCCGCCGCCGCCTTCGGCGCCGAGATGGTGCTCAAGGTACGCAGCCCCGACAACGCCGAGCGCGAGCGCATGCGGCCGGGCAGCGTGCTGGTCGGCATGCTCAATCCCTTCGATACCGAGAACCTGGCGCTGCTCGCCGGCGCCGGCCTGAGCGCCTTCGCGCTCGAGGCCGCGCCGCGCATCACGCGCGCCCAGTCGATGGACGTGCTGTCGAGCCAAGCCAACATCGCCGGCTACAAGGCGGTGATGCTGGCCGCGAACACCTACCAGCGCTTCATGCCGATGCTGATGACGGCCGCCGGCACGGTCAAGGCGGCGCGCGTGCTGATCATGGGCGTGGGGGTGGCCGGCCTGCAGGCCATCGCCACCGCCAAGCGCCTGGGCGCCGTGATCGAAGCTTCCGACGTGCGCCCGCCGGTGAAGGAACAGGTGGAATCGCTCGGCGCCAAGTTCATCGACGTGCCCTACGAGACCGACGAGGAGCGCGAGATCGCCAAAGGCGTGGGCGGCTATGCGCGGCCGATGCCGGCAGCGTGGATGCAGCGCCAGGCGGCGCTGGTGCACGAGCGCGCCAGGCAGGCCGACATCATCATCACCACCGCCCTGATCCCGGGCCGCAGGGCGCCGGTCCTGATTTCCGAAGAGACGGTGCAGGCCATGAAGCCGGGCTCGGTCATCGTCGACATGGCGGTCGAGCAGGGCGGCAACTGCCCGCTGACGGAACTGGGCCGCACGGTAATCAAGCACGGGGTGCATATCATCGGCGAGCCGAACCTGGCGTCGATGGTGGCGGCCGACGCCTCGGCCCTGTACGCGCGCAACGTGCTGGATTTCCTCAAGCTGGTCATCGACAAGGAAGACAGGTTCGTGATCGACCGCGAGGACGAGATCGTGCGCGCCACCCTGGTGTGCGCGGACGGCGCCGTGTTGCGTACTTAAGAACAGACCCGAGGAGCGAAGCATGGACATCAGCCATACCATCATCAACCTGATCATCTTCGTGCTGGCCATCTATGTCGGCTACCACGTGGTCTGGAACGTCACCCCCGCACTGCACACGCCGCTGATGGCGGTCACCAACGCGATCTCGGCCATCATCATCGTCGGCGCCATGCTGGCCGCCGGCCTCACCGAAGGACTGGCCGGGCAAGTGGCCGGCACCATCGCGGTGGCGCTGGCCGCCGTGAACGTCTTCGGCGGGTTCATGGTCACGCGCCGCATGCTCGAAATGTTCAAGAAGAAGGAGCCGAAACGGTCCGCCGATCCGGCCGCCAAGACCACTGCAACGGAGAAGCGCGCATGAATTTCATCAGCATGAACCTCGTGACGCTGTTCTACCTGGTGGCCTCGGTCTGCTTCATCCAGGCGCTCAAGGGCCTGTCCTCGCCGTCGACGGCGCGCATCGGCAACAGCTTCGGCATGGCCGGCATGGCGATCGCGGTCGTCACCACCATTGCCCTGATGCTCAAGCTGCAGGCCGAGCTTGCCACCGGAAGCGGCATGGGCTTCACCCTGGTGCTGCTGGGCGTGGTGGTCGGCGGCGCGATCGGCGCGGTGGCGGCAAAAAAGGTCGAGATGACCAAGATGCCGGAACTGGTCGCGGCCATGCACTCGCTGATCGGCCTGGCCGCCGTGTGCATCGCGATCGCCGCGGTGTCCGAGCCCTGGGCCTTCAATATCGCCACCCGCGATACCCCGCTCCCCTTCGGCAACCGGCTCGAACTGTTCATCGGCACCTTTGTCGGCGCGGTGACCTTTTCGGGTTCGGTGATCGCCTTCGGCAAGCTGTCGGGCAAATACAAGTTCCGCCTGTTCCAGGGCGCGCCGGTGCGCTTCGCCGGGCAGCACATCCTGAACCTGGTGCTGGCGATCGCGATCGTCGCGCTGGGCCTGGTGTTCTGCTTCGCCGACGGCGTCGCGCCCAGCTGGACGCCGTTCATCATCATGGCCGCGCTGTCCTTCGTGCTGGGCGTGCTGATCATCATTCCGATCGGCGGCGCCGACATGCCGGTGGTGGTGTCGATGCTGAACTCGTACTCGGGCTGGGCGGCGGCAGGCATCGGCTTCTCGCTGAACAATGCGATGCTGATCATCGCCGGCTCGCTGGTGGGGTCGAGCGGCGCGATCCTCTCGTACATCATGTGCAAGGCGATGAACCGCTCCTTCTTCAACGTGATCCTGGGCGGCTTCGGCGGCGAGGCCGTGGTCGACGATGGCGGCGCCAGGGAACAGCGGCCGGTCAAGTCCGGCTCGGCCGACGACGCCGCCTTCATCCTGCAGAACGCGGAATCGGTGATCATCGTCCCCGGCTACGGCCTGGCGGTGGCGCGCGCCCAGCACTCGGTGAAGGAACTGGTCGACAAGCTGATCGCGCACGGGGTGCAGGTGCGCTACGCGATCCACCCGGTGGCGGGCCGCATGCCGGGCCACATGAACGTGCTGCTGGCCGAGGCCGAGGTGCCGTACGACCAGGTGGTCGAGATGGAAGACATCAATGGCGAGTTCGGCCAGACCGACGTGGTGCTGGTGCTGGGCGCGAACGACGTGGTGAACCCGGCGGCGAAAGATCCGAAGTCGCCGATCGCCGGCATGCCGATCCTGGAAGCGTACAAGGCCAAGAGCATCATCGTGAATAAACGCTCGATGGCGTCCGGCTATGCCGGCCTGGACAACGACCTGTTCTACCAGCCGAACACGATGATGGTGTTCGGCGACGCCAAGAAGGTGATCGAATCGATGGTCAAGGCGGTCGAGTAGCAGGGTGGCGGGTCTGCCTGTCCCGTAGGGTGTACGGCGAAGCCGTACACCCTACAAAAACATATGCTAGCGGCGGCCAAACATCATCAGCTCGGCCAGCAGCAGGCGCGCCGGCTTGAGCACATCCAGCGCCGCCAATGACAGCCCGAGCAGCGGCTGCAGCGGGCCGCTGCCGGTAAAGGCGCGCGCCATGGTGTCGGTCAGCGAGATCGTCAGGCGGCGGTCCTGCGCGCGTTCGGCCATGAAAGCATCGACCGCGCCCGGGGTGGCGCCGCGCCCAAGCTGGCGCGCCAGCACGGCGGCGTCGCGCAGGCCCAGGTTCAGGCCCTGTCCCGCCACCGGGTGCAGGGTTTGCGCGGCGTTGCCGATCGCGACCGTGCGGGCGGTGGCGCGCGCTTCGGCGTTCAGGCCGAGCGGGAAGGCCACGCGCGGCGAGGCCGCCGTGAATGTTCCGAGGCGGGTGCCGAAGGCCTCGCCCAATTGCGCAAGAAAAGCGGCATCGTCGAGCAGCTGGACGTCGGTCGCACGCTCCGGCGTCATGCACCACACCAGCGCATATTGATGACCATCATGGTGGGGGCCGGCGCCATCCTGCGGCAGCAGCGCCAGCGGACCCTCGTCGGTGAAGCGCTCGAAGGCGCGGTGGGCGACAGGCGCGCTCACGCTCACGCGCGCGATCAGGGCCGTCTGGCCGTAGTCGCGCTGCTGCGCCAGGCCCGCCTGCTGGCCGAACACGCCGCCCTCGGCCTGCACCGCCAGCTGCGCGAACACGCTGCGGCCGTCGTCCAGGCGCAGCTGCACGCCATCGTGTTCCTCGTCGAAGGCCGCGACCCGGGCCGGGCGCAAGGTGGCGACGCCGGCCTTGTCGCAGGCGCGCGCCAGTGCGTCCACCACGTCGCCGTAGCGCGCCACGTAGCCCAGCGCCGGCAGCTTGTGTTCGGCGCGGTCCATCAGGCTGCGGCCCAGCTGGCCGCGGCGCGAGACGTGGATCTCGTGGATCGGCGTGGCCGGCAGTGGCCAGGCCCGCACTTCTTCCAGCAACTGCACGCTGCCCCAGGACAGCGCGATCGAGCGCGGGTCGGTAATCGCCTGGCCCAGCGACTTGCCGTCGATCAGGGCGATCCGTTTGCCGTCCACGCCACGGCGGACCAGGAAGGCGGCCAGCGCCAGTCCCACCGGGCCGGCGCCGCAGATTGCCACATCGACTTCGAGGCGTTCATCCGTCATTCAAGCGCTCCTCCATCAGCTTTTCAATGTCCGCAACCGTCTTCGGTGCGGCGCCGGACAGCACCCGGCAGCCGTCATCCAGCACGATCACGTCGTCCTCGACCCGGATGCCGATGTTCCAGTACTGCTCCGGCACGCCTTCGGCCGGGCGCACATACATGCCCGGCTCGACCGTCAGCGCCATGCCCGGCAGCAGGGGCCGCGAAGGCCGCTCGGCCGCGCCCAGGTCGCGATACGGTCCGACGTCATGCACATCCATCCCGAGCCAGTGGCCGGTGCCGTGCATGTAGAACTGCAGGTGCGCCTTGTCGGCGACCGCATCTTCAGGCGAGCCGTATTTCGCCTTGTCGAGCAGGCCCAGGTCGAGCATGCCGGCGGCCAGCACCCGCACCGCCGCCTCGTGCATGGCGCTGTAGGGGCGGCCGGGTGCGATCGCGGCGAGCGCGGCTTCCTGCGCCTGCAGCACCAGCTCGTACAAGGCTTTCTGCGGTTCGCTGAAACGCCCATTCACCGGCCAGGTGCGCGTGATGTCCGAGGCGTAGCCATCGAACTCGCAGCCGGCGTCGACCAGCACCAGCTCGCCCTCGCGGCATTGGCGATTGTTCTGGTTGTAGTGCAGCACGCAGGCGTTGCTGCCGGCGGCGACGATCGGGGTATAGGCCGGGAACTGGGCGCCGTGGCGGCGGAATTCGTGCAGCAGCTCGGCCTCGATCTCGTACTCGAACACGCCGGGACGGGTAAAGCGCATCGCGCGCGCATGGGCGCCGGCGGCGATGCCGGCCGCGCGTGCCATCAGGTCCTGTTCGTCGGCATCCTTGAGCAGGCGCATCTCGTCGAGGATGCCGAGCAGGTGGTGGGTGGTGCCGGGCGCCGCGATGCCGCTGCGGCCCTGGGCGCGCACCGCCTTGAGCCAGCCGCCGACCTGGGCGTCGAGCGCGGCGCTGTGGCCGAGCGCGTAGTACAGCGCCGGCGCATTGGCCAGCAGCTTGCCCATTTGGGCGTCGAGTTCGCTGATCGGAAACGCTTCGTCGAAGCCGAATGCCAGGCGCGCGGCTTCCGGGCCGTAGCGGTAGCCGTCCCAGATCTCGCGTTCCAGGTTCTTCTCGCGGCAGAACAGGATCGCGCGTGCCGCCGCGTCGCCGCCTGGCGCGACGAGCACCAGCAGGCTTTCCGGTTCGGTGAAGCCGGTCAGGTAATAGAAATAGCTGTCGTGCCGGTAGGGATACTCGCTGTCGCCGTTGCGCAGGACTTCCGGGGCGGTGGCCAGCACCGCGACCGATCCCGGCTGCATGCGCGCCGCCAGGCGCGCACGGCGTTCGATACAGGACGCGACGGACGCGGTCATGACCCCGGGTGCAGTCATGAACCTGTTTTGGCCGCACCCAGCGGCGCGTTGAGTTCTTCGAGCTGGTGCGCGGTGCCGACGTTGACCCATGGTCCCTGGTACAGCTCGCCGCCGACGCGGCCCTGCTCGATGAACTTGCGCATCAGGGGGCCGAACTTGACGAAGTCGCCGGCCTCGATGCCGTCGAACATCTCGGGACGGTAGACGCCGATGCCGGCAAAATTCCACTTCACCTGGCCTTCGTTGCGCAGCGTGTACATGTCGAGCGCGAAGTCGCCGTCCGGGTTGTGCCAGGGGTTCGGCGTCAGCCACAGCCAGGCGATGTCGCGCTTGTCGGGCGGGTAGGGAATGCCCAGCATGTCCTTGTCCTTCAGGACGTCGACCACCTGCGAAAAGTCGAAGTAGGGCGCGTAGATGTCGCCCGACACCGCGAGGAAAGGCTCGTCGCCCAGCAGGTGCAGCGCATTGGCGATGCCGCCCGCGGTCTCGAGCGGGGTCGGCTCGTGCGAGTACACGATGCGCGCGCCGTACCTGCTGCCGTCGCCGAGTTCTTCCTCGATCATGTGGCCGAGGTGCGAGTGGTTGATGACGATGTCCTTGATCCCGGCGCGCACCAGGTTCAGCACGTGGTAGGTGATCATCGGCCGTCCGCGCACCTTGAGCAGCGGCTTGGGGCAGGCGTCCGTGAGCGGGCGCATGCGCTCGCCGCGGCCGGCGGCGAAAATCATGGCTTTCATGAAAAGGGAATCGTCCTCAGAAGGTGTAGCCGACCGCCGGCGCCTTGTCCTCGAGCGCGTCGAGGAGGCGGAGCAGCGGTTTCAGTTCGGTGTAGCGGTTGGCGGTGCGGCGCACGTAGTTCATCACGGTCGGCAGGTCGCCCAGGTAGTGCGGCTTGTTGTCGCGGTAGTTCAGGCGGCAGAAGATGCCGAGGATCTTCAGGTGGCGCTGCAGGGCCATGAATTCGAAGTCGCGGTAGAAGGCGTCGATGTCCGGGTTGACCGGCAGGCCGACCTGTTTGGCGCTCTGCCAGTAGCGCACCACCCAGTCCAGCACGATCTCTTCGTCCCACTGGATGTAGGCGTCGCGCAGCAGCGAGCCGAGGTCGTAGGTGATCGGGCCGTAGACCGCGTCCTGGAAGTCGAGCACGCCGGGGTTGCCCTGCTCGAGCCACATCAGGTTGCGCGAATGGAAATCGCGGTGCATGTAGACCTGCTGCTGCGCCAGCACGTTGGACGTGATCGCCTCGAACACCTTGTCCAGCTGTTCCTGCTGCTTGGCGTCGAGCTGCACGCCCAGGTGGCGCTCGATGAACCATTCCGGGAACAGGTTCATCTCGCGCAGCACGAAGGCGCGGTCGAACTCCGGCAGCTTGCCGGGCTCGCTGGCAAGCTGGAACTTGAGCAGGGCGTCGACCGCGTCCGAGTACATGAAGGCGGCATTGTCCGAATCCAGGCGCTGCAGGTAGGTGGTCACGCCGTGGTCGGACAGCAGCAGGAACCCGCTATCGACCTTGCGGTCGACGATGGCCGGCACCGTGACGCCGGCGTCCAGCAGCAGTCCCTGCACGTGGATGTAGGCCGGCACGTTCTCGCGCTCCGGCGGCGCATCCATGGCCACGAGGGTGGCGCCGAGTTTCTCGCGCATGCCTGGAACAACGTCGTAGCGGAAATAGCGTCGGAAGCTGGCATCCGCGGACGCCGGGCGGCCGCTTTCCACTTCCACCAGGCCGGTCGAGGCCAGCCATTCTGTCAATTGCTGCAGGCGTGCGTCGGAGCCCGTGGAAGTGGAGGAGTTTTGATACAAAGAAGACATGAAGCGGCCTGGTGAATCCGGTTGGTTGAGCTAATTCCCATATAATAAGGGATTCATTCCAAAAATACCGCCCTTTATGGCGCACGCAGATTCTCCATGAGCTGGTTTTCGGCCCACCCATTTCCCCCGCGGCAGGCGCTTGCGCTGTATGTACTGGCTGCCGCCGCTGCCGGCGCCACGGCGCCGCTGTACGCACAGACTGTACCCCCCGCACCACAGCCGACCGCACATGGCGACGAGCAGGCGCTGCCGATCACGATCAGCGCCGAGGAAATCAGCGGCCGCCCCGATCGCCAGATCAATCTCGAACGCAATGTCGAACTGACACGCGGACAGACCCGCCTGACCGCCGATACCGCCTGCTACCTGCGTGTCGAAGACCAGGTCACGGCAAGCGGCAACGTCAACATGTGGCGCTTCGGCGACCGCTACAAGGGCGACGAACTGCAGCTGAACCTGGAAACCGGCAAGGGTTATGTCCTGCGTCCCGAATACCGTTTGCAGCTGAATAACGCCCAGGGCAATGCCTCGCGCATCGACTTCCTCGGCGAGAACGTGGCGCTGGTGCGCGAAGGCACTTACAGCACCTGCGAAGGCCCGGACCCCGACTGGTACCTCAAATCGAGCACGCTGCGCCTGGATAGCGGCCGCGACGTCGGCCTGGCCGGCAAGACCGTGATCTATTTCAAGGACGTGCCGATCCTGGGCACCCCGGCCCTGTCGTTCTCGCTGTCGGGCGCGCGCCGCTCCGGCTGGCTGGCGCCCACCGTCGGCTTCGGCTCCAAGGGCAAGGCCGAGGTCATGGTGCCGTATTACTTCAACATCGCCCCCAACCGCGACCTGACGCTGTTCCCGCGCCTGATGCTCGACCGCGGCCTGCAGCTCGGCGCCACCGGGCGCTACCTGGGCGTGACCGGCCTGGGCGCCTACAACGGCGAGACCCACCTCGAGGGCCTGCGTCACGACCGCGAGACCGGCGAGGACCGCTGGCGCGTCGACTCGTTCCACACCCAGGCCCTGGGGCCGGGCTGGTCCTACGGCTGGAACCTGCACGCCGCCTCCGACAACGAATACCCGAGCGACTTCTCGCGCACCGTGGCCGCCAGCGCCGAGCGCCAGCTGCTGCGCGAGGTGCGCACCGACTACGTCGGCCAGTACTGGAACCTGTCCGCGCGCGCCCAGAACTACCAGGTGCTGCAGGATCCGGCGGCGACGCCGACCAACGGCCTGTCGGTGCCGCGCCCCTACGACCGCCTGCCGCAGATTAACTTCCACGCCGGCCGCTACGACGTGCAGGGCTTCGACTGGGCGGTCGATGCCGAGGCGGTCAGCTTCTGGCACCCGGACCTGGTGCGCGGCAACCGCGCGGTGGCCGTGGCTTCGGTCAGTTATCCGATCGTGCGCCCGGGCTGGTTCCTCACGCCGAAAGTGATCAGCCACCACAGCAAGTACGACCTGGACCGCACTGCCGCCTATACCGGGCCGACCAAGCTGTCGCGCAGCCTGAATACCTTCTCGCTCGACAGCGGCCTGGTGTTCGAGCGCGACACCCGGCTGTTCGGCGACGCCATGACCCAGACCCTGGAACCGCGCCTGTTCTACGTGTACACGCCGTACAAGGACCAGGACCTGTTCCCGGTATTCGACACCGGCCGCGCCGGCTTCAACTACGCCCAGCTGTTCAGCGAGAACCGCTACGTCGGCGCCGACCGCGTGTCCGACGCCAACCAGCTGACCGCGGCCGTGGTGTCGCGCTACATCCAGCCGGACGGCGCCGAGCGCCTGCGCCTGGCCTTCGGCCAGCGCCTCTATTTCAGCGAGCCGCGCGTGCGCCTGCCGGGCGAGCCGCTGCACCAGAGCCGTTCCGACCTGCTGCTGGCGGCTTCGGGGCGCATTTCCGAGACCTGGAGCTTCGATAGCGGCGTACAATACGACGCGACCGGCAGCAACCTGTACAGCTCGAACCTGAGTACGCAGTGGCGGCCGGCCCCGATGAAGGTCCTGAACGCCGAATACCGTTACCAGCGCGGCAGCTTCCGCAACGTCGACCTGTCGGCGCAGTGGCCCCTGTCGGCCCGCTGGTACGGCGTCGGGCGCGTCAGCTACGCGCTGCGCTCGTACACCGTGGGCAATGCGACGCCGGGCAAGGGCAAGCTGCTCGAGAGCCTGGTCGGCCTGGAGTACAAGGCCGATTGCTGGGTGTTCCGTGCCGGGGTCCAGCGCTTCGTGACCGCCGCCCAGACCACGTCGACGCCGATCTTCTTCCAGCTCGAGCTCAACGGCCTGTCGCGCCTTGGTTCGGGCAACCCGCTCGAGACGTTCAACAAGAGCGTGCCGGGCTATACGCAGCTGAACAGCAATGTGGGGCGTCCCTGAAATTTAAGGACGCCTTAACCGCTGTCAGGTAGACTGCGGGGTTGGCAATTGAATGATTATTCACCCTGAATGAGTGCTTTCCAGATGACGCGTTCCACCCGTATGCACATTTCCCAGCGCGCAGGCAAGCCTGCCAAGGCCGCGCTCGCGGCAGCCCTGCTGTGCGCGCTGGCCGCGGGCCAGGTCATGGCCCAAGCCACGGCGCCGGCTGCCACTGCCGCCACCAAGCCGGGCAGCGGTTTCCTGCCGCCAGCCTCCAGCAACGCCAAGGTGCTCGATTCGATCCACGTGGTCGTCAATGACGAAGTGATCACCAAGAACGAAGTGCGCAATCGCGTGGCCCAGACCGCGCAGAACCTGAAGGCGCGCAACGTGCAGCTGCCGGACCAGGCCACCCTGGAGCGCCAGGTGGTCGAAGCCATGATCGTCGAGCGCGCACAGCTCCAGCTGGCCAAGGAAATGGGCGTGCGCGTCGACGACCGCAGGCTCGACGCCACCATTGGCCGCATCGCCGAAAACCAGAAGATGTCGGTCCAGGAAATGCGCAACCAGATGGAAAAAGAGGGCCTGCCGTATGGGCAGTTCCGCGAAGACATCCGCAACGAGATCATGCTGCAGCAGTTGCGCGAGCACGAAGTGGATTCCAAGATCCAGGTCTCGGAAGCCGAGATCGACACCTACCTGGCCGCCTCCAAGGCCGCGGCAGCCGACAAGGTCGAGATGAACCTGTCGCAGATCCTGGTGGCGGTGCCCGAGAATGCCTCGCCCGAGCAGATCGCGGCGCGCCGCGCGCGCGCCGAGGAAGTGGCGCGCCAGCTGCGCACCGGCGCCGATTTCAGCAAGATGGCCGCGACCTATTCCGACGCGAACGACGCCCTGAAGGGCGGCGAGATCGGCTGGCGCGACCCGGACCGCCTGCCGCCGATCTTCGCGACCGAGCTGCGCAAGCTCAAGCCGGGCCAGGTCACCCCGATCATCAAGACCAACGTCGGTTTCCACATCCTCAGGATGGCGGACCAGCGCAGCCTGCTCGACGCCGCCGCGGGCGAGAACGCCGTGATCCAGAAGACCCGTGTCAGCCACATCCTCATGAAGCCGACGCCGACCATGACCGCGGCCGAGGTCAAGAAGAAGCTGGCCGAGCTGAAGGAAAAGATCGCCAACAAGAGCGCCACCTTCGAAGACCTGGCGCGCCAGAACAGCCAGGAGCCGGCCAGCGCCGCCAAGGGCGGCGACCTGGGCTGGCTCGAGCCGGGCGACGCCGGTCCGGAATTCGACCAGGCCCTGGCCACCCTGAAGCCGGGCGAGGTCTCGGACGTCATCGAGTCGCCGTTCGGCTTCCACATCCTGCGCGTCGCCGAGCGCAAGACCGAGGACCAGAGCATGCAGCGCGAGCGCGACATGGCTCGCCAGGTGCTGCGCGAGCGCAAGCTGCAGGAAGCGCTGGAAGACTGGATGCGCCAGGTGCGCGACCGCGCCTACGTCGAGTTCCGCGAGGAGCAGTGATCATGGCCATGCCGGACGGACGCAGGCCAGCCCTTGCGGTCACGGTCGGCGAGCCGGCCGGCATCGGTCCCGAGATCGCGATCCGCGCAGCCTGGGCGCTGCGCGAAGAGGCCAATTGCGTGCTGGTCGGCGACGCCGCCTTCCTGGCGCTCACCGCCAGCCTGATCGACCCGGGCATCCGCCTGTCGGCCTTGTCCATCCAGGCGCTGCGCAACGGCGGCCTGCCGCACTTCGGCCAGGAGCGGCTGGCCGTCATCGACGTGCCGCTCGCCGCGCACGTGGTGCCCGGCACCCTCGACCCTGAAAACGGCCGCGCCGTGCTGGCCACCCTGGACCTGGCGATCGAAGGGGCGCAGTGCGGCTGGTTCGCCGGCATCGTCACGGCGCCGCTCCAGAAAAGCACGATCAACGACGCCGGCGTGGCGTTTTCCGGCCATACCGAATACCTGGCCGAGAAGACCAGCACGCCCAAGGTCGTGATGATGCTGGCGGGGCAGCCTGCCGGCGACCAGCCGTACCTGCGGGTGGCGCTGGCCACCACCCATCTGCCGCTCAAGGACGTGCCAGGCGCGCTGACGCCCGAGAACCTGGCCCAGGTCATCGACATCGTCGACCGCGACCTGAAGGGCAAGTTCGGCATCGCCGCGCCGCGCATCCTGGTCACCGGCCTGAACCCGCACGCGGGCGAGAACGGCTACCTGGGGCGCGAGGAGATCGAGGTCATCACCCCGGTGCTCGAGGCAGCGCGGGCGCGCGGCATCGATGCGCGCGGCCCGTACCCGGCCGATACGCTGTTCCAGCCGAAGTACCTGAAGGATGCCGACTGCGTGCTGGCGATGTACCACGACCAGGGCCTGCCGGTGCTCAAGTACGCCACCTTCGGACGCGGCATCAACATCACGCTCGGCCTGCCGATCGTGCGCACCTCGGTCGACCACGGCACCGCGCTCGACCTCGCCGCGCAAGGGCTGGGCCTGGCCGACTGCGGCAGCATGGTGGAAGCGATCCGCGCCGCCGTGCAGATGGCGGCCGTCCGCCGCCGCTGAAACGAACAATCACTAGAACACCATGAGCAAACACGTTGCACGCAAGCGCTTCGGCCAGAACTTCCTGACCGACAAACTCGTCCTGGACAACATCATCGACACCATCGGGCCGCAGCGCGGCCAGGCGATGGTCGAGATCGGGCCCGGCCTGGCCGCCATGACGGCGTTGCTGCTCAAGTCGCTCGACCACATGCATGTGGTGGAGCTGGACCGCGACCTGGTGGCGCGCCTGGAAAAGGCCTACCCGCGCGACAAACTCACCGTGCACTCGGGCGACGCCCTGAAATTCGACTTCGGTGCGATTCCGGTGCCGGAAGGGCAGAAACTGCGCGTGGTCGGCAACCTGCCGTACAACATCTCGAGCCCGCTGCTGTTCCACCTGGCCGAGTTCGCCCCGCTGGTCGAGGACCAGCACTTCATGCTGCAGAAGGAAGTGGTCGAGCGCATGGTGGCAGAGCCGGGCACCAAGGCCTACAGCCGCCTGTCGGTGATGCTGCAGTGGCGCTACGACATGGACCTGATGTTCATCGTCCCGCCGACCGCCTTCGATCCGCCGCCGCAGGTGGATTCGGCGATCGTGCGCATGATCCCCAAGCGCCAGAAACTGGAAGTGGATGGCGCCACGCTGGAAAAGGTGGTCGCCAAGGCCTTCTCGCAGCGCCGCAAGGTGATCCGCAACTGCGTGGCCGGCATGTTCACCGAGGCCCAGCTGGCCGAGGCCGGGATCGATCCGGGCGTGCGCCCGGAAGCGGTGGGCCTGGAACAGTACGTGGCGCTGGCGAACCTGCTGCCTGCCGCCTAGGGTGGGCGGCGCCATGCCGCGCGCTCGAAAACCAGCTCTGCATTGCGCCGCACAATGACGGCGTATCCCGCATTTCGTCCCTTCATCCGCCGATTTTCGCATTCCATCGCAAGCCGCTGGAGGCCCCGGGCGTGATTCCGTAAAGTGCTCCCATCGACAGCCGCACAGCAGTCAAGCGGCCCCACAATCACCCGAAGGAGCACGACAATGAACACCCTCAAGCACATGGAAGCCATCTTCATCGCCGCCCTGGTTCTCGCCGGCGTCAGCAGCTATGCGCAGGCGGCCACCAGCCGCGCGGCCGAGGCCTACAATGCCCAGGTATCGGTGGGCGCGTCGCAAGTGGCCGTGGTTAAGGTCAGCGCCAGGCGTCCGGCCTGATCGTCCGCGCGCAGCGGGCGAAAAAAAAGGTTCTTCGCGGGAAATGGGGGAAGACGGTATTGACTGGCTGAGCGGGAGGTGGTGGCGGAGGTCTGATGTTGGTAGATTGATAGTCGCCAAACAAATCAGTCTGTCAAACCACCGCCATGCTCAATGCTATGTCGTCTGTCTCATTTTGGGAAGGCCATATTGTCGACACCGTCCAGGAACAAGAAGACGGGTCGCTGTTAATCGTTCTCGACACCTGCCCGGCAAGTGATGCCGTGTGCGGAGCGTGCCTCCAGCCTTGTGCCCTGGTGCATGAACGCCGAAGGCGTAAGGTGCGCGATCGTGACGTTCTGGACAAGCGCGTCTGGCTCGATGTGCCGGTTCGGCGGCTGGACTGTCATCACTGCAATGCACGGGTGGCCGAGCACATTGTTTGGCTTGACCGGGGAGCTCGCATTACGCACCGCGTGCGCCTTTGGGTCGAGGCGTTGGCGCAGCTGCTCCCGATAGCCCATGTGGCCCGACTGACCGGCCTGCACTGGCACACCATCAAGGACATCGATCATCGGCGGCTGAAACACCTGCATGGTGACTTCTCGGCAGAAGGCGTTCAGCGCTTGGTCATGGACGAATTCGCGCTGCACAAAGGCCACCGCTATGCCACTGTGGCCTTGGATGCCGAGCGAATGCGGGTGCTGTGGGTTGGAGAGGGTAATAGCCGGGAAGCGATCCGACCATTCTTCGAGCTGCTGGGAGAGCAAGGCTGTCAGCGAATCGAAGCCGTAGCCATGGACATGAACACGGCGATGGACCTCGAAGTTCGCCAGCAATGCCCGAACGCGGAAGTCGTCTACGACCTGTTTCACGTGGTGGCCCGCTTCGGCCGCGAAGTGGTAGACCGGGTTCGCGTCGACCAAGCCAATGCCTTGCGTGCCGAATCAAAGGCCCGCAAGGTCATCAAGCGTAGCCGCTGGCTGTTACTGCGCAACCGCGACAACCTGAAAGCCGAACAGGCCGTCAAACTGGAGGAGCTGCTGGCTGCCAACCAGCCTTTGGCGACGGTCTACCTGCTCAAGACCGAGTTGAAGGAAATCTGGTATGCCCCATCGGTCCGGGAAGGTGCTCGTCGATGGAAAACCTGGCTCAAACTCGCCCTTCAAAGCCAAATCGCTCCGGTAATCCAATTCGCCAAACGTTTGGCCAAATACCGGCGCGGCATCCTGGCTTCGGCCATCTATCCGATGAGCTCATCGATCCTGGAAGGCGTCAACAACCGCATCAAGGTCATCAAGCGCATGGCCTACGGATTTCGGGATGCATCTTATTTCTTCCTGAAAATCAAGGATGCGTTCCCCGGCAAAGCGCGATGAACCAAAAAAAAGCCCGCTGTTGAGGCGGGCTTAAATCCAATTCTTTTCTGAGGAGAGTTGGAGGAGACAGGAGCGAGTATGCTGCGTTACAGCATATAAGTCCAATTTCCCTTTCGCATACGCGACATCAATTTATCGAATATCTCTCAGCTGTTCGGTACGCAGGTAATGTCGATATTGGTAACCTGGGCATCGCCCATGGTGCCGGTCGGGTTGGCCACCGTGCAGGTGCGGCCGGTCGGCTGGGACACGATGGTCACACCGTAGGTCTCGCCGTAGGCCACCGGGAGGATCATCGCGTAGTCGAAGGCCGCGCCGGTGGTGTCGGTCGTGGACGGCACGACCGCGGTGGTGCCGGTGGTGCTGCCGTTGGCCAGTACCAGGCCGGTATTGTCCTTGGTCAGGCCGGTGATCTTGCCACCGATGGAGTACTGGTTGATGGCGCACACGAAACGCGCATTGATCGCGGCCAGGCGGCCGGCGGTGTCGGCGGCGCTCAACTGATAGCTCGGATGGACGCCGCAGGTCTGGTGCGGCGGGTTGGCCTTGACGGCGACGCTGTAGGTGTCGCCGTACTCGAGCTTGTCCGGGAAGCTGAAGGTGACCGGCTCGCCCGCCTTGGCCGGCGGGGCGACCGTAATGTCGGTGCCGTTATTGGTCAGCACCAGGCTCGGATAGATCAGGCCTTCGACAGTGCCGGTGACCGTGTAGTTATCGTCGCCGCCGCCGCCGCAGGAGGCGAGGCCCAGTGCCATTGCCAGCATGCTTGCCGGACGGATCAGGGAAAACTTCATCAAGTGTGCTCCAGGTTGATTAAGTACGCGGACCGCAGGTGACCGCCACGTTGGTGACGTCGGTCGCGCCCATCACGCCGCTGCCGTTGGCCACCGTGCAGGTCTGGTTGTCCGGCTGGGTCAGGATGGAGACGCCATAGGGCGCGTCTTCGTTGATCTTGGCCATGGAGAAGGCGGTGGCGCCGGCGGCGACCGGCACGCGGTCGGCGCCGTTGACCAGCACCAGGTTGCTGCCGGTCAGGCCGCTGACCGTTCCCTTCAGCTCATGCTGCTTGAGGGTGCAGATGATCTGCACCGAGCGGATGCTGAACGCCAACTTGCCGGTATTGTCGTATTCCTTGCACTCGAGCGCGTTGCTCGGCAGGCTCTTGACCTTGACGTTGTAGCTCGAATCGGTTTCCAACAGCGTGGAAAAATAGAACTCACCGGTGCCGGTGCTGGTCGGATTGATGACCAGGTCGTCGCCGCCGTTGTTGGTCAAGACCAGGCCCGGCTTGGTCACGCCGCTAAAGCTGCCGCCGACGAACAGGTCGCCATCGCTGCCGCCGCACGCGCTCAGTGCCAGCGCGCATGCCAGCGCAGCAGCACCGGTACGCAGGGTCGAACTCTTCATAATTTCTCCAAAAAATCTGACTGGTGAACGTGCAAAGCGTGTGTCATTGACAAGTGAGTGACAAGTGAGTGACAAGTGGACACGCGCTGGGGCGAGCCTCGCCCAACATATATCGCCCAACATTTTAGTCCATTTGCCAAGCAGCTGGACGGTTTGCCTTTGTATCACGGTGTAAGTGTCGCGCGCCGGACAGGCGTGCCGGATTGCTTTCTACTGGCGTGCTCGCTATGCTTGGCCCAAGCGCCATCTTCCATCGACCCAGACCATGATCCATCGCCGCGCCTGGCCCAAAGCCGTATTGTTCGACCTCGACGACACCTTGTGGCCGATCGCCCCCGTGATCCTGGAGGCCGAGCAGATCCTGTTCGCCTGGCTGCGCGAGCACGCGCCGCGGGTGGCGCAGCAGTTCAGCATCGACACGCTGCGCCATGCCCGGCTCGAACTGCTGGCGCGCCGGCCCGAATTCCAGCTCGACCTGGGCGCCCTGCGCCGGGCCGGCCTGATCGCCGCCTTCGAGCAGGCCGGCGAGGACGCCGGCAAGGTGGAGCTGGCGATGACCGAGTTCTTTGCCGCCCGCAACGCCGTGATTCCCTACGACGACGTATTGCCCGGCCTGCTGCGCCTGAAGGGCAGGGTGCGCATCGCTTCGGTCACCAACGGCAATGCCGACCTGCAGACGATCGGCCTGGCGCGCCACTTCGAGGTCTCGGTGGCCGCGCCCGGCTTCGGCGTCGCCAAGCCCGACCCGCGCATCTTCCTGGAAGCCTGCCGCCTGCTGGGCGTCGCCCCGCAGGAAGCGGTCTATGTCGGCGACGACCTGCTGCTCGACGTTGCGGGCGCCCAGCGCGCCGGCATGCGCGCGGTCTGGATGAACCGGATCGGCAAGCGCAACGACATACCGGAGCGGGTGCGCCCCGACGCCGAAGTGGGCAGCCTGGACGGCCTGATCGACTGGCTCAAGCGCGAACACGCCTGAACTGGCGCCGTGTACGCATCAGCATGCATAATGAGGGTGCATAATACATAGAGCGAACTTTCGCCACTCCGCACTGTCAACCCATGCAACTCGAACCTCGCGCCCAGACCCTGCTGAAAGCCCTCGTCGAGCGTTACATCGCCGACGGGCAGCCTGTCGGCTCGCGCGCACTGTCGAAGATTTCCGGCCTCGACCTGTCGCCGGCCACGATCCGCAACATCATGGCCGACCTCGAAGAGATGGGCTACGTGTCCAGCCCGCACACGTCGGCCGGCCGCATCCCCACCCCGCGCGGCTACCGGCTGTTCGTCGACACCCTGCTCACCGTGCGCCACATCGACGAGCAGGCGGTCGGGGCCCAGCGCATGCACCTGCCCAGCCAGCAGCCCCAGAAGATCATCGCCAACGCGGCCCAGATGCTGTCCTCGCTGTCGCAGTTCGCCGGCGTGGTGCAAAGTCCGCGGCGCGAGTCGGTGTTCCAGCAGATCGAATTCCTGCGCCTGTCCGAGAAGCGCATCCTGCTCGTCATCGTCGATCCGCGCGGCGACGTGCAGAACCGCCTGCTGCTCACCGACGTCGACTACACGCCGGGCCAGCTGACCCAGTCGGCCAACTACCTGAACCAGAACTACGCCGGCCTCACCTTCGACGAGGTGCGCAAGCGCCTGGGCGGTGAGCTTGCCCAGCTGCGCGACGACATGGGCAAGCTGATGCAGGTGGCGGTGGAGGCGGGCAGGGAGGCGATGGCCGAGGGTGACGACATGGTGATCTCGGGCGAGCGCAACCTGCTGTCGGTGTCGGACCTGTCGTCCAACATGAGCTCGCTACGCCAGATGTTCGAGATGTTCGAGCAGAAGACCGGCCTGATGCAGCTGCTCGACGTGTCGAGCAAGGCGGGCGGGGTGCAGATCTTCATCGGCGGCGAGTCGAAGCTGGTGCCGATGGACGAAATGAGCGTGGTGACGGCGCCCTACGAGGTCAATGGCCGCATCGTCGGCACCCTGGGCGTGATCGGGCCGACCCGCATGGCCTACGAGCGGGTGATCCCGATCGTGGACATCACGGCCAAGCTGCTGTCGAATGCCTTGAGCCAGTCCTGAATGGCAATGGGGGGCAATGCCCCCCATCTTGTGCGCCCCGTTCCAGCCTGGATTTACCCCTTGCGCGGGCATCCCACCTTCACGCAATTGCCATAGATTGCCAGCGAATGCTCGGCAATCTTGAAGCCGCGCTCCACCGCGATCTTGTGCTGGCGCGACTCGATCTCTTCGTCGTAGAACTCTTCCACGTGGCCGCAGTCGAGACAGACGAGGTGGTCGTGGTGCGAACCGGCGTTGAGTTCGTAGATGGCCTTGCCGGTCTCGAAATGGTTGCGGTTCAGCAGGCCGGCCTGTTCGAACTGGGTCAGCACGCGGTAGACGGTGGCCAGGCCCACGTCCATGTTGTCGGCAAGCAGGATTTTGTAGACATCTTCCGCCGTCAGGTGCCGAACGGAGCTGTTCTGGAAGATTTCCAGGATCTTCAGGCGCGGCAGGGTAGCCTTCAGGCCGCTGGCCTTCAGGTCGGTGGGGTTGTTACTCATCTCGTTTCGCTCACGTTTGTTGCTCGTAGTTTGGCATAGTGCTTTATGATATAGCGTTTTGGAGCTCCCGCTCAAACGTTTTGAGGTTACCTATGCGCGTCAAACAAGCCGTTCTCCACCGATTCTCCAGCCGGGCAGCCCTCGCGGCCGGCCTCGCGTGCACGCTGATGCTGTCCGGCTGCGCCGCCTGGCGCAACCAGACGCGTCCCGCGCCGCCGGTGGACACGGACCCGGCGGCAATCGTCGCCGACGCACAGAAATCGGCCGCCGCCGCCAACGCCGGCGCCCAGACCGTCCAGGCCTCCAGGCTGCAGAAGTTCTTCTGGATCTTCTCGCCCTACCGTCCGGACATCCAGCAGGGTAACTTCGTCTCCCAGGAGATGCTCAACCAGCTGAAGGTCGGCCAGTCGCGCGACCAGGTCCGCTTCATCCTCGGTTCCCCGCTGCTCACCGACGTGTTCCACGAAGACCGCTGGGACTTTCCCTTCTACCTTGCGCGCGGCAACGGCGAGCTGACCACCAGCCGCGTCACCGTGTTCTTCAAGGACGACAAGGTCGAGCGCTTCGAAGGCGGCAACCTGCCGACCGAGCGCGAGTACATCGACCGCATCGCCGGCCCGGCCAAGGTGAGCAACAAGGCCAAGCAGGCAACGCGTCCGGTCGAACCGGCCAAGGTCGGCGGCGCCCCGGTCATCCAGCCATGAGTGCATTGAGAATCGCCGTCGCCGGCGCCGACGGCCGCATGGGTCGCATGCTGGTCGAGGCGATCCAGGCCGCACCCGACGCCGAGCTGGTCGGCGCGCTGGGCCTGGCCGGATCGCCCTCGATCGGCATGGACGCCGGCGCTTTCTCCGGCCAGACGACCGGTGTGCGCATCCAGTCGGACCTCGCGGCCGGGCTGAAGGACGCCGACGTGCTGATCGACTTCACCCGTCCGGAAGGCACGCTGCAGCATCTGGAATACTGCGCGGCCAACAATGTGCGGATGGTGATCGGCACCACCGGTTTCGACGAGCCCGGGAAGGCCGCGATCCGCGCCGCCGGCGACAGGATCGGCATCGTGTTCGCCCCCAACATGAGCGTGGGCGTCAATGTCACCCTCAAGCTGCTGGAAATGGCGGCCAGGAGTTTCAGCGAAGGCTACGACATCGAAATCGTCGAGGCGCACCACCGCCACAAGGTCGATGCGCCGAGCGGCACCGCCCTCAAGATGGGCGAAGTCGTCGCCAATGCGCTGGGCCGCGACCTGAACGACTGCGCCGTCTACGGCCGCGAAGGCGTGACCGGCGAGCGTGACCCGTCCACCATCGGCTTTGCCACCGTGCGCGGCGGCGACGTGGTGGGCGACCACACCGTGATGTTCCTCGGCACCGGCGAGCGCATCGAGATCAGCCACAAGTCGAGCAGCCGCGTCACCTACGCCCACGGCGCCCTGCGCGCCGCGCGCTTCTTGTCCGGCAAGCCGAACGGCCTGTTCGACATGCACGACGTCCTCGGTCTGAAAGGCTGAACATGGCAGTCGCAGAACTGAACGGCGCGGCGATCGTCGACGAAGCTTCCTTCCACCGTGAATCCCGGCGCGCGCTCGGCTTCCCGGAATCGACCGCGGACAGCATCGACGCCTGGGTCGACTGCATGAGCTACCTGCGCGACGAAGAGAACATGACCAAGTTCCGGCTCAAGCCGGACGAGGTGCTGGAAATCGTCATCCTCGACGCCGACAAGATGAAGGCGGCGGTGCCCGACCTGCTGGAAGAGATCGCGTTCTGCGTCGGCGGCATCAACGAGCGCTACGAGGACTACGGCGAGAAGCCGGCGCTGGAACTGGTGCTGCGCTAAAGTGATGTTGCAAGCGCGAACCGCCATCCAGGCCCGGGCCGGATGGCGGTTTTTCTTTTGCGGCATTGACAACAAGGCGGCCGGGCCGCCTGCACTGCGCCGCCGCACTTCGCCGCAGTGCAAAACGAACCAGTATAATGTCCGGTTCCACCCCTCATTACGTCTGCAGAAATCATGCAAGAAAAATATAGTCCAGCCGAAGTAGAACAGGCCGCCCAGGCCTACTGGAAGTCGATCGACGCCTACAAGGCCGTCGAGCACGACCCGCGTTTCCCGAAAGGCAAGTATTACGCCTGCTCGATGCTGCCTTACCCGTCGGGCAAGCTGCACATGGGTCACGTGCGCAACTATACGATCAATGACGTGATGTACCGCTACCTGCGGATGAACGGCTACAACGTGCTCATGCCGATGGGCTGGGACGCCTTCGGCATGCCGGCCGAGAACGCGGCGATGGCCAACAACGTGCCGCCCGCCGAGTGGACCTATTCGAACATCGCCCACATGCGCGGGCAGATGGAATCGATGGGCCTGGCCATCGACTGGTCGCGCGAGATGACCGCCTGCAAGCCGGAATACTACAAGTGGAACCAGTGGATGTTCCTCAAGATGCTCGAAAAAGGCATCATCTACCAGAAGACCGGCACCGTGAACTGGGACCCGGTGGACCAGACCGTGCTGGCGAACGAACAGGTGGTGGACGGCCGCGGCTGGCGTTCGGGCGCGCTGATCGAAAAGCGCGAAATCCCGATGTACTACGTGCGCATCACCGAGTACGCGGACGAGTTGCTGGACTGCGTCGAGAACAAGCTGCCGGGCTGGCCGGAGCGCGTGCGCATCATGCAAGCCAACTGGATCGGCAAATCCACCGGCGTGCGCTTCGCCTTCCCGCACCAGATCAAGGACGCGTCGGGTGAGCTCATCAACGAGGGCAAGCTGTACGTCTTCACCACCCGCGCCGACACCATCATGGGCGTGACCTTCTGCGCCGTGGCGGCCGAGCACCCGCTGGCCCAGCACGCCGCGCAGGACAACCCGGAACTGCAGGCCTTCATCGCCGAGTGCAAGCTCGGTTCCGTCATCGAAGCCGACATGGCGACGATGGAAAAGAAGGGCATGCCGACCGGCCTGTCCGTTACCCATCCGGTCACCGGCGAGCAGGTGCCGGTCTGGGTCGGCAACTATGTGCTCATGACCTACGGCGACGGCGCCGTGATGGGCGTGCCGGCGCACGACGAACGCGACTTCGGCTTCGCGAAAAAATACGACCTGCCGATCAGGCAGGTAGTGGCGGTCGACGGCCAGGAATTCTCCCTCGACGCCTGGCAGGAATGGTACGGCGACAAGGCGCAGGGCACCACCATCAACTCGGGCAAGTACGACGGGCTCGATTACACCGCGGCGGTCAATGCGGTGGCGGGCGACCTGGCCGCGCAAGGCCTGGGCGACAAGAAGGTCACCTTCCGCCTGCGCGACTGGGGCATCTCGCGCCAGCGCTACTGGGGCACCCCGATCCCGATGATCCACTGCGGCGACTGCGGCGCGGTCCCGGTCCCCGAGCAGGACCTGCCGGTCGTGCTGCCGGAACACCTGGTCCCGGACGGCACCGGCAACCCGCTGAACAAGGACGAGGCCTTCCTGGCCTGCGACTGCCCGAAGTGCGGCAAGCCGGCGCGCCGCGAGACCGACACCATGGACACCTTCATCGATTCGTCCTGGTACTACATGCGCTATACCTCGCCGGGCTCGGCGAACAAGATGGTCGACGAGCGCAACGACTACTGGATGCCGATGGACCAGTACATCGGCGGCATCGAGCACGCCGTCATGCACCTGCTGTACGCGCGTTTCTGGACCAAGGTGATGCGCGACTTCGGCCTGCTCGGCTTCGACGAGCCGTTTGTGAACCTGCTCACGCAAGGCATGGTGCTGAACGAGACCTACTACCGCGAGGACGCGAGCAGCAAGAAGACCTGGTTCAACCCGGCCGATGTCGAGCTGACCTTCGATGACAAGGGCCGCCCGCAGAGCGCCGTGCTGAAATCGGACGGCCAGCCTGTGAACATCGGCGGCACCGAGAAGATGTCGAAGTCGAAGAACAACGGCATCGACCCGCAGGCGCAGATCGAGCAGTACGGCGCCGACACCGCGCGCCTGTTCACCATGTTCGCTTCGCCGCCGGAACAAACCCTGGAATGGTCGAACAGCGGCGTGGAAGGCGCGAGCCGCTTCCTGCGCCGGGTCTGGGCCTACGGCTACGCGCAGCGCGAGCGCATCGCCGCCGCCCTGCAGGGCCAGCAGCAAGGCGCCCTGGACGACGCCCAGAAGACCCTGCGCCGCGAAGTGCACAAGGTGCTGCAGCAGGCCGACTACGACCTCAAGCGCATCCAGTACAACACCGTGGTGTCGGCCTGCATGAAGATGCTCAATACGCTGGAATCGGCCAAGCTGGCCGAAGGTGCGGCATCGGCGGCGGTCGTCGCCGAAGGCTTCTCGATCTTCCTGCGCCTGCTGAACCCGGTGGCGCCGCACATTACCCACGCGCTGTGGCAGGACCTGGGCTATGCCGCCGTGTACGGCGACATCCTCAACGTGCAGTGGCCGGAAGTCGACCCGCAAGCGCTGGAGCAGTCCGAGATCGAACTGATGATCCAGGTGAACGGCAAGCTGCGCGGTTCGGTCAAGGTGCCGAAGGATGCCGACAAGGCCGCCATCGAAGCTGCCGCGCTGGCTTCGGAAGCGGTCCAGAAGTTCATCGAAGGCACGCCGAAGAAGGTCATCGTCGTCCCCGGTAAACTCATCAACATCGTGGTGTAATCGATGAAAACAACCGTGGTGCGCCTGCCGGTTCTGCGTACGATCCTTGCCATCCTGGTCGCCGCAGCCGTCGCCGGTTGCGGCTTCCAGCTGCGCGGCTCGAGCGACCAGTACAACATGCCCTTCCAGAGCATCTACCTGGCCTTCCCCGAGACCTCGCCCCTGGGCACGGAGCTCAAGCGCAACCTGCGCGCGGTCGATTCCGTGCGCATCGAGACCGACGCCTCGAAAGCGCAGGCCTTGTTCGACGTGCTGTCCGAGTCGCGCGGCAAGTCGATCCTGTCGCTGAACAGCCTGGGCCGGGTGCGCGAGTACTCGCTGAGCTACACGCTGGTGTTCCGCGTGCGCGACGCGAACAACAAGGAATTGCTGGCGCCGACCGAAATCACCCTGCGCCGCAACATCGCCTTCGACGAATCGCAGGTGCTGGCCAAGGAATCGGAAGAGCAGCTCCTGTACCGCGACATGCAGGCCGACCTGGTGCAGCAGATCCTGCGTCGCCTCGCCGCGATCAAACCGGTTTGAACGCGAGCCATGCAACTGCGGCCTGAGGCCCTCGAGGGCCACCTGGCCAAGGGCCTCGCGCCCTTGTACGTCATCACCAGCGACGAGCACCTGCTCGCGCTGGAGGCGGCCGACCGGCTGCGCCGCACCGCCCGCGCGCAAGGCTATACCGAGCGCGACGTGCTCACGGTCGAGCGCAACTTCAAGTGGGGCGAACTGCTGGCGGCGAACCAGGCCATGTCACTGTTCGGCGACAAGAAGCTGATCGAGCTGCGCATCCCGGGCGGCAAGCCGGGCAAGGACGGCAGCGCCGCCCTGCAGGCGTACGCGAAGGACCTCAGCCCGGACAACCTCACCCTGATCACCCTGCCCAAGCTGGACTGGCAGACCGCCAAGGCCTCCTGGGTGACGGCGCTGCAGCAGGCGGCGGTGTACATCGAGATCCCGAACGTCGAGCGCGCCCAGCTGCCGGGCTGGATCGGCACGCGCTTGGGGCAACAGGGCCAGAGCGCCGAGCGCCAGAGCCTGGATTTCATCGCCGATCGCGTGGAAGGCAACCTGCTGGCGGCGCACCAGGAAATCCAGAAACTCGGGCTGCTCTACGAGCCGGGCAAGCTGAGCTTCGAACAGGTGCACGACGCGGTGCTCAACGTCGCGCGCTATGACGTGTTCAAGCTGTCCGAAGCGATGCTGGCGGGCGACCCGGCGCGCCTGGCGCGCATGCTCGACGGATTGAAAGGCGAGGGCGAGGCGCTGCCGCTGGTGTTATGGGCCGTCAGTGAAGAAATCCGCACGCTGCTAAAATTGAAGTCCGGGATGGCGCAGGGCCGTCCGCTCGGCGCGCTGCTGAAGGAATACCGCATCTGGGGCCCGCGCGAGCGCATGATGGAACCAGCGCTGCGGCGCGTGTCGATCGCCACGCTGGAAGCGGCCTTGCAAGAGGCGGCGCAGGTCGACCGCATGGTCAAGGGTCTGCGTGCGAAAGCGTTCGCGGGGGATGCGTGGGATGCCATGCTGCAGCTGGCGCTGCGTGTTGCCCGGTAGGGTGGACGGCTTTGCCGTCCGCGCGTTCAACTACACCATGGATTGACGCGTCTCGGCCATTTCCACGCTGGCTGAACGCGCGGTCGGCGGAGCCGACCACCCTA
This sequence comes from Massilia sp. UMI-21, assembly GCA_015277795.1. Taxonomy (NCBI): domain Bacteria; kingdom Pseudomonadati; phylum Pseudomonadota; class Betaproteobacteria; order Burkholderiales; family Oxalobacteraceae; genus Massilia; species Massilia sp. UMI-21. The sequence continues at coordinate 5,127,551 of CP063848.1, read as the reverse complement.
CAAAAACCGAATGACGGGGCTATATGATGGACATCACCGAACACATGCACTCGATGGGCCGCAAGGCCCGTGCCGCTTCGCGGGCGATGGCGCGCGCCGACGGCGCTACCCGCAACCGCGCGCTGCTCCTGATCGCCGACGCCATCGAGCGCGACGCCGAGCAGCTGCGCGCCGCCAACCGGCAGGACATGGATGCCGCCCGCGCGGGCGGCCTGGAACCGGCGCTGCTGGACCGCCTGGCGCTGTCGGACAGCGCCATCCAGACCATGGTCGCCGGCCTGCGCCAGATCGTCGCGCTGCCCGATCCGGTCGGCGAAATCACCAACATGAAGTCGCGTCCGAGCGGCATCCAGGTCGGCCAGATGCGGGTGCCGCTGGGCGTGATCGGCATTATCTACGAGGCGCGCCCGAACGTGACCGTCGACGCGGCCGGCCTGTGCATCAAGAGCGGCAACGCCGCCATCCTGCGCGGCGGTTCGGAAGCGATCCACTGCAACCGCGCCCTGGCGAAACTGGTGGGCGAAGGCCTGCGGGGCGCCGGCCTGCCGCCGGACGCGGTGCAGGTGGTCGACACCGTCGACCGCGCCGCCGTCGGCGCCCTGATCACGATGCCGCAGTACGTGGACGTGATCGTCCCGCGCGGGGGAAAAAGCCTGATCGCGCGTCTGATGGCGGAAAGCACGGTCCCGATGATCAAGCACCTGGACGGCATCTGCCACGTGTACATCGACGACAAGGCCGACATCGCCAAGGCGCTGCCGGTGGCCTTCAATGCCAAGTGCCACCGCTACGGCACCTGCAACACGATGGAGACCCTGCTGGTCGCCCGTGCGATCGCCCCCGTCGTGCTGCCGCAGCTGGCCGAGCTGTACAGGACGAAGGAAGTCGAGCTGCGCGCGGATGCCGAGGCGCATGCGATCCTGGCCGGCTACCCCTGGCTGGCGCACGCGACCGAGCAGGACTGGAGTACCGAATACCTGGCGCCGATCCTGGCGATCCGCGTGGTCGAAGGGCTGGACGGCGCGATCGACCACATCAACACCTGGTCGTCGAAGCACACCGAATCGATCATCACCGAAGACTACAGCGCCGCGCTGCGCTTCCTGCGCGAGGTGGATTCGGCTTCGGTGATGGTCAACGCCTCGACCCGCTTCGCGGACGGCTTCGAATACGGGCTGGGCGCCGAGATCGGGATCTCGAACGACAAGCTGCATGCGCGCGGCCCGGTCGGGCTGGAGGGACTCACCTCGCTCAAGTACGTGGTGTTCGGGCACGGCGAAGTACGCCAGTAACGCATACAAAACAAGAACAAGGAAAGCATGTATCTCTGGATCAAGGCCCTGCACATCGTCTTCATCGCGTCCTGGTTCGCCGGGCTGTTCTACCTGCCGCGCATCTTTGTGAACCTGGCCCAGGAAACCAAGCCGGCAGCGCTGGAACGCCTGCTGGGCATGGCTCGCCGGCTCTACCGCTTCACCACCATCCTGGCGGTGCCGGCGTTGGTGCTGGGCCTCTGGCTGTGGCTGGGCTACGGCATCCAGGGCGGCTGGCTGCACGCGAAACTGGCGCTCGTGATTTTGACGATCGGCTACCATCACGCCTGCGGTTCGCTGCTCAAGAAATTCGAGCGCGGCGCGAATGCGCGCAGCCACGCATGGTATCGCTACTTCAATGAAGTGCCGGTGCTGCTGTTGCTGGCAATCGTGATTCTGGTGGTCGTCAAACCGTTCTGACGCAGTTCTGAAGTACCGCGGTAAGGCATCATCCACTGCGCCGGCATGGGCCGGCGCCAAGTGTTTTTTCTGATTTTTCAACGGACAAAGGGTACCCCTCATGGCCTCCTATTTCTGCCCATGCCCGCGCGGCATGGAAGCGGCGCTTGCCGAAGAGCTGGGCGAAATCGCCCAGCACAGCACCACGATGAAGGTGCACAACCAGGTGCCGGGCGGCGTGCACTGCTCCGGCTCGCTGGTGGACTCCTATCGCGTCAACCTGCACTCGCGCATTGCCTCGCGGGTGCTGATGCGCATGGGCCAGCGCAGCTACAACAACGAGAACGACATCTACGACCTGGTGCTCGAGCAGCCCTGGGAAGACTGGTTCGGCGTCAACCACACCATCCGCGTCGACGTCACCGCGGTGAAGTCGCCGCTGAAGAGCCTCGAATTCACCACGCTGAAGATCAAGGACGCCGTCTGCGACCGCTTCCGCGACCAATTCAACAAGCGTCCGTCGGTGAATACCCGCGAGCCGGACATGCGCATCGTCGGCTTCCTCGACCAGCGCAACTTCATCATCTACCTCGACACGTCCGGCGAAGCGCTGTTCAAGCGCGGCTGGCGCGAGGAGACCGGCGACGCGCCGCTGCGCGAGAACCTGGCGGCCGGCATGCTGCGCGTGGCCGGCTGGAAGCCGGGCGTGCCGCTGTTCGATCCGATGTGTGGCTCGGGCACCATCCTGGTCGAAGCCGCCCAGATGCTGCAGGGCATTCCGGCCGGCAGCAGGCGCCGCTTCGCCTTCGAGAAGTTCGCCGACTTCGACCGCGAAGCCTGGGCGGCACTCAAGGCCGAGATCAAGCCGAACCCGCTGCCTGCGGAACCGACCATCTTCGGCTCCGACATCTCGGGCGACATGGTCGCGATGACGCGCCATAACCTCAAGATCGCCGGCATCCTGTTCGAGGTGCCGCTCAAGCAGATCGAAGCCCAGCACGTATCACCGCCGACCTCGACGCCGGGCATCCTGCTGACCAATCCGCCGTATGGCGAGCGCATCGGCGTGCGCGGCGACTCCACCGTGCCGCAGGACGAAATGGCGGTGTCCTTCTACTCCGCGCTCGGCACCACGCTCAAGCAGCGTTTCGCCGGCTGGACCGCCTTCCTGTTCACCGCCGACCTGCAGCTGCCCAAGCTGCTGCGCCTGAAGGAATCGCGCAAGACCCCGTTCTTCAACGGCGCGCTCGAATGCCGCCTGTTCCGCTTCGACATGGTGGCGGGCTTCAACCGCCGCGAGGAGGCCAAACCCGCGCAACCCGCGAAACCCGCGGAACCGAATCAGGAGCAATAAGCCCCCATGCTGCCGCCGATCGAACCCGACGACTTGCCCAAGGATCCGGTCACCCCGGTTCCGCTGCCGGCGCCCCACAAGATCGCGATGCTGACGGCCGGTGGCCTGGCCACGCTGCTGGCCGGGCTCTCGATGCTGGGGCCGTTCTCGATCGACGCCTACCTGCCTGCCTTTCCGCAGATCCGCGCCGAGCTGAATGCCTCGGCGCTGGAGGTCCAGCAAACCCTCACCGCCTACATGCTGGCCTTCGCCGGCATGGTGCTGTGGCATGGCGCGCTGTCCGATGCCTTCGGCCGGCGCAACGTGGTGCTGTTCGCGCTGGTCGTGTTCGCGATCGGCACCTTCGGCTGCGCGGCGGCGTCCTCGGTGCATTACCTGTGGGTGTTTCGCATCATGCAGGGCGTGTCGGCGGGGGCGGGCGTGGTGGTGGGACGCGCCATCATCCGCGACCTGTATTCGGATGCCGAGGCGGCGCGCCTGCTGTCGATGGTGACCATGATCTTCTCGATCGCGCCGGCCATCGCCCCGGTGCTGGGCGGCTGGATCGTCACCCTGTTCGACTGGCGCGCGATCTTCCTTGCGCTGTGCCTGTACACCGTGGCGCTGGGCTGGTTCTCGTGGAAGCACCTGCCGGAAACGGTCCCCAAAGAGAAGCGCCAACCCTTCAACCCGCGCTTCCTGGCGCAGAGCTACGGCGCCATCTTCGGCTCCTTCCTGTTCCACATGAAGTCGGGCGTGGTGGCGATGAACTTCGCCGGCCTGTTCCTGTACATCGCGTCGGCGCCGGTGATGCTGCCCGAGCACCTGGGCCTGGGCCCCTCGCAGTTCGCCTGGCTGTTCGTGCCCACCGTGAGCGGCATCTTCCTGGGCGCGCTGGCGGCCAACCGCATGGCGGGCAAGCTGACGTTCGCGCGCCAGATCCGGATCGGCTTCTTCTTCATGCTGGGGGCGGTGACCTTCAATGTCACCTATCACAGCTTCCTGCCGCCGGCACTGCCGTGGAGCGTGGCGCACATGTTCTTCTTCACGTTCGGCAGTTCGATCATTGCGCCGGGGGCCACGCTGCTGGCGCTCGACCTGTTCCCGCACATCCGCGGCACCGTGGCGTCGTGCCAGTCGTTCATGACCACGCTGATGGGGGCGATCGTGGCCGGGGTGGTGTCGCCGATGCTGTCGCATTCGGTGCTCGCGCTGGCGCTCGGCCAGGCCGGCTTCGCGCTGCTGTCGATCGCCCTGTGGGCCACGGCGCGGCGCTACCGGCGCCAAAAAATCCGCGACGGCGCGATGCTGCCCTGAGCGAATCGGGCTGCTCTTCCAAGGCCCAGTCACACGGGCCTCGTTTCGTTTATGAAATAATATTTCACTAATCGATGCATATTGAAATATTATTGCAATCTTTCCGGGGCATTCCGACGTCGCCTCTACCTTTAGAGCGACTTCTCGACAACACTTTTTACAGAAAGTATTGTTCCCGATCAGAAATGTCTATATGCTAAGATAAGTTTTTCGTGCCCGGAGCAAACGCTGGAACATCGCTCTGATTGGCAGATTGATACGCAAAACTTCATGGCATCCCGTCCTGGGCTGCTTCGGACAACCCACGACAAGCGGCTACGTTTGAGACCATGCAAGCTTCGGATCAGGATATTCGCAATCGCCTGCTGATTGCCCGTCTGCCGGCCATGCCGCAGATCCTCGTGCGTCTCATCGAACACTTGCAGGCCGACGACCTCGGCATGCCGGAACTGGCCGCCCTGATCTCGAAGGATGCCGGCATGACCGGCAAGCTGCTGGCGGTCGCGAACAGCTCCGCGTACCAGCGCCACCATCGCAACGTCAATCTCGAGCAGTCGCTGGTCGCCCTCGGCACCGACATGATCAAGACGCTGGTGATCAGCGATTCGGTGTTCCAGACCTTTAACAACTTCCCGCATTCGGGCAGCACCGACCTGCGCGCCTTCTGGAAGAATTCGCTGGGCACGGCCGTGATCGCGCGCGATATCGCGCGCGCGGTCGAGTACCCGCACCTGGAAGAGGCCTACCTGGCCGGACTGCTGCACAATGTCGGCCGCCTGGCCCTGCTGGCCACCGCACCCAAGGAATACGCCTACAACTTCAGCGCGCGCGACGACGAGGACCTGTGCGCGGTCGAGCAGCGCACCTTGCAGATCACCCACGCCGAAGCCGGCGCCTGGCTGATCGAGCGCTGGCAGCTCGATTCCTTCCTGGCCGACGCGGTGCTGTACCACCACGAGCCGAGCGAGCGCCTGGAGTCGGCCCACCCCTTGATCCGCATCGTGCGCCTGGCCCACGTGCTGTCCAGCCATGCGGACGACGAGCGCCTCGTGCTCGACGCCGCCGCGCTGTGCGGCATCGATGGCGAGCAGGCGAGCCAGATGCTGGCCGGCGCCGCGCGCCAGGTCGACAAGGCGGCCGCCCACCTGGGCATCGACCTGCAAGGGGCCGACGACATCCCGGCGCCGCCGGCCTATGCGCCCCCAAGCCTGGACCCGGTGCAGCAGCGCCTGTCCGAGGAAGTGCGCAACATGGTGCTGGTCTCGGAAGTGGGGCAGAGCTTCGCGCGCCAGCAGGGCGAAAGCGGCCTGCTGGAAGCGATGACGCGCTCGGCGCGCATCCTGTTCGACTTCGGCAATGCCGTGGTCCTGCTGGAGAATCCCACCGGCCACGCCCTGGTGGGCGCGCCCACCCAGGGCAGCCAGCGCATCGCCGAATTCGCCGTGCCGCTGGCCCGGGGCGGCGCGATCGCCAAGAGCGCCCTGGAGCGCCGTCCGGCCTTCATCGGGCGCGAGCCTCACGATAGCAACGCGCTCGGCCTGGCCGAGGAACAGCTGCTGCGCCTGCTCGGCACCGACAGCATGGTGTGCGTGCCGCTGGTGGCCGGTGCGCGCTGCCTGGGCGTCCTGATCGGCGGCATCGCGGCCTGGCAGGTTCCGTACTGCCAGCGGCGCGAGCGCTTCATGCAGTCCTTCGGCGCGCAGGCCGCCACTGCGCTGGAGAACATGCTGTCCGAACGCGGCCATACCCGCCGCCAGCTGGCCCATGTGGCCGAGGAATACCGCGAGGCCTCGCGCCGCGTGGTGCACGAGGTGAACAACCCGCTGTCGATCATCAAGAACTACCTGAGTGTCCTCGACAGCAAGCTGGCGCGCCAGGAACCGGTGAGCGGCGAGATGTCGATCCTGAACGAAGAGATCGACCGCGTCGGCCAGCTGGTGAGCAGCCTGGCCGAGCTCAAGCCGGTCGACACCGGTCCGCGCCCGACCGACGTGGCCAAGGTGGTGGACGAGGTGCAGCGCCTGTTCCGCAGCACCGGCTTCGTCCCGAGCACGGTGGACATCCAGGTGATCATGCACGACGAGGCGAGCCGCATCGAGGGCGACGCCGACGTGCTCAAGCAGATCCTGGTGAACCTGGTGAAGAACGCCATCGAGGCGCTCGGCAATACCGGCGGACGGGTCGAGATCGTCAACCGCGGCCATGTGAACCGCGAGCGCCAGTTGTACCTGGAGCTGGTCGTGGGCGACAACGGCCCGGGCCTGTCGCGCGAGGTGCTGGCGCATCTGTTCTCGCCGGTGAAGAGCACCAAGGACGGCGCCCACCACGGCCTGGGCCTGTCGATCGTGCACAGCCTGGTCAAGAAGCTGGGCGGTCACATCGCCTGCCGCAGCGGCCGCAACGGCACTGCATTCGAAATTCTCCTGCCGGCGTGGTCCGGCACCGGTTCCGGCACGGCTCTAGGTAATCCCATGGCGCTGCCGGCCCGCGCGCTGGGCTCCGCATAAATCATGATCAACGCGCACAACGCCATGTTCGAGCCGGCCGCATACAGCCCGACGCTGGAAACCGACAGCCAGCCGCGCCTGTTGCTGGTGGACGACGAGCCGCGCCTGCTTTCGTCGCTGTACGAACTGCTGCGCGACCGCGGCTACTCCTTGACCACCGCATCCTCGGGCAGCGAAGCCCTGGCTCACCTGTCGCGCCTGCGCTTCGACCTGGTCCTGCTCGACCTGCGCCTGCCCGACATCGGCGGCCACCAGATCATGGACTTCATCAACGAGAAGGGCATCAACGCCGACGTGATCGTGATGAGCGGCGAAGTGGGCATCGATGCGGCGATCGGCGCCCTCAAGCGCGGCGCCTACGATTACCTGCGCAAGCCCTACGCCCGCGAAGAACTGCTGGCCACCGTCGCCAATGCGCTGAAGGGCCGCCGCCTGGCGCTCGAGAACCAGCGCATGGCCACCCAGCTGGAAAACTCGGAGAAGATGTACCGCTACCTGGTGGACTCTTCGCCGGACATCATCTACACCCTGAACCACGAGGGCCGCTTCACGTTCGTGAACGACCGCGCCTACCAGCTGCTCGGCTACGCGCGCGACGAACTGCTCGGCAAGCACTATTCGGTGCTGGTGCACGAAGAAGACCTGGAACGCGCGCGCTACGTGTTCAACGAGCGCCGCGTCGACGAACGCGCCTCGCGCAACGTCGAGCTGCGCCTGAAATGCAGGAACGGCGGCAGCGGCCACGACCGCACCTTCAACACGACCTTGATGACGATCTCGCTGAACGCGATCGGCATGCATGTGCCCGACCAGGAAGTGAAGAAGCTGGAGTTCTTCGGCACCTACGGGGTGGCGCGCGACATCACCGACCGCAAGCGCGCCGAAGAAGTCATCTCCTACCAGGCCTACCACGACATCCTGACCGACCTGCCGAACCGCATTCTGTTCAAGGACCGCCTCGGCCTGGCCGTGATCCAGGCCAAGCGCAAGAAAACCGAGCTGGCGGTGATGTTCATCGACCTGGACCGCTTCAAGCTGGTCAACGATACCCTCGGCCACGTCAAGGGCGACGAGCTGCTGCAGCAGGCCGCCACCCGCCTGAAGGAGTGTCTGCGCAAGGGCGACACGCTGGCGCGCCAGGGCGGCGACGAATTCACCATCGTGCTGCCCGAGCTGCGCGACCGCGACGATGCGCGCATGGTGGCCGACAAGTTCCTCGAGACGCTGCAGGAGCCGTTCGACCTGGACGGCCACGAAGTGCATATCTCGGCCTCGATCGGCATCGCCATCTACCCGACCGACGGCGAGTCGATCGACGAGCTGCTGCGCCACGCCGACATCGCCATGTACCAGGTCAAGGCCCAGGGCAAGAACGGCCACAGCTTCTACCACACCTCGATGCTGGACATCTCGCACCAGAAGATCGCGCTCGAGCAGGCGCTGCGCCGCGCCCTCGAGCAGGGCGAACTGGAGATGTACTACCAGCCGCAGATCGACGCGCTCACGGGGCGCATCGTCGGCGCCGAAGCGCTGATGCGCTGGAACCACCCGACCCGCGGCGTGCTGTCGGCCGGCGAGTTCCTCCCCTTCGCCGAAGAGAACGGCCTGATGCTGCCGATCTCGGACTGGATGATCGGCGCGCTGTGCCGCGACATGCTGCAGTGGAATGCGACCGGTACCGACCACGTGCGCCTGTCCCTGAACCTGTCGCCGCAATACCTGGACCGCGGCGACTTCTTCGAAAAGATGCGCAACGCGCTGGTGCGCTACGGTATTCAACCGGCCCAGATCGAGGTCGAGATCACCGAGAACATCTGCATCCGCAATCCGCAGTACGCGATCGAGCAGCTCAACAAATTGTGCCAGCTCGGCGTGTCGGTGGCGATCGACGACTTCGGCACCGGTTACTCGTCGCTGTCCTACCTGCACCGCTTCCCGATCCACACCGTGAAGATCGACCAGTCCTTCGTCAAGGAAATTCACGAAGAGGGCGGCCACTACCCGGTGATCCTGGCGATCATCTCGATCGCGCGCGGCCTGGGGCTGAACCTGATCGCGGAAGGCGTCGAGACCGAGGAGCAGGCGCGCTACCTGCGCGCCAACGGCTGCATGACGATGCAGGGCTACCTGTACTACCGCCCGATCCCGCTGGGCGAATTCATGAAGTCGCTGCGTACCCAGCCGACGCTGTTCGGCCTGCGCGCGATTCAGGCCTGATGCCGTCATGATCGACATTCCGGCCCAGCCTGGCGAGCCCGAAGCCCGCGACCCGGCCGCGCATCACACGGCCGCGCATCACACAGCCACGCATTACACAGCTGAATTCCTGCGCGTCAAAGGCATGGCCGAGCGCGGCGTGCCGAGCGCGCAGCACAGCCTGGGCTTCATGTACGCCAGCGGCCAGGGCGTCCCCCAGAACCATGAACTCGCGGTGGCCTGGTACCGCATGGCGGCCAGCGCCGACCTGGAGCTGGCACAGTACAACCTCGGCGTGATGTACCAGAAGGGCCAGGGCGTGGCCCAGGACTACGGCCAGGCCGCCTACTGGTACCGGCGCGCCGCCGAACAGGGCTATGCGCCGGCGCAGTACAACCTGGGCTGGCTGTACGCGAAAGGGCAGGGCGTGCCGCACGACGTGCAGCAGGCGCTGCACTGGTTCAGCCAGGCCGCCGACCAGGGCGAGCCGGGCGCGCAACACAACCTCGGCATGATGTACGAAACCGGCAAGGGCGTGCCGCAGGACCAGGAGGCCGCGGCCGAGTGGTACCGCCGCGCCGCAATCCAGGGCCATGCGCGCGCGCAGTTCAGCCTCGCGCTGCGCTCGAGCGGCGCGCAGGCGCTCGACTGGTTCCGCAAGGCCGCGAGCCAAGGCTATGCGCCGGCCCAGTTCAACCTCGGCCTGCGCTACGACAAGGGACAGGACATCGAGCAGGACAGCGCCGGCGCGATCCTGTGGTACGGCCGCGCCGCCGAACAGGGCCACGCCAGTTCGCAATTCAACCTCGCCCTCATCTACGACAGCGGCGCCGGCGTGCCGCGCGACGAATCGCTGGCGCTGCACTGGTACCGCCGCGCGGCAAGCCAGGGCCATGCCGGCGCCCAGGACAACCTGGGCGTGCGCTACGAGCATGGGCAGGGCGTGCAGCAGGACTTTGCGCAGGCCGCGCACTGGTACCGCCAGGCGGCCGAGCAGGGCATGCCTGCGGCGCAGTATCACCTCGGTCAGCTGTACGACGCCGGCAATGGCGTGCCCCAGGATGCGGCCCAGGCGGTGGACTGGTACCGCAAGGCCGCCGGGCAGGGCCATTTGCGGGCGCAGTTCGACCTCGGCCTGCGCTATGAAGGCGGCGTCGGCGTGGGGCGCGACGAAGCGCAGGCGCTGGAATGGTACCGGCGCGCGGCGCACCAGGATTACGCGCCGGCCCAGTACATGGTGGGCGCGCTGCTGGACCGCGCCGAGCATGCCGACCCGCTCGAAGCCACCGGCTGGTTCCACAAGGCCGCCGACCAGGGCCATGCGCTGGCGCAGTTCGAGCTGGGCCTGCGCCACGACTGCGGCAAGGGTGCCGAGCGCGATTACGAAGCGGCGCATTTCTGGTACCTGTGCGCGGCGCGCCAGGGTCATGCGCGGGCGCAGTTCAACCTGGGCGTGATGTACTCGGCGGGGCAGGGCGTGCAACGCGACCCCGTCGAGGCCTATGCCTGGCTGCAGCGTGCCGGCGGCGCGGGCGTGGCGGCGGCAGCGGGCTATCTCAAGAAAATCGCGGCGCGCATGGAGCCGCAGCTGCTGGCACAAGCGCAAGGCTCCGCCTGACTCCGCTTGAGTCTCCGGGTCACCCTGCCGTGCCCAAGACCCAACATATGCATTCATTCCTTCTGGCGCGCGCTCGGCGATTCCTGTAGGGTGGTCGGCTGTGCCGACCGCGCGTTCATCCAACGCTTGCTCGGACGGGACGCATACATACAACAACCAGTCCACGAGACGCCCATGAAAAAACTCGCACTGCCCCTGCTGCTCGGTCTCGCAACCGTAGCCGCCCTGCCTTCCCACGCCGCCACGCCGGCCAGCACCGCCAGCGCCAGGCAGGCGACGGTCTTCGACCGCAAGCCCTACAGCATCGACCACAAGAAATTCGTGCTGCCCAATGGCCTGACCCTGCTGGTCCACACCGACCACAGCGTGCCGGTGGTGGGCGTGAACATGTGGTACCACGTCGGTTCGCGCAACGAGAAGCGCGGCAAGACCGGCTTCGCGCACCTGTTCGAGCACTTCTTCTTCAACGGTTCCGAGAACTACCCGCACGGCTTCCGCGAGGCGATGGACGACCTCGGCGCGAACAACCGCAACGGCACCACCAATACCGACCGCACCAACTTCTTCGAAGACGTGCCGGTGTCGGCGCTGGAGCGCACCCTGTTCCTGGAATCGGACCGCATGGGCTTCCTGGGCAACTACATCTCCAAGGAGATGCTGGAGCGCGAGCGCGGCGTGGTGCAGAACGAGAAGCGCCAGGGCGAGAACCAGCCCTACGGGCGCGTGCGGATGGAAGTATCGAGCAAGATGTACCCATACTCGCACCCGTATTCATGGTCGACCATCGGATCGATGGAAGACCTGCAGGCGGCCTCGCTGGACGACATCAAGGAGTGGTACCGCACCTATTACGGCCCGAACAACGCGGTGATCTCGCTGGCCGGCGACATCACGCCGGAACGCGCCCATGAACTGGTGAGCAAGTACTTCGGCGCGATCCCGCCCGGCCCGCCGCTGCCGCGTACCGAGAAATGGATCCCGCAGCTGGACCGCAACATCCGCGACGAGATGGAAGACCACGTGCCGCAGGTGCGCATCTACCGCAGCTGGCACACCTCTGCTTGGCGCGACGCCGACACCCAGCGCCTGACCCTGCTCGCCAACGTGCTGGCCGGCTCCAAGAGCGCGCGCCTGGACAAGCGCCTGGTGTACGAAAAAGGCCTGGCCACCAATGTCGGCGCCTACGTCAACGATGCCGAACTGGGCGGTACCTTCAACCTGGTGGTGACGGTCAAGCCGGGCGTCGACCCGTTGGTAGTCGAGCGCGAAATGGAGCGCGTGGTAGCCGAGCTGCTGGACAAGGGCCCGAGCGACGCTGAACTCAAGCGCGTCAAGACCCGCGAGCTGGCCGACTTCGCACGCAGCCTGGAGCGCCTGGGCGGCTTCGGCGGCCGTTCCGACGTGCTGGCCGAGAGCATGACCTACGGCGGCAAGCCGGACGCCTACCTCGACCGCCTCGAGACCTTCGCCACCAGCACCCCGGGCGAGGTCAAGGCCGCCGCCAACCGCTGGCTGCGCGCCAATCACTACACGATGACGGTGCGCCCCTCGGCCAAGCTGGCGGCGACCAAGTCCACGCTCGACCGCAAGCAGCTCCCCGGCCTGGGCGACGCGCCCGACGTCAGCTTCCCGGCGCTGCAGCGCGCCCAGCTGAAGAACGGCCTGAAGGTCGTGCTGCTGGAACGCCACTCGGCCCCGATCGTCAACGTGTCGCTGGCGGTCGACGCCGGGGTGGCCTCCGATACGGTGGCCAAGGCCGGCGCCGCCTCGCTGGCGCTCGACCTGCTGGACAAGGGCACCAAGGGCGCCAATGCCCGCGACGCCTTCGCGCTGTCGGACGCACTGGAGAACCTGGGCGCGCGCCTGAGCACCGGCACCAGCCAGGACCAGTCGCTGGTGCGCCTGCAGGCGACCAGCGCCAACCTGAAGCCCTCGCTGGCCCTGATGGCCGACGCCGCGCTGGCGCCGAGCTTCCCGCAAGACCAGTTCGCGCTGTCGAAGAGCCGCCGCATCGCCGGCATCGGCCAGGAAAAGGCCCAGCCGAACAGCCTGGCCCTGCGCCTGGTGCCGTCGGTGCTGTACGGTAGCGAGCATGCTTACGGCAAGCCGGCGTCCGGCTTCGAAAGCAGCGTGCAAAGCCTCACCCGCGACGACCTGGTGGCATGGCACAGCACCTGGTTCAAGCCGGGCAGCGCCACCATCGTCGTCGCCGGCGACACCACCATGGACCAGCTGCTGCCGGCGCTCGAAGCGAGCTTCGGCAAGTGGCAGCAGGGCACGGCGCCCGCCAAGAAGATGGCGGTCGTGCCGCCGACCCAGGGCAAGCGCCTGATCCTGGTGGACAAGCCGGACGCGCCGCAATCGACCATCGTCGCGACCCACGTGTCGCAGGCCTACGGGCAGCCGGAAGACCTGGCGATCGAGCCGGTGATGACCAACTTCGGCGGCATGGCGACCTCGCGCCTGAACCGCAACCTGCGCCTGGAAAAGCACTGGAGCTACGGCACCAGCGCGCGCCTGTCGGACGTGCGCGGCCAGCGTCCGTTCATCGTCATTGCGCCGGTGCAGACCGACAAGACGATCGAGGCGATGCGCGAAGTCCAGAAGGAACTGCGCGGCGTGGCCGGCGAGCGTCCGCTGGTCGGCAAGGAGTACGAGAGCATCATGCGCAGCATGACGGCGCGCCTGCCGGGCCGCTACGCCACGCTGGCGGCGCTCGAATCGGCGGGGCTGGAGACCGTCAACCTGGGCCTGGCGGACGACTACTGGAGCAAGTACGCCTCGGGCGTGCGTGCGCTCACGCCCGAGCAGCTGGGCGCGGCATCGGGCAAGTTCATCAAGCCGGACGAGGTGGTGTGGATGGTGATCGGCGACCTGCGCAGGATCGAGGCGGGCGTGCGCGCGCTGGGCTGGGGCGAGGTGAGCGTGGTGGACGCGGACGGCAAGCCACTGCGCTGATCCACGCTTGACTTGTTGTCATGGAAAGCCCGGTCTGTGACCTGGCTTTTTCCATGGTGCGCCCAGCATGGGCGCACTCCTGCGGGTGAAAGTCCTGCCGCGGGCTGACCACAGTGAGCGAAGTGAAGCGCAACTGCATGAGGGTAACCGAGTGTGGGAAGGAAGCGTGGATCGTAAATCATGAGCCGAGGAACACGAATCGCATAGAAGGCGTTGCCGATCAGGGCGAGCGGGCCATGAACCGCAAAGCTCTTGTGGTCAAGGAGAGGTGGCGTAGATGCGGCGGTTGTGTGATGAAGGAGTGCGGCCCTTACCTGGGGACGCCCCGCCTTGTGCCTGAAAGGGCGACGAAAAAAAAATCGGAGCGGGGTCTCAGCAGAGGTCATAGTAGTTGGAGGTAGCGCTGGGAAGGCTCGACTCCGCCGACGAAGGACCGAACGAGTAGGAGTGAATCCGATATGTCGATGCAGAAGGCACAGCGTCAGATGCCCGCAAACGCGGGGCGGGAAGCCGTAGGGCAAGGTGAAGCCATGCTCGATGCTTTCAGCGACGAAGCGTTCTGCCCGCGGCATGCAACCGGAGGCACGGGGTCAGCGTTGCTGCAAGCGGCGCTGACGACAGAGAACCTGCGGCGGGCGTTCAAGCGTGTGCGTGCCAACAAGGGAGCGGCTGGCGTGGATGGACTGGACATTGACCAGACCTCGCGTCTGCTGGCAACCGAGTGGCCTCACATACGAGAACAACTGTTGGCAGGGACGTACCGGCCCAGTCCGGTACGTCGGGTGACGATTCCGAAGCCCGACGGTGGCGAGCGCGAGCTTGGCATCCCGACGGTGACGGATCGGCTGATCCAGCAAGCACTATTACAGGTGCTGCAACCGATCCTTGATCCCACTTTCAGCGAGCATAGCTACGGCTTCCGACCGGGCAGGCGTGCGCAGGATGCGGTATTAGCCGCTCAGGCATACGTCCAGTCCGGGCTGAGAATCGTGGTGGACGTGGACCTGTCGAAGTTCTTCGACCGGGTCAACCATGACATCCTGATCGACCGCTTGAAGAAACGCATCGACGACGCTGGAGTGATCCGGCTGGTCCGTGCCTATCTGAACAGCGGCATCATGGAGCATGGTGTAGTACAGGAACGGAACGAAGGAACGCCGCAAGGCGGTCCATTGAGTCCGCTGCTTGCCAACGTCATGCTCGATGAAGTGGACAAGGAACTGGAACGGCGCGGCCATCGCTTTGCGCGCTACGCCGACGACGCGAACGTCTATGTTCGTAGCGTGCGTGCGGGCCAGCGGGTGATGAGGCTGCTGCGGCGCTGCTATGCCAGACTGCACCTCGTGGTCAACGAAGGCAAGAGCGCCGTGGCCAGCGTCTTTGGCCGCAAGTTCCTCGGCTACAGCCTGTGGGTGGGGCGTGGGGGCGAAGTCAAACGCAAGGTGGCGGAAAAGCCGTTGCAAGCGTTTAAACAACGCATCAGGGAGCTAACCCGCCGATCTGGTGGACGTAGCATGCCGGATGTGGTGCAGGGACTTCGTTCCTATATGCTGGGTTGGAAAGGGTACTTCCAGTTGGCGCAAACCCCAAAGGTATGGCGCGGACTCGATGAATGGTTGCGGCACAGGCTGCGGGCTATCCAGCTCAAGCACTGGAAGCGCGGAAGCACCATGTATCGGGAGCTCCTTAAACTTGGGGCTTGGCCGTCGGCAGCGAGGCACGTAGCGGCGAACAGCCGCCGCTGGTGGCACAACAGCGATAGGTTACTCAAAACAGTGATGACTATCGGCTATTTCGACCGACTCGGTGTACCTCGCCTGTCTTGACCTCAACTACTCGAACCGCCCGGTGCGGACCCGCATGCCGGGTGGTGTGGCAGGGGAGCGGCCCTCAGGGCCGTCCCCTATGCCGATTCTGTCCCATCTTTGAACCGCCGGCAAGCATGCGCGCTTGACCCGGTCGGCCCTGTGCATACCGCGCGATAGTATACTGTATGCCCATACAGCCTATCGATCGCCATGGAACTCAACGACAAGCTCGAAATCCTGGCCGACGCAGCGAAGTACGACGCGTCCTGCGCCAGCAGTGGCGCGCCCAAGCGTTCGTCCGAGGACAAGGACGGCTTCGGCGCCACCACCGGCATGGGCATCTGCCACAGCTACACGCCGGACGGGCGCTGCGTCTCGCTGCTCAAGATCCTGCTCACCAACTTCTGCATCTACGACTGCCAGTACTGCATCAACCGCCGCACGTCGAACGTGCCGCGCGCCCGCTTCTCGGTCGACGAGGTGGTCAAGCTCACCCATGATTTCTACGTTCGCAACTACATCGACGGCCTGTTCCTGAGCTCGGGCATCATCCAGTCGGCCGACTACACCATGGAGCAACTGGTGGCCGTGGCGCGCCGGCTGCGCGAGGTGCACAAGTTCCGCGGCTATATCCACCTCAAGACCATCCCCGACGCCGACCCGCTGCTCATCCAGGAGGCCGGACGCTGGGCCGACCGTCTGTCGGTCAA
Organism: Massilia sp. UMI-21; assembly: GCA_015277795.1. Classification (NCBI taxonomy): domain Bacteria; kingdom Pseudomonadati; phylum Pseudomonadota; class Betaproteobacteria; order Burkholderiales; family Oxalobacteraceae; genus Massilia; species Massilia sp. UMI-21. Next base: position 5,111,392 of record CP063848.1, on the reverse strand, counting down.
CATCGAGCTGCCGACCCACGACAGCGTGAGCCGCCTGGCGCCCGAGAAAAACGTCCACACCATCAAGCTGGCGATGGGCTCGATCCGGCGCAAGCTCGACGAAAAGGCCGAGGAACCGAAAGCGCCGAGCTTCGCCCCGGCCGGGCAGAGCACGCAAATGATCGTCGGCGCCGACGCCAGCGACGACCACACCATCCTCAACACCGCCGAAACCCTGTACGGCAGCTATAAACTCAAGCGCGTGTACTACTCGGCGTTCAGCCCGATCCCGCAAAGCCCCAAGAGCGTGCCGGCCGCGCCGCCGCCGCTGCTGCGCGAGCACCGCCTGTACCAGGCCGACTTCCTGCTGCGCGGCTACGGGTTTACTGCGGGCGAGCTGATGCCGCAATCGGGCAACCTGGCGCTCGACGTCGATCCCAAGCTGGGTTGGGCGCTCAGTAACCGCGAGCACTTCCCGCTCGACCTGAACCGCGCCGACGAGACCATGATCGCGCGCGTGCCGGGCATCGGCATCCGCAACGCCAGGCGCATCGTCGAGCTGCGCCGCATCCGCCGCATCCGCTGGGAAGACCTGTCGCGCCTGCGCTGCAGCATGAAGAAGCTGGCGCCCTTCATCGTCACCGCCGACTACAAGCCGGCGCAAGGCGCGGCCGGCTCCCACATCCTGCGGCGCCACCTGGCCGATGCGCCCGAGCAGATGAACCTGTGGCCGGAATTGCAGGCGGCATGAAGCCGGCACCCGCAGCCGCCGTCGCCGCCGGCCAGCCGCTGCAGGTGAGCAGCTTCGCCGAATGGCGCGAAGCGGCGCGCGCATTGCTGCGGGCCGGGGTGCCGCCCGACGCCGCGCACTGGGGAACGACCGAGGGCGGCGACCTGTTCTCGGGTGCGCCCGCCACGGCTGGGCCGGAAGATCATGGCGCCAGCCCCTTGCAAGCGGCGCAAGCGCCTCGACCCGATGCTGCGCGGTCGCCGACGCGTGTGCCGCGGTCCCTGCTGGAGATGCTGGAAAAGGCCGCGTGCTTCCGCGCCCCGGACCGCTGGCCTTTTCTCTACCGCGTGCTGTGGCGCTGGAGCCGTGGCGAACACGAGGTGCAGTCGCCCGCCGACCCCGACGGCAGCCGCCTGCACGGCATGGTCAAGGCGGTGCGCCGCGAGGAGCACGACATGCATGCCTACATCCGGTTCCGCGAGCGTCCGCTCGATGCCGGCGATCCACGCTTCGTCGCCTGGTTCGAGCCGCGCCACGACGTGCTGCCCCAGGTGGCCGAGCATTTCGTCGCCCGCATGGGCAAGGTCAGCTGGATGATCGCCACGCCCGAGGCCAGCGTGGTGTGGGACGGACAGGCGCTGCACCATACCGGCCCGCTGATGTCGAGCGCGGCGGACCTGGTCGATGCCGGCGAGGCGCTCTGGCTCACTTATTACCGCAGCATCTTCAACCCGGCGCGCGTCAACGCCCAGCTGATGCAGAGCCATATTCCTTCGCGCTTCTGGAAGAACCTGCCCGAAGGGGCGATCGTGCCTTCCTTGGTGAGCCAGGCCGAACTCGGCGCGCGCAAGATCGGGCAGGTCGAGGCGCTCGGGCGCAAGAGCGGCGCCACCATTCCGATCAGCGCCGAAGCGGCGCAGCCTGACCGCGAACAGCCCTCCCGGCTCGACGAGTGCCGGCGCTGCGAGCTGTGGCAGTACGCCACCCAGGCGGTCGGCGGCGAAGGATCGACGCGCTCGCCGATCATGATCGTGGGCGAGCAGCCGGGCGACCAGGAAGACCTGGCCGGCAAGCCCTTCGTCGGCCCGGCCGGCAAGCTGCTCGACCAGGTCTTCGCCCAGGCCGGGGTCGATCGCCAGGCCATCTACCTCACCAACGCCGTCAAGCATTTCAAATGGGAGCCGCGCGGCAAGCGCCGCCTGCACAAGACGCCGGTCCAGCGCGAGATCGAGGCCTGCCACTACTGGCTGGAAAAGGAGCTGGCCGAGGTCAAGCCGACGGTCATCGTGGCCATGGGCGCCACCGCGCTCAAGTCGGTGCTGCGCAAGGGCACGGTCACGCTCAAGGAGTCGCTCGGCAAGCCGATTCGCCATGAAGGCGCCTGGGTGGTGACGATCTATCACCCCTCGTATGTGCTGCGGGTGCCGGACGAAGCGGCCAAGCACGAAGCGTTCTCGGTCATGGTCGAGGGATTGAGGCTGGCGCACGCGCTGCTGGAGCGGCCCGGCCCGCCGGATCCGGCGTGAAGTTACCGGATTTGCTGAAGTGTTGCGTGGGCGACGCATAATGGTAAAAAGCTTCTTGTCGAAGTCTTCACATTTCCGTGAATAATCACAATTGTCTCGTAGAATTTCCGTACGGCATTAATTGCTGCACGGCCGGAGGAGTCATTCATGCCTCGGCGACCTATCTACGAGACCGACATGACTTCCCTTTCTTTCCGACTATTACCCGCCTTGTTGTTGGCGCCGGCCATGTGCGGCGCGCAGGCCAACGTCGAGGACGCCTCACCCGCGTCGCCCTCGGCCGCGCTTCCCATCACCGCCACTGTCACGCTGAGCTCGCAGTACGTGTCGCGCGGCATGCGCCAGAGCTGGGGGCGTCCCGCGCTGCAGGCGGGCCTCGACTATGCGCATCCGAGCGGCTGGTCCGCCGGCACCTGGGCCTCGACCGTCAGCGACCGCTTCATCGAAGGCGGCCGCGTCGAATGGGACCTGTACGGCGGCTACGCGGCCACGGTCGGACCGCTGGGCTACAGCCTGATGCTCATGCATTACCGCTATCCGGGCGCCCGCATCGGCAGCACCGGCACCAGCTATGACTACACCGAACTGGTGCCGGGCCTGAGCTTCAAGTCCTTCTACGCGAAGTATTACCGCACCGTGTCGCGCGACTTCTTCGGCATCACGGACGCGCGCGGCACCGGTTACCTGGACATCGGCGTCAACCACGAGCTGGGCGACGGCTACACCCTCGACCTGCACCTCGGTGACGGCCGCGTCGCCGGCCGCGGCAACGCCGTCTGGGACTGGCGCGACGCCAAGCTGGGCGTCACCAGGGCCGTCGACGGCGGCTGGAGCGTGGCTGCGGCCTACACCCGCGCCTGGGGCGCCACCGATGCCTACGACCGTTACACCACGGGCGTGCCGCGCGCCGACGGCAGTATCGCCATGTCCAATCCCGCCAAGGGCACGTTCGCCGTGAGCGTCGCCAGCAGCTTCTGAAACGAAAGACGATCATGAACATGCACCCGACGACGCGCGAGAAGCAGCATGCCTCGCGCCGCTTTTCCCTGTCGCTGAGCGCCAAGATCTGCATCACCGCCACCCTGCTGGTGGTGGCGAGCCTGGGCGTGACCTCGAGCTTCATCGCCGTCAAGAACAGCCGAAGCGCCGAGGAAGCCGCGATGCGCCAGGCACGCACCCTGACCCTCGAAGCCTCGGCCCTGCTCAAGGGCCGCATCGCATCGAACCTGGCGACGCTGGAAAGCGCGGCCGCAGTGCTGTCCTCGACCCAGGCCGGCGGGCAGGCGCTGACGCGCGCCCAGATCGCCGACCTGGTGCGCGCCACCCTGGTGGGTTCGGAAGACTTCATCGGCAGCGTGGCCGCCTACGAGCCGAACGCGCTGGACGGCAAGGACGCCGAGTTCGCCGGCCAGGCCCCGCTCTACGATGCGACCGGCCGCTACATGCCTTACTGGACCCGCAGCCCGGAGGGCAAGGTCAACGTCGAACCGATCGTGTTCGTCACCACGCCGGGCGGCAACGACTGGTACGACGTGCCGAAGGCGACCGGCCACGCGCTCTTCACCGAGCCCTACCTGTACCGGATCAATGGCAAGGACGTGGCGATCGCCACGCTGGCGGCGCCGATCATGGTCGGCGGCCAGTTCATGGGCACCGTATCCGGCGACTTCCCGCTCACCGGCCTCGGCACGATGCTCGACAACATGAAGGTGATGGACGAGGGCACGCTGGCGCTGATCTCGAACGGCGGCGTGTACGCCAGCCACAAGGACCATGCCCGCAGCGGCAAGCAGGCATCCGACCTGCCGGCTGCGGCGCTGGACGCGGTCAGGCAGGGCAAGCCCTATGAGTTTCTGGACGCCCAGGGAATCGTCCACGTGCTGCAGCCGCTGCAGGTCAGCAAGGACATGGCGCCGTGGGCCATTTCGCTGGCCTTCCCGCAAAGCGTGACGACCGCGCCGGCACGCGAGCTGGCGGCTTACGCGGCGCTGGTGGCCGTGCTGTGCGCCGCCGCCGCCGCCGTGGTGATGGTGACCGTATTGCGTCGCCTGACCCGTCCGCTGCGCGTGCTGGGCCATGCCATGACCGATCTGTCGAGCGGGAATGCGGACCTGAGCGCGCGCCTGGCCGTACGCGGCAACGACGAGCTGGCCGAGATCGCCCGCGGCTTCAACGGCTTCGTGGCCAAGATCCAGGACGTGCTGGCGCGCGTGCGCAGCAGCTCCGATGCGGTGGCGGTGGCGTCCGGCGAGATCCGCCAGGGCAACACCGACCTGTCGGTGCGTACCGAGCAGCAGGCCAGCGCCCTCGAGGAAACCGCGGCGTCGATGGAAGAGCTGAACGGCACCGTGAAGCAGAACGCCGACAATGCGCGCCAGGCCAGCCAGCTGGCCGCATCGGCGAGCGAGACCGCCACCCGTGGCGGCGAGGTGGTGGCCCAGGTGGTCGATACCATGGGCGCGATCAGCGAGGCGTCGAAGAAGGTGGTGGACATCATCGGCGTCATCGACGGCATCGCCTTCCAGACCAATATCCTGGCGCTGAACGCCGCCGTCGAAGCGGCGCGGGCCGGCGAACAGGGCCGCGGCTTCGCCGTGGTGGCCACCGAGGTGCGCAACCTGGCGCAGCGCAGCGCCGCCGCCGCCAAGGAGATCAAGAGCCTGATCGGCGACTCGGTCGACAAGGTCAGCATGGGCACCATGCTGGTCGAGGACGCCGGCAAGACGATGGACGCGGTGGTGACCAGCGTGCGCCGCGTCAGCGACATCGTCGCCGAGATCAGTGCGGCAAGCAGCGAGCAGAGCAGCGGTATCGGCCAGGTCAACGGGGCCATCGTGCAGATGGACGGCGTGACCCAGCAGAATGCGGCCCTGGTCGAAGAAGCGGCCGCGGCAGCGGAAAGCCTGCAGCAGCAGGCGGCCACGCTGGTGGCGCTGGTGGGCGAGTTCAAGGTCGAGGCCGGCGACGATGCGCAGCCGGCGGCCCGAGCGCAGCTCGCCAAGGCAGCGCCGGCGCGCCTGGCCATGCAGGCGGCATGAAACGGCGGGGCGCCGCGATGCTTAAGCCATCGCTAAGCGCCTCTTCGTATTGACGGGTTAAGCTTGACGGACAATCAACAACAAGGATGTCCTGATGCTGAAATTCGCAATCCTTCCGGCGCTGTGCCTGAGCCTGTGCGCAGCGCCCGTTCATGCGCAGACAAGCGAAGCTGCAGACCCGCCCTCAGCCGCCGCTCCCAACGACGCTGCGCCGGCAGCACCGGAACAGATCGTGGTCGTCGGCCAGAAGCCCGGTCCGGGCATGTGGAAGGTGTCGAAGGATGACCATGTGCTCTGGATTTTCGGGACTTACTCGCCGCTTCCCATCAAGATGGACTGGCGCTCGCACGAGGTCGAAGCCGTGGTCAAGCGTTCGCAGGAATACCTGGCGCCCCCCATTACCAAGCTCGAAATGTCCTACTTCCAGGCCGCGCTGGCGCTGCCCAGCCTCATCGGCATCAACAAGAATCCCGACGACGCCACACTACGCGACGTGCTGCCGGCCGAGGTCTACGCGCGCTGGCTGCCGCTCAAGGAAAAATACCTGCCCAAGAACAAGGAGCGCGACCGGCCGTTCCTGGTGGCCAATGAGCTGTTCGGCGCCGCGTTGAAGCAGGCAGGCCTGACCTCCAGCATCGACGTGCGCAAGCAGGTCGAGAACATGGTCGACCACGGCAAGCTCAAGGTGACCCGCAGCGTCAACGAACTGAAGGTGGATAACCCGCGTCAGTTGATCAAGGATTTCAAGAAGTCGCAGCTGGACGACGTGGCCTGCTTCTCGTCCACCCTGAAGCGGCTGGAGACCGACATCGATGCGATGCGCGTGCGCGCCAATGCCTGGGCCAAGGGCGATATCGACGCCATTCGCAAGCTCGATTTCGACGAGCAGGAAAGCTGCAGCAGCGTGATCCGCAACAGCGCGGTCCTGCGCGCGCACCCGGCTTTCCAGGGAGCGGAGGAGCGCCGCCGCGCCCTGTGGCTCGCCAATGCGGAGGCCGCGCTGGCCCGGAACGCCTCGACCTTCGCGGTATTGCCGATGAAAGACCTGCTCGATCCGAAGGGATTGATGGCCGCGCTGGCGGCCAGGGGCTATACGGTCGAGCAGCCGGAGTAGGCGCCGTCGCGCGGCATTGAACAATTGTCAAATCGCGACAAACCCGCGTAGAATGCTGGCAACGCGGGTGTAGCTCAATGGTAGAGCAGAAGCTTCCCAAGCTTACGACGAGGGTTCGATTCCCTTCACCCGCTCCATCCCTCAGGACCTCGCTGCCGACCAGGCCCGGTTCTCACGCACCGCATCCAGGCAGGTCCGGCTGACCGGCGCTTCAAGTCCATTCCCAAGACGGCGACATCCGGCGCACACGCGGTATGCTCGCATTCTGCTCGTCTACCCGACAAGGACCGCCCGCATGCATCCCGCTTCCCGTTCGCGCCGCCGCCTGCTCGCTTCACTGCTGGCCCTGCCGGCATTCGCGCATGCGCAGGGCCGGCCCACGATCCTGACACGTCCCGTTCCGTCTTCCGGCGAGCAGTTGCCGGTGGTCGGCCTGGGCAGCTGGATCACCTTCAATGTCGGTCGCGATCCCGCTGCCCGTGCCGACTGCCTGGCGGTGATGCGCCAGTTCTTCGCCGGCGGCGGGCGGCTGATCGATTCCTCGCCGATGTACGGCTCGGCGCAGTCCGTGATCGGCGAAGCGGTCGGCAAGCTCAGGCCGCCGCAGCTGTTTTCCGCTGATAAGGTGTGGACCGGTGCGGCCGGGCGGGGCCTGGCGCAGGCAGAGGCCTCGCGCCGCCTGTGGCAGCTTCCCCGCTTCGACCTGCTGCAGGTGCATAACCTGTTGGGCTGGGAAGCGCACCTGCCGATGCTGCTCAAGATGAAACGCGAAGGGCGGCTGCGCTACGTCGGCATCACCACCTCGGAAGGACGCCGTCATGCCGAGCTTCTGAACATCATGGCAAGCCAGCCGATCGACTTCGTGCAGGTGTCGTACAACGCGCTCGACCGCGACGTCGAGCGGCGCATCCTGCCGCTGGCGCGCGAGCGCCGCATCGGCGTGATCGTCAACCGGCCGTTCCGGCAGGGCGAGCTGACCCGGGCGCTGGCGGGCAAGCGCCTGCCCGGCTGGGCCGCGGAGATCGGCTGCACGAGCTGGGCGCAGGCACTGCTCAAGTTCATCGTCGCACACCCGGCCGTGAGCTGTGCGATCCCGGCCACCACCAGCGTGGCCCACGTGCGCGAGAACATGCTGGCCGCCACCGGGCCGCTGCCGGACGAGGCGCTGCGCCGCCGCATCGTCCAGGACGTCGAAAGGCTGGCATGAGCGAGTGGTGGAGCTATTCGCTATCCGACTTCCTGATGTTCTCGGCGCGCACGTATTATCGCCAGTTCGCGTTGATGAATCGCGCGCTGTGGCCGCTGCAGCTGCCCGCGCTGGCGGCGGGCGTCGCCATCCTGGCCTGCATGCTGCGCGTGCGGCCGGCAGGGACACGGTGTGCGTTCGCGCTGCTGGGACTGGCCTGGCTGTGGGTGGGCTGGGGCTATCACCTGCAGCGCTACGCCGACATCCATACCGGCGCGCCGTATTTCGCGGCCGGCTTCTTCATCCAGGCCGGCTTGCTGGGATGGATGGCGGCACGGCGGCCGGCGCCGCCGCCAACCGCCGGCTTTGCGGCCGGCGCGGCACTGCTGATCGTTTTCCTGGCGCTGACCGCTTATCCCGTGCTGGCGCCACTGGACGGACGCAGCGGGTGGCAAGCCGAGATCTTCGCTATCGCGCCCGACCCGACCGTTGCGGCCACGCTGGGCGTCCTGCTGTTCTGGCGTGCGCCGTGGCTGCTGTGGGTGATACCGCTGCTATGGTGCGCCGCCAGCAGCGCGACGCTGTTCGAGCTGCATGCGGCGCAGGCCTGGGTCCCGGCCGCGGTCGCGCTGCTGGCCGCCGGGATGGCAATCCGGGCCGGGCGAGGCGCCGGGATCGCTCAGGGCCAGGCCCAGGGGCTATCTGACTGAATACATCGTCGTGACAACGACATGCTCGTCATGGCGCGTAGGGTGGTCCGGGACGCGTAGTCGGCTTTGCCGGCCGCCCGTCCAACAGGCACAAGCGCAGTCGCATCGCATGGCGGAGCTGAACGCGCGGTCGGCCGAGCCGACCACCCTACGGAAATCCGCTAGCCCGTGCCGGGCATCAGTCCGGCAGGCCTGGGAGATCTTTTAACGGGCGCGCGCCTTGCGGCGGCTGGCGGCAAGACCGAGCATGGCGATGCCCAGCAGGCTCCAGCTCGCCGGTTCGGGCACGTCGGACGAGGCTTCCTCTTTCACGAAGATATCGGCCTGGAAACTCTTCAGCTTGAAATAATCGTTACCATTGCCGAGGTTCCAGGTGGCCGGGGTGCCGGCATAGGCGGAGTTATAGGCACTGACGAGCCACCAGGAGGCAGTCTTGCCTTCGGCATTGAAGTTCAGCGGCGCGTTCGTACGCAGGCTGCTGTAGTTGCCGACCAGCTCCCAGCCCGCAACGCCGAGCAGGTTGTTGATCTTGGAGGCGCCAAGCACGGGAGCCAGTTCCCCGGTATAACGCAGGATGCTGACATCGGCATCGTTGTAGACCCAGCCGGTGGCCAACTGGTTGAGGGCGACGTCGGTACCGAACTGCATCAGGATCGCATCCGTCGCGCCATTGTTGTCGATGGCATGCTGCGGGCTGCTGGTTTCGCCGCTGCGCAGGATACCGAAGCCTTCCGCATAACGGACCAGGTTGGCGCTGCCGAACTTTCCGGTTGCGGTCGCCGACCAGCCCGTCAGGCTGACGGAATGCGCCAGGCCCGCTCCCGAAGAAGTGCATTCCCGCGCCAGCTTGGTATTGGCGGGCGAGCTGCAACTGGAAGCTTGCCAGACCACGCCAGCGCTTGCGCTGCCCGAGGCGACCAACAGAAACGCGCCACAGGCGATTGCGGAAAACTTCGAGAACATGGTGGCTCCTTGGAATAAAGTTGCGTTGAGATAATAATTATTGCCATCGTATAATTGCGTGGCAAAAAACGCAACAAATTTTCTTAGAAGCCTTAGTCTAGTTGTAAATAATCAACACAATCCGGATTGCCGGCCGGCGCGGCGCCGCTCACGCAGGCAGCAGGTCGCCGCTGCGGAACGATTCCGTCCCCGCGATCTTGCAGACATGCATGCCGCGCAGCAGGTGCCGGTGCGCCGTGCTTGCAAACAGCAAGCCGGCGTGTTCCGCGCATAAGGTGCTGACCTGTCCGCTCACCGGATTGACGATGTCCGCCACCGGCTCGCCCGCGTCCACCATGTCTCCCAGCCGCTTGTGGAACACCAGCACGCCGGCATGTGGCGCGGCAAGCGGTTCGACGGCATTCAGCGGCGTTGCGCGGCAAGCCGTTTCCGGCAGCGGATCGAGCGGGATGTCGAGCACGCCCGCATGGCCCAGGTACTGCAGCAGGGCGCGGGCGTCCTGGCGTGCGTAGTCGTAGCGCACGTCGTTCTCGCCGCGCAGTTCCACCGTGACCGCGGCGCAGGCCGGCGGAATCGCCGCGTCTTCGAAATGGTCCGCCAGGTCCCACCAGAGGCGTCCGCAGGCTTCGTCGAAGGCTTCGCCGCCCGAGACCTTGGCCACCAGCAGCACCCGCGCCTCCATGAGCGCGGCCAGGGGGGCCACGGTGTCCACCAGCGGGGTGCCGGTGTACATGTGCAGCAGCGCTTCGTTATCGCAGTGCAGGTCGAGCACGATGTCGGCATCGATCGCCATCGACAGCAGGGTCTTCTTGAGCGTCTCGGTGTCGTCCTTCGGCTCCCAGCCCGCAATCTGCTTGCGCGCCTCGTCCCGGACCAGGGCGACGTTGGCGTCGGCGTCGTTGCCGAGCCGGCCTTCGAGCGACTTCTTCAGCGCATCGGCCACGTGCCGGTAGGCGCGGTTGAAGTTGGTGCCCGTCCTGAGGTCGTAGCGGCCGAAAGGCGCGCCATGCAAGACCTGCGACAGGCCCAGGGGATTGGCCGCCGGCACCAGGATGATCTCGCCCTTGATCCGGCCTTCGGCATCCAGGCGCTCCAATTCCTGGCGCAGCACGTGCGCCACCAGCATGGCCGGCACCTCGTCGGCATGGATGGCGGCCTGGATGTAAACCTTCTTGCCGCCGCCCTTGCCACTACTGGGGCTGCCGTAATGAAAGGAGGTCAGGTGGGCGGTGGCGACGTTTTCGTCGACGGCGATCGGGTGTTTGATCGAATGCATGAGAAGGCTTCCTGTGCTCGGCAAGTGCAAAGCACGATTATGCGCGATTCCGCAGCCAGGCCTCGCACGCCGGCCGGGGACTGCCCGGCGCGGCCGGCTGGGCTATAATGACAGCCTTTTTTTCCCTCATTTACGCTCCCCATGTCTTCTGATACGCCATCCAACGGCCCGGCGCGGTCGATGCTTTACGATCCGACCGAACACCGCATCCGCAGCTTCGTCACGCGCGCCGGCCGCCTGTCGACCGCGCAGGCGCGCGCGTTCGAGGAGCTCGGTCCGCAGTACCTGATCGACTACAAGAAGGCGCCACTGGACCTGGAAGCCGCCTTCGGCCGCCAGGCCCCGACCATCCTGGAAATCGGCTTTGGCATGGGCGACACCACCGCGCACATCGCGCGCCTGATGCCCGAGAAGAACTTCATCGGCGTCGAGGTGCACACGCCGGGCGTGGGCAGCCTGCTCAAGCAGATCGGCGAGCAGGGCATCGGGAACCTGCGCCTGATCCAGCACGACGTGGTCGAGGTGCTGAACCACATGATTCCCGACGGCGCACTGGCCGGCGTGCACGTGTTCTTCCCGGACCCGTGGCACAAGGCGCGCCACAACAAGCGCCGCCTGATCCAGCCGGCGTTCGTGAAGGTCCTGTGCGACAAGCTGGCGCCGGGCGGCTACATTCACCTGGCCACCGACTGGGAAGACTACGCCGTGCAGATGCTCGACGTGCTGGGCAAGGAGCCGCTGCTGCAGAACACCGCCGACGGCTACGCGCCGCAGCCGGAATATCGTCCGCTGACCAAGTTCGAGAACCGTGGCCTGAAGCTCGGGCACGGGGTGTGGGACCTGGTGTTCAGCAAAAAATAAGCGGCGTTGGCCGAGCTTGGTAGGGTGGACGGCTTCGCCGTCCGCGCGTTCAAACTACGGTAATGCAGCCCGCGCGGATATTCTTGTGCCGGTTGAACGCGCGGGCGGGAGACCCGCCCACCCTACGAACAAGGAACGCCGTCAGCCGGTAGCGTGCGTGCGCCGCGCATACAGCCCGAAATACACGATGACGGCATAGCACACGGCCGGCACGGCCAGCGCCATCTTCAGTCCCACCGCATCCGCCGCGAAGCCGGTCAGCAGAGGCACGATGGCGCCGCCCACGATCGCCACGCAGATCACGCCCGAACCTTCGGCCGTGCGCGTACCCAGGCCGGCGCAGGCCAGCGTGAAGATGGTCGGGAACATGATCGAGTTGAACAGGCCGATGGCCAGCAGCGACCAGCCCGATACCGCGCCCGTGGTGTTGGCGGACACCAGCAGCAGGCCGATCGTCACCGCGGCGGCGCAGGCCAGCACTTTACCCGGCGAGAACATGCGCAGCAGCGCCGCGCCGATGAAGCGGCCGACCATGGCGCCGCCCCAGTACAGCGGCACGTGCTTGCCGGCTTCCTCGGCGCCCAGGCCGAGCACGCTGGACTCCATCAGGTAGTTCACGATCAGCGAACCGATTGCCACTTCGGCGCCCACGTACAGGAAGATGCACAGCGCGCCGAGCGCGAAGCGCGGCTGCCTGAGCAGATCGAAGGCATGCAGGATGTTTTCCGACGGGGCCGGCGTCTCGACCAGCTTGTGGCGGTTCATCCACACGGCGCCGCCCAGCAGCGCCAGCGCGATCGCCAGGCCGATGTAGGTGTTCACCACGACCCGGGTCTCTTCCTGGCGGAAGGCATCCAGCGCCGCGCCGCTCAAGGTGGACGGGTCGACCGTCGCCAGCGAACCCAGGATCAGGATCGCGCCCACGTAAGGGAAGACCGTGGTGCCGAGCGAGTTGAAGGCCTGGGCGAAGGTCAGGCGGCTGGAGGCCGTCTGCGGCTTGCCCAGCATCGAGATCAGGGGATTGGCCACCACCTGCACGATGGTGATGCCGGCCGCCAGCACGAACAGCGCCAGCAGGAAGGTGGCAAACACCCCCGAATACGAGGCCGGGATGAACAGCAGGCAGCCCAGCGCCATCGTCATCAGGCCGACCACGGCCGAGCGCATGTAGCCGATGCGCTGCACGATGCTGGCGGCCGGGATCGAGACGAAGAAGTAGGCGGCGAAGAAGGCCGACTGCACCAGCATCGCCTGCGCGTAGCTGAGCGTGAACAGGTCCTTCAGCTTGGGGATGATGACGTCGTTCAGGCTGGTGATGCCGCCGAAGACGAAGAACAGCGCGAACACGAAGGTCTGCAGGCTGGCGGCGTTGTCTGGAACCTGGGCGTCGGCCCCGTCCTGGGATGGGGCGGCGGTGGTGCTGGTGGGAGTGGGGATGGCCATCGTGTCTATAGGTTGAACAAACTCAACCTGTGACACTACATCATCTCGTTGATGATGGCGACAATTTCATCGCCGTAGGACACCAGTTTCTTTTCGCCGACGCCGGACACGCCGCGCAGCGCATCGATCGAGGACGGTTTGACCTTGGCGATCTCGCGCAGGGTCGCGTCCTGGAACACGACATAGGCCGGCACGCCATGCTCGCGCGCGGTGCCCATGCGCCAGGAACGCAGGCGGTCGAAGATGGCCTGCTCGGAGCGCGACAGTTCGAGTTCCTCGTAGCCGCTGCTGCGCGAGGAGGCGGGACGCTTGGCCTTGACCGGCTTCTGGTACTGGCGCAGCTGCACCTTCTGCTCGCCCTTGAGCACCGGACGTGCGGCGTCGGTGAGCTTGAGCGAGCTGAAGGCGTCGTGGTCGACCGTGACGAAGCCGAGCGCGATGGCCTGGCGCACGATGGCGCGCCATTCCTGCTCGGAGCGGTCGGCGCCGACGCCGTAGACGGTGAGCTTGTCGTGGTGCCACTGGCTGATGCGTTCGGTCTGGGCGCCGCGCAGCACGTCGATCACGTGGCCGGCCGCGAACCGTTGATCGACCCGGTACACCGTCGACAGCAGCTTTTGCATCGGCACCGTGCCGTCGACCTGCACCGGCGGGATCAGGCAGGTGTCGCAGTTGCCGCAGGGGCCGGAACGTTCGCCGAAGTAGTCGAGCAGGCGCATGCGCCGGCAGGACAGGGTTTCGCACAGGCCGAGCATGGCGTCGAGCTTCATCGACAGCACGCGCTTGAAGGTTTCGTCGGCCTCGGATTCGTCGATCATCCGGCGCTGCAGCACCACGTCTTGCAGGCCGTAGGCCATCCAGGCGCTGGCCGGCAGGCCGTCGCGGCCGGCGCGGCCGGTTTCCTGGTAGTAGCCTTCGAGGCTCTTCGGCAGGTCGAGGTGGCAGACATAGCGCACGTCCGGCTTGTCGATGCCCATGCCGAACGCGATGGTCGCCACCATCGTGATGTTGTCTTCGCGCAGGAAGCGCGCCTGGTTCGCGGCGCGCTGGCTGTACTCCATGCCGGCGTGGTAGGGCAGGGCGCGGATGCCGTGCTCGTTCAGGAAGTCGGCGGTTTCCTCGACTTTTTTGCGCGACAGGCAGTAGACGATGCCGGAATCCTGCGGGTGCTCGCTGGTGATGAAGTCGAGCAGCTGCTTGCGGCCGGTGGTCTTCTCGACGATGGAATAGCGGATGTTCGGACGGTCGAAGGACGAGACGAACTGGCGCGCCTCGGTGAGCTGCAGGCGGTGCGCGATCTCGGCGCGGGTCTGCTGGTCGGCGGTGGCGGTGAGGGCGATGCGCGGGATGGTCGGATAGCGCTCGTGCAGGACCGACAGGCGGATGTACTCGGGCCGGAAGTCGTGGCCCCACTGCGACACGCAGTGCGCCTCGTCGATGGCGAACAGCGAGATCGGCGAGGCGTCGATCAGCTCGAGGCAACGCTGCGTCAGCAGGCGTTCGGGCGCCACATAGACCAGGTCGATCTCGCCGCTGCGCACCAGGCGTTCGATGCGCAGGGTTTCCTCGAAGGTTTGCGTGGAATTCAGGAAGGCGGCGCGCACGCCGACTTCTTCCAGCGCGTCGACCTGGTCCTGCATCAGCGCGATCAGCGGCGAGACCACCACGCCCACCCCGTCGCGCAGCAGCGCCGGGATCTGGTAGCACAGCGACTTGCCGCCGCCGGTGGGCATCAGGACCAGTGCGTCGCCACCGCCGGCCACGTGCTCGACGATCTCGGCCTGCTGTCCGCGGAAGGCAGGATAGCCGAAGACCGTCTCGAGGACGTGAAGGGCGCGCGCTTGAAGCTCGGAAGTCATGCTCTTGGTTTACTTGTTTGTGCTTATTCGGCCCACACGACAAGATCGAAGTGCGCGGTCACCAGTACCAGGATACCGAATACGATACGGTACCAAGCGAAGATCGTGAAGTCGTGCGTGCTGATGTAGCGCAGCAGCCAGCGCACGCACAGGAAGGCCGAGCCGAAGGCGGCCAGGCCGCCGAGGCCGAACATCGGCAGGTCGGCCATCGACAGCAGGTGGCGCTCCTTGATCACCGAATAGACGGTCGCGCCGAGCAGGGTCGGGATCGCCAGAAAGAAGGAGAACTCGGTGGCCGCCTTGCGTGACAGGCCGAACAGCATGCCACCGATAATGGTCGCGCCGGAACGGCTGGTGCCGGGAATCAGGGCGAAGGATTGGGCCAGGCCGACTTTCAGCGCGTCGAGGTAGCCCATGTCGTCCACGCTGTCCACGCGCGCCTTGTGCGCGCCGCCGGTGTGCCGGCGTTCCACCCACAGGATGACCAGGCCGCCGACGATGAAGGCGGTCGCCACCGGCACCGGGGCAAACAGTTCCGACTTGATCAGTCCGCTGAACAGGAAGCCGAGCGTGGCCGCCGGCAAGAAGGCGATCAGGACATTCACGGCGAACTTGCGCTGGGTGGGATCCGAACCGAGGCCGGCAACGACCCGCGCGATGCGCTGGCGGTATTCCCAGATCACGGCCAGCATGGCGCCGGCCTGGATGGCGATCTCGAACACCTTCACCTTCTCGCCGGTGAAATCGAGCAGGCTGCCCGCCAGGATCAGGTGACCGGTGGACGAAATCGGGAGGAACTCGGTGAAGCCCTCGACCAGGCCCATGATGATCGCTTTGATGGCGAGAAGTATATCCATGAATTCGTAACAGGTTGCGTGACAGGTGAAGAGCCGGATGCGGGTGGCGTTGGAATGTTCGGTGGAGGTACGGCGAGGTCGAAGCCTAACATGTTCACAACAGGCAAGGTCGCCCGCTGTGTCCGGTCCAAGATTGTACCTCGCCAGCGTTGCCGCCGGGTTAGCTCATGCGCATCAGGGTCAAATTCTGTCGTGCGCCGCTGCCCCCAACGCGTGCTACACTCGACCGCATGCGTATTCCTGACTCAAGCGAATGAGTATCCTTGTTGTCCTCATCCTCGCCGCGCTTGCCTGGGCAGCATTCCACGGTTGGCAATTGCCCAACTCCTTGCGTTACCGGCCCTGCCAGAGCCGGGCCTGGCGCAGCACCTTCCCGACTGCCTCGCGGAAAGACATCCGCGACTTCCTGTCCGTCTTCGTGTCGGCCTTTGCTTTCCGCGAAAGCGAGAAGCTGCATTTCCGCCCCGACGACGAAGTGCTCGGCATCTACCGCGCGGTCAACCCGACCCGCTGGCTGCCCGACACGCAGGTGCGCGAGGCGCTGGCGAAGGCGCTGCGCGACAAGTATGGCCTGATGCTCGACGAAATCTGGCACGAAGGCCTGACGCTGGGCGGATTGTTCCAGCGCGTGCAGCAGGCGCGCGGCGAACCGGTCGCCGCCTAGGCGCGCGCGGCCGTCGCGGCAGATTACCCTGCGCGGGTAAGGGTGCCATCTTGCTTTTTGTAAGGACGGCGCCATGTGGCTGCCATGCTAAAAGAGAAACTGAACTGGCGGCGGCCGCTGTTCTATGCCTTGCTGCCGATCTTCTTCGTGATGGCCTTCCTCGGCTTTCCCCTCCCCGTCGCGCCGCCGCCGGCCACCAAGCCGGCGGTCGAGCATGCCACCGTCGTCAAGAAGAAGAAAAAGCGCCTCGGGCTGCTCATGCCGGAGAAAACGGGGTCCGCAGAGAAAGACTGATCGGCGCAGCACATCTTGAGACCAGGCGGGTTATCAGCCGGCTATCGGTGTAGTTTCGAATCTCCCACAAATGCTATTCTCTGCCCTTTACGCGGCAAAAAGAATGGTTCGAATGAAGCATGCATCGTATGTCGCTGCGACAGAGTTTTGGATGGGTGTCGAGTGCCTGAGTCCCAGCAGTACACCAAAATGCAAGAAGGAGGCGCCAAGCGGCCCTTTGACCTGGGAGATCGGCGTCGATGATCAGATGCCATGGTTGAACTCTGCAAAGCAGGCGGAGGTGCAGGGATTGTTGCGGGCGAAGGCATCGCAGACGAAACAGGCTTTATCCGCATTTACGGTGCAGTACACGGTTTATTGCGGACTGATCGCGCTACCTCAGGTGGTAGAGCTGATCAGGCGGCACTTTGGCCTTGACGCCATCAAGGAGCCGGAACCGCGCAAGCCGGAGCCTGTCGCGACACTCGCGTTGACGCTGGACGCGCAAGGTTTCGTCGTTGGGAAGCCCTTTGTAAGCAGTCTCTTGTGGGCCCTGAATCAGATCCTGTCGGCGAAGCCAAACGAACATCTTGATTTCACCGGTTTTTTCGGCCAGGAGAATTTACTGGAGCGCCTGCTCGGCCAACTTGAGAGAGTGCTCGAGCACCTGTATCTCGTCAAAGCCGAAAGGCAGGATGTAGCGTCTGACAGCGAAGTATCTTCTGAAGGTAAATTGCAGCCCCTGACGATGGCGGCGATTGAAGCGCTTTGTCAGGAGGTCTACGTATCGTGCGGCGGGAGTCCGCCAGATCCGATCGCCACTGTTCGAATCCAGGCAAGAGTTCTCAGCGTGAAGCAGGCGGAGAAAGAAGATTCTTCGGACCTGCTCAACAGTTTTTTTGTCGAAGACCTCGGGAAAATTCGTCAAGAAATCAAACAAGGTAACTACGGTGCTGCGCTTGATACATTCCTGACTGGCCGGCTGCGCGACGACCGCATCGATATCCGCGATAAGAGCAGTACGTCGGTCGACAAAATAGTCCTGCCAGAACTGATGCCGCTTGGCTGCTGGCCGTCCGAACACGCGCTTGTGCGTGCGCAGCAGTTTGCGGTCAACAAAATCATGCAGCAGTTGCGCGACTCACCAGGCATCTTTTCAGTCAACGGCCCGCCCGGCACTGGCAAGACCACCCTGTTGCGCGACATTGTCGCGGCGGTTGTTGTGGAGCGAGCGCAAACGATGAGCGGGTTTGCTGATCCGCTCGATGCATTCAGGGAGCAGATAAAGGTTGAGGGATGGAACTTCGGCAAGACCTGGGCTATCCACCCGAGCCTCAGGAAGAGCGGCATTGTCGTCGCATCGTCGAACAACGGCGCTGTCGAGAACATCACCAAGGAGCTTCCGGCAATAAAAGCATTGCCTGATGGCTCATCGCTGCGTTACCTGTCGGCCCTCTCGGATACGATCGCGTCGACGTCCAAGACGAAACGACATGATGGCGCCACCTGGGGACTGATCGCTGCCGTGATGGGCAGTAAGCCTAACCGGACTGCCTTCTTCCAGAAACTGCGCTGGACTCCCAAGAAGAACCCGGACGCGAATGCGGAAGACGCAGCATTTCCCCACGTATCGCTGTGGGACTTGATGAATCCTGAAGTCTACCCGCCAATTCCATGGCGCGATGCCGTTGAGCGCTTCAATGAAGCCAATGCCAAGGCATCGGTTGCTCTACAAAGAATGCAGTCCATCGCATCGCAGGTCACAAACAAGCGCACATTCGCCGCAGCCGTCGCTCGCTACCAGAGACAACTCGCGGAATCGAAGGCCGCGATTTCGTTGGCAGTAAAGAAAACCGATGACGCAAGGCAAAATGCGGATCAGGCAGCGCGCGATTATCGTCAAGCGAAGCAGGTGGCGGATGCGCTAGGCAGGTGGCACCAGCTTTCCGCACGCGCATCCGACAAGCAGAATCAGCTTGAAAGCGAAGCGTATGGGGATCTCGATGATGAGCTGGAAAAAGTTGAATATGAGTTAGTGCTTTTTCGCGACGACAAGCATGTTGCGGAGCAGCTCCTTACTGCAGTAAAGGGCCGTAAGCCTGGTCTCTTGTCGAAGCTCTTCAGTCTGGGAAAGAAGACTGAAAAATGGGAGCAGGATTGCGAGCGTGCAGAGGGCGAACTGCGTAGCGCAACGCGCAAGCTCAGAGCTGCCGAAAAGGCGCTTGGCGACACCAGGGCAAAGTTCAAGAGCCGAGAACGATTGATTGTCGATATCAAATCGATCGATGCCGAGTTAGCGGCGGCATCAAAGCAATGCAGTGGCCTGGGCATTTCCCAGCCATCGAGCTCACGGGTAAATGAGAAACAGCTCGCCGCATTCACGGATGGCGTTCGCGCTACAACTGCCCTGTATGAAGCGGCCGAGCGTGCCAGGGCCGAGGCCGAAGCGAATCATCAAACCAATGCCAGCAAGCTGAAGCAGGCGCTGGCTGGATTCGAGAAAGCTGCTTCGGCTCTCGTTGCGGAGTCGGTCACCCCGGATATGGAGGAAACGTGGTCAGGCGCCGCACTTTCAGACGATGAATTGCAGCTGGCGGCGCCATGGTTTGACGACGAGTTGTTCCAGGCACGCCAGGAACTGTTCTGCCGGGCGATGGCGCTGCATGAGAGCTTCATTGCGCACAGCTGGTCAAAGCTCAAGAATAATCTGGGAGCCCTCATCGCGCTCAACAAGGGCGAGCTGTCGGCAGGCGACGTCGGCGCCGGAGTGGATCGCTTATGGGATTCGCTGTTCATGGTTGTCCCGGTTGTTTCCACGACCTTCGCATCGTTTGCCCGCATGTTCGATGGCTGGGAGAGGGAGGCTATCGGTTGGCTTTTGATCGACGAAGCGGGCCAGGCGACGCCACAGGCTGCCATGGGCGCTATTTGGCGCTCGCAGCGGGTGGTCGTCGTCGGCGATCCGCGCCAGCTGGTGCCGGTGGTCTCCCTTCCCCGCCAATTGATGGTCCCGCTGATGGACCGATGTGCGGCGGACCACGTATATCACCCTACCGCGTCGTCTGTGCAGGTCCTGGCCGACATGGGCAACCAGTTCGGAACCCAACTTGGTAAAGATGAGGACGCGCAGTGGGTGGGAAGCCCGTTACGCGTTCATCGGCGCTGCCTGGATCCCATGTTCTCGGTCTCCAATGCTATCTCCTACGACAACATGATGGTATATGGCGCCGGGAAGGATAAGGACGATCTGTGGTTTGGTAAGAGCTGCTGGATCGATGTGCCGGCGACCAGCCGGAACGGGAACAGCGTTCCCGAGCAGATCGATGTTGCCGTGCAGATGGCTGCTGAATTTGAAAAGCACTATGACATCAAAGCCGGGGGTAAATACAATCTTTATTTGATCACGCCCTTCAAGGACGTGAGGAATGCGCTTGCGGATGCTCTTGGGGGCCGCTTGAAGAATAAAAAGGAGGTAAGCGGGATGTTCGGCACCGTGCATACCTTCCAGGGCAAGGAGTCTGACGTCGTCATCCTGGTATTGGGCGGTACTCCCGGCAGCATCTCGAGCTTTGCAGCAGACAAGGCCAACTTGCTCAACGTGGCCCTCACCAGGGCGAAAAAGCGGATCTACGTGATCGGGTCGAAAGCTGATTGGGCAAACGCACCGTTTTACTCGACCTTGTACCACAGCACAAAACTCGAGAAGCGAAGCACTGTGCCGGAAATCATTCGCCCGAATAATACGAACGCGTGAGGGTTCCCGTGTCTTGTACGATCGACGTCTTCATGGCGCTGGGCTGATCCAACAACGGATCATCCGTGTCCCGGGGAAGTGCGCTTGAAACGATTTACCCGGCTGGATGCATGTTGCGGTGTCCTGCGCTGTTTCCTCATCAATCAGGATCGGTTTGCCGCTGCAACCAGCCTAGCCAATGCATGGCGTGTTCCCGGTTTGAGCCGCACATCTGTTCATCCGGCTGCAATGAACTACATACCGCCGGACGTTCGGGGTGCTGGAAAATCCTGCATCGCTCCTGGTCGTCAAGCTGCACGCAGCGCACGCCGGCCGGCTTGCCGGAAGTTACCTTAAGGGATGAAAGAGAAACCATTTCAAGTGTAGGGTCAATATAAAACTGCTGCATTTACTGGTTTCCTCCATCTCTTAAGGAACCAGAACCATGACCAGCACCATCACTGTAGCAGCTAAAGAGATTCCCAATCTCTTCCAGGACGACGAACGGCCAAAAGCATATTCGTATGTACGATTTTCTACGAAGCGACAAGCTAAGGGCGACAGCCTCCAGCGACAGCT
The DNA here is from genome assembly GCA_015277795.1 of Massilia sp. UMI-21. NCBI lineage: Bacteria > Pseudomonadati > Pseudomonadota > Betaproteobacteria > Burkholderiales > Oxalobacteraceae > Massilia > Massilia sp. UMI-21. Next base: position 5,090,601 of record CP063848.1, on the reverse strand, counting down.
CGACCGGAGCAGGGAGTATGCTGCCGAGAATAACCTCCATCTGCAAGAGAAGTCGTTCGAGGACCTCGGCGTTTCTGCGTTCGACCGTTCAAATGTCACGAAAGGAGCACTCGCCGCATTTATCCGGGCCGTAGAGTCTGGCCTAATCGAGCGGGGCTCGTTCCTGCTGGTTGAAAACCTTGACCGTCTTTCTCGGGCAGACCTGTTCGATGCAATGCATCTACTTGACGCATTGGTAAAGCTCGGTATCCGTGTCGTTACCCTCGCCGACAAAAGAATTCTTGACGAAGAGAGCGTCAAGGACCAGACGAGCCTCATCTGGGCGGTTATGGTGTTCATCCGAGCCAATGAAGAATCGGCAACCAAGTCGGACCGGGTGAAAAAGGCACATCAGCGCAAGCGCGACAACGGGTCAACGTTCGCTTTCGGCCAAGGACCGGGTTGGCTACGCCCGAACGCCAACAAAACTGGCTGGGATGTCGTTCCCGAGAAGGCCGAGAGCGTAGTCAAAGTCTTTGAGCTCGTTGCGAGCGGCATTGGTTCTACAGCAATCGCACGCATCGCGAATCGGGAAGGGTGGCCAGTGCCAGGGAAGGCAAAGGACTGGCACAAGACCTTGCCTCATAAGCTCGTGCACAACCGCAGGGTTCTCGGTGAATTCGAGCCGTCAATCAAGGATGGGAAGGCTCGCCGGCAGACTGGCGATTGCTGGCCCGACTACTACCCGAGGATTGTCTCGTTGGAGCTTTTCAACGCTGCACAGGCGGCGGCAGAGCGGCGGCGTCACCTACCCAAGCGCCGGGATGCTGGCTATCACAACGTATTTCAGGGGTTCTTGCGCTGCGGGCACTGTGGCGCGACCCTGGCGCGCAAAGGGAAGACGAGCGGTCGTAACAGCGCCGGCTATGCTCTGTACGTCTGCGCCGACCGCGACCGTGGCGTGACCAAATGCCCCAACTGGAACGCGCGTGAACTGGAGACCAAGCTCATCCCGCCGCTCATGACCTCCGTCTCTGCCGAAATACTGAAGGGGAGCGTCAAGCAGAATGCCCTCGAAGCGTTGGACCTGGAGCGCGCTGCACTCTTGCAGGACACGAAATCCTTGCAAAACTTGCTACACATTGTCGAGCAGGCAGGCGGTTCGGCTGCTCTTGCCAACCGCATTCGTGAACTTGACAGCGCGGTGGAAGCGCGCAAGGTCCACGTGATGGAGCTGTCTGCCGTTGCGAATGACCCTGTCGCGGCCGTATGGGAGGATGACGTCGAGCAGGCCATCGTGGACGCGCTTGGCGCAGTCAGGGACATCACGGACGCGCGGATGACCGAACGTGCGGAGCTGCATGAGTCGTTCACCCGCGTCATCAGGAAATTGTCGGTCTGGGCCGGCAGTCATGCCGTACTTCAGCTTCGCCATGACGACGCCAACGTTTTCATCCCTCTGTCCGAGCAGGCACCGCTTCACATGGCGCTCAAGGGCGGACTGTCGTTGCCAATCTGCGCCAGCAATGATGAAACGGCCGTGTTCGGGTGAACACGGCCTTGTCCAGCCATTGGCGAGTCCGTGAGTATCTACAGCCCCATTGCCAAGCGGGGCTTGTCCAGGTCGAGCGCCGCAGACTTCACGTCCGCCCTGGCCATGGCAGCGGGTAGCAGCTGGCGGTCATCAGTGTAGAGCCTGACCTCCTCCCTGGCACGGCTGATGGCGACGTAGAACAGACTCTCGTTCACCATCGCACTGCTTACGTCAGCGTCAATCAGGACACGGGCACAGGTCTGCCCTTGTGCAGAATGGACCGTGGTGCAGTATCCGTGTTCAAGATGCAGCGGGCTCGCACGGTCGAGCGTTACCGTGCGTCCGGTTTCTGTCTTGACCGTGACCCCGAGGCTCGTGACTGCGATTACGGTGCAGAAATCGCCGTTGATGAGGCCTCGGGCGTAGTCATTGGCGCTGACCCGCACCTTATCGCCGGCAGCGAGGTTGCGCTCGGCCACTGCGTAGACGCTAACGTGAGCCAGTAGCGCCGGCCGCCATTTGTGGTTCGTGCCATCTTGACATTGCAGTGCGACTTGGCCGCCTCCTGCCGAAACGACCTTGGCGAAATCTCCCCGGCACAGATTGAGCGATGGGTAGTCCTTCTGAGCTTGCACCAGGTCGCCGACTTGGTAGGACACCGAGCTCCTTTTTTGCGCATCGGTCAGGTCTCGGCTCACAAGAATCGATACCGCCTCACCAACGAGACCGAGGCGAGCGCGGACCTCGGCGTTGATGGCTTCGCGCGCGTGATGGGTGCCGGCCACAATCAGGGTTTGTTCGCGTTGCGCGGGAACGAGTGCGCAGTAGTGACGGGCGATGGTCGCGTACCTGTCACGAGCGTGAGCGACCTCCGCAATTCGAGGCGCAAGAAGCTTTACCGATTCCGCTACATTGCCTTCCGCAGCGTGTTCCACAGCGGTCTTCAGGTTCGCGTTGGTTTGCCGCTGAATCTCGTGCATGATTGCGGTTTCCATGCCCGCTGCCTGGAGCTGTGCGAATGGGACACCCGCACGGACGGCTTTCAACTGCTGGGTGTCGCCTACGAGCATGACGCGTGCGTTGGCGCACTCCACCAGCTCGAGAACGGCTTGCATGTCGCGTGCAGCTACCATGCCTGCCTCGTCCACCACGACCAGCGTGCCGCTATCAAGACCACGGCCACCTCTGGCCAAGAATGCGGCAATGGTCTGGGCTTCGATACCGGCGCCGCCCAGCTCCTGCGCGGCGGCCGCTGACGGTGCCAGTCCCATCGACCGCCAGCCGTTCATGGATGCGATATCGTGTACTTGCGTGAGCATGCGCGTTTTCCCGGTGCCAGCGCGTCCTTGTATGCCGACGACGCGGTGCCGGCTTGTCAGGACAAGTCGCGCCGCGCCCCACTGCCCTGCGTTGAGCTCCGTACCCTCAGTACCTGGCAACCATTGCTGGCGGACGATGGGGGCGAGTGCGTCACGTCCACGTGCTTCGATACCCAGGAATGCCCGCTCTGTCGATTGTGCCTCGGGAGTGGTGTAGACCTTGCCATTCGACAGCAGACGACCACTGCTGACCCGGCTCGCCAATTCCGCCTCGATGTCGGCCCTCGAGGCGGCACCGGTAGCGTGCCCCAATGCCCAGCTGGCCAGTGCTTCATGCCTTATCAGGCCTTGCCTTTCTATCAAGTGCTCGGCCGCAAAGTCGACTGCCGCCGCAACTCGTTGACGTTGCTCGTCCGCGCTCAGGAGCGAGGGCGCCAGCGGTGCGTAGTCGATTCCAAGCGCGATGCTCTTTTCGCGCCATGCCATGCGTAAGCTCTCACGGTCCAGGTCTCCCTTGGCCTTGCGGCTGGCGAGCGCCGCAATCTCGCGTTCTGCTGCCGAGGCGGTGCACCGGTCCTTCCCATGTTTCGCAAGGGCGTGAGCAATGGCTTAGCTGCGGCTACTGAACGCCGCCACGGCACTATCAGAAAGATGTGCGAGCTCGAAGCGGCCGTCATGATGCGTCAAGCGAACCGCATAGCCGAGTGCTTGCACCTCCAACGCCAACTCGGCGCGGTAGAGGGCACCGAGCATTTTCTGCTGGGCGTACAGCGGCGCGGCGTCGAGAGCACGCCACTGTCCATCAGCGCGGCGCGTCAGGTTCAGGACGACGGCATGCGTGTGCAATTGCGGGTCTGCATCGCGTGACAGCTCGTGCCGGAACGTAGCGACTGCCAGATTGCCCGTCAGTTCCGAATACGTCTCACCTGCTTGCGTCACGCGGCATGCGGCCAGGCGCGCCTCCACGTGCGACAGCACGCGTGCGACCGCTGTGTCGTGCGCCTTCAACAGCCGTTCGTCATCGGCAATCAGCGCCTGCATCGATACGCTCTTCGGTGCACTGAACGTCAGGTCTGAACCGGCCCGGCGCTCCCCGTCGCCGCCATGATGCATTGTTGTGCCATCCGGTAGCTTGCCATCGAGAAGCGCTTTGAACGTCGGGGTATCCACGACGCCAGCGAGACACAGTGCCTCCGCGCCCGTGCCCCACCAGGCGCTGGCGGCCTGTCCATCTTCCGAGTAGTAATCGTCAGCACTCTCGTAGTAGCTGGCAGCGGCATCACCCGAGGTCACTTTGGCAAGGCTCAGCATGCGGCCTCCTCCTGGTATGCCTCTGTGACGACATCGCGAATTTGCGGCAGTAAGCGCACTTTGCGCACAAGGCTGTCGCCGGCAAGCGTCAGATAGCCCTGTAAGCTGGGTAGTCCTGCGATTTCCGACGGCAAGACAAGCCGCTCCTGCGCCGTCTGCAGGCTGGTGCCACGGCTGGTCCCCTGCGTGCCTTGTGAACGCGAGGCGTCGGGCCGCTGTATTTCGCATTCGCCCAAGGACCGGGACAGTGCATCGCAAGTGTCCGGGTCGGTACGCGAAATGGCCAGAACCATGAGGTTCCGGAAGCAGCTACGCAACACCGTCGCGGTGTCCTTCCCATAAAGCCCGTCAAGCTGGGCCGTGCTCTGGACGCCTGCGACCACGCAGAGCCCGTGCTTGCGTCCCAAGGTCAGTGCTGATTCAAGCGATGCGAGAGACCCGAGGGCGGCGAGTTCGTCGGCAATGAGCCAGATACGCCGTGCCGGGTCCGGTGGCAGCGAGAGCACGCCATTGGCAAGTACGTCCACCCAAGTTCCCATGAGCGGGGCAAGTGCCGTCTGCATGTCGGAGCGCCAAGTGAGGAACAGACTGCCCGGCTCGTTCTCCAGCCAGCTCCGCAGGGAGAATGCACCCGGCGCGAGATAGCGTTGGGGTGCAAGCCGCGCCGCCAGGACAAACCTGGTAGACGCAAGCGCCTTCGCTGCTTCCGGGTCGAAGAGTCCCGCCGTCGCCGTGCCCGCCAATAGCTGGGCAAGTTCGCTTGCTGGTGCGATGCTGGCCCAGTAGAGCAGCCTGTCCGTCGATGTTTCGCCGGTACGGACCAGGGCGCGGAGGATTTCGCCCAGTAGCGTCTGTGCGTAGCCATGCCAAGCAGCGCTTTCGCCGTGCCCGTCAGGGACGACGCTCCGGGCAAGGCGCTCCGCATCGAAGTCCTTGCGGAACTCGTTGAACAGAGACCAGCGTTCGCTCCGGCTGTCGAACGGATTCAGCAGCCTGTCGCCATCCTGGGCATGATGCGCGAGATATCCGCCGTTGGGGTCACAGATAATGCACCGGTCGCCACGAGCGCGGGTGCCGTCGAGCAGCTCCGAGATGGCAGTAGTCTTGCCAGCACCGGTGGTGCCGGTCAACAGCCAATGCAGGGGCTCGATTTCTCGTGGTAGCGGGATGCCGGCCAAAGTGAGGGTGTCGAACTGCTGCATCTCAAGCCTCCAGCCTGGGGCCGCGGAGGTGCGCGCCCTGTAGCTCTCCCTGGCGTCGCCAGCGTGTGAAGAGCCATACGCATACCCCACTGGTCGCTAGCACGGCAACGGCGAAGGTGAGCACAAACAGCGTTTGGGTCAGGGGAGTTGCCGTTCCCGTGACAATGGACTCAAGCTGCTTGACGCCGACCGACCAGCGAAGCCCAAGGCCACGCTGCCATACTGCTGCCCAGATGACCATAAAGTTTGCCCCGGTCAGCGCCGTCCACACAGCCGCGCGGTCGAGCACGATACGGATGCTGTTCAGAAATGGGTCGCGGATATTCATGCTTTCCCTCCATTTCGCTGGGCCAGTTGCGCGCGCACGCGCGACAGGATTTGCGCATCCCGGGCCGCTGCGAGTTCGCGCAGGAGCAACACAGCTTCCAGAGCCAGCGTGTCGCCCGTGGACTGGGCTGGCGTATCGAGCAGACCACGGAGGGTTGCCAACTCAGCCTTCAAGTCGAGGGTCTTGTGGACCGCGAGCACTTGCTCGCGTACGTACTCGCTCATCGGCTGGCTGGCGATGTCTGCTTGACGGGCAATTGCTGAGTATTCGTCCGGCGAAACGCGGACCTTGATGAACCGGCTGCGCGCGGTTGTCCGTGGTACTGCGGTACCGCGCTGCGTGGCCTGTTTGTGGACCGCCGAAATCGAGGACGGTCCACCCGCAAAGCCAGTATTGGCGCGGGTTTCAGGCGCGAATGCGCCGCAATCGGAGATTGCAGAGGTGTGTACTTTCTTTGCTTGGCTTGCTCTTTGCATGGTTAGGATTTTTCGTATAGCGAACGCGATTCCGAAATCTCGGAACGACGTGGCCCGAAGGACCGGGCGGGGCCAGTCCACGCGGTAGTTAAGCCACGGGATTTATATCGAGGACATGCAAAACGCGTAGACCGTAGAGAACGGGTGGCGCCGCCTGCGAAAGGGCACGCGATTGATGAAATTGGCCGTCATGACGAGCCGCTGGGCTACGTCAACCTGTTAAACTTGCAACACGGGGCGGTATTGCTTCAACGGTTATAGCGCGCTATATGGCAATCGCCGTTGCAATACTGAGTTGTAACGAAATCTGGAGCGATGAGATGAATTTCGTAGATGAGCAACTAGCGATTTGCCAACGATTCAGCTCAGACTTCGTTCCGACGAAAGAAACTCAGAAAGTTGGAATAGCGTTGGACAGTCTGCAAATACTGCCTCTAAACGCACTTCGCCTTCCGCCGAATGAAGGAACCTGCGGTTGGTATATCTGGGGTGGTGAAATGTCGACGTCGCCGGACTTTTTCGCTCCTTTGCACGTTTCCCACCTTCCCGAAAAATGCCCGGCGCTTGTACCCTATCTTGCGCTCTCGCCTGGTTGGCGAGTGCAACTGGCACCGGGACACGAAGATGTATGGTTCGATGATGAGTTGCGATGAAACTTAGGCTGAGGTCTCTGGATGAACTTGAACGATTACCTTGAAGCGGTCGTGGATGAGAGCACCTTCCTTGCGTTCGTCGAGGCGCTAGCGGACGACCGTCGTGTAGCGGACCACACAGCAGCGGATGCAGCCGGCGAAGTTCAGAACGGCTGGGAGAATGATTCAATACAGGATTTTCTCGAAGCGGCGCACGCATGGGCGCAGGATTCTGCATTCGGTGTCAAACAAGGGCTTGCCTCAGCGTCGCCATGGAAAAAGTTTGCGGTCTTTCTTTACTGCGGAAAAATTTACGAGTGAGGCAATCATGAATGCCGCAGTAACGCGTACTATGAATCCTTTGCCGTTCCAAGACTTGGAGCCGAAGCGTTTTGAAGACCTTGTTCGACAACTTGCCTACGATTTCCGTCCATGGCGGCGCTTGGAGGCGACAGGTCGTTCAGGAGGCGACGAAGGGTTTGATGCGCGAGCTCTGGAAATTGTCGAATCGGCCGAGGTATTCACTTCTCTGGATGAGGAGGACGATGAGCCGCTGCAGGCCCTGTCTGACCGACTTTGGCTAATCCAATGCAAACGGGAGCGTGCCATTGGCCCGTCAAAGGCCAAAGGCTATCTGGATGAAATCGTGCTTCAAAAGGATGAGCCGTTGTATGGGATGATTTTTGCAGCGGCCTGCGACTTCTCCAAAAAGACACGTGATGGAATTTTCGAATGGTGTCGAGCGAACGGCATTTCAGAGGTGCACATTTGGGGGCGTGGCGAACTGGAGGATATGTTATTCCAGCCGAAAAACGACAACCTTTTGTTTGCCTACTTTGGTATCTCGCTGGTTATCCGACAGCGGTCATTAGCAACACAACTCAGGGCTGAACTTGCGACAAAGCGCAAGCTGAGCAAGACCGTAGCAACGAGCTCCGCTGAAATTTTGGTTCGTGACCCGGCAGCGTCAGCTTACCCAAGAGTTGAAAAAGGTAAGCGACCAACACAGTGGTGGGTATACCGGCCAGAAGAGCTTACACACCTTGGGTTAATGGTAAGCATTCGGTGGCACTATGCATATGTTGATACCGTGACAGGTGAGTGGGACGCAGCAGACGCAGTCACTGCCATGCCGGGTTATCACCCGTGGCGCGTCGAAGATGCTGAGAGAGATGAGCTTGAGGCGGCCGCACGCAGCTTGTGGGATGCGTTGCCAGAGCAAAATAAGGGGTGGCTCAAAATCTCCGGGTTTATTCCGTTTCGTACGATGGTTGCTATTGACGAGCTGGGTGATGATGTCTTTAAAGGGACACACGTCTATGTGCCTTTTCATCCAACGAAGGGTCCGTTCGACGGAGGGGGGTACTGGAATAGATTAAGCACGACTTCCCCCTATGATGGTGAATTTGAATCCCTAGCCGAAAAACGTATCAAAAAGTTTGATAAAAGACTTCGCATCAAAGATTGAGCCGGCTATGAAATTCAAAAGCATAATTGATGGTTTGACAGAGGCTGGAAGTTACCGGCACGCTTTGTTTTACAACTTTCCCGGTGGACTGCGATTTGAACTGTCTGAGGGTGAGAGTCCACTGGGCCAAGTGTTGACAGCTCTACGTAAGGCAACGGAAATTTGCAACGACGTCTTTGCTGATAGCGATTCAGTTCTCGTCCACTTGCAACGATTTGTGTTTTCAACGCGTTTCGAACTACGGCACTCTATTCGCGAACTCGGGATGGCCGGAATTTCCATTCCAAAAGACAGGGACGTTTGGTACGAAAAGGTAGATGAGAGTGATGATTTCGGCGAAGGATTCTGGATAAATTGCGCATTTCAGGTGCCCGCCGCCAAGTTGCAAAACCTACTTTGGTGTGCCCTGGTTACCGACTTCAGCTCAATGCATCCGAATCCGCATTGCTTGATTTACCTCGTCAACACTGCGGGGGCAATTATTGTTCACCCGTATGATGACCGGGGGATGGATGTTATCTGTCGAAAGCCGTCAGTGTTGGAAGCGCTGTACAAAAAGCACAATCACTGGCTGCTCGACTACGACAGGGAGGCCATGGAGCAAACATTCGCCCCGAAAAATACCGGTGTTAATTCGTAACGGCCTGCTTCTTGTGCGCGACGAGAACCTTTCAAGGGGAAATGTAATGGCGTTTACTCAAGAGGATTGCGAAAAGGCGCTTGCAGGAATGTCTTCGCAAACCCAGGCCCAGTTTTTGGCTGGGCTTGGGCACGTCTATACCGTCTTCGCTAGAGATTCCTACGAATTTCAAGGGCCAGAAGTTACGAATCCTAGGCTTCTTCGAGACTTCAACGAAGTGCATCACCGGCTATATGCTCAGCTCTCTGCACTTCTGATGCATGGCGAGGGCGTATTCCCGCCTGATGTACTTGCATCCTGGCTCTGCGGTGAGGGACGTAGCGATGCTTTTCGCGCAGCAAGCATAGAAGCTTTTGAGCGTTGCTTCCGCAAATTGCCTGGTGCGTAAAGCGCGCTACCGGTTAGGAGACCATTGGTCTGCAACAAAAGGCAGAGAGCCACGTTGGGCGACGCACGATGCCCGTCTTACTGCGCAGGGGCTGTCGCGCGTTCCAATTCATCCAACCAGCGGAAAGCCTGCTCCCGGCTGGAACCGCACATCTCTTCCGATGGTTGTAAGCCGCCGCAGAACGCCGGCCGTTCCGGACTTCCGAAGACGCGGCAGCGATTGTCATCCGCCAGTTGAACACACCTGACACCTGCCGGTTTTCCGTTGGGCATCCCGGGTATCGGGCTCGTAATTGAGGGGGCGATGCAGCACGCCCCGCAGTTGTCGCGGCAGTTCATGGCATCTCTTTAGTTGACAACGGGCTTTCCGTTGGGCATCCCGGGTATCGGGCTCGTAATTGAGGGGGCGATGCAGCACGCCCCGCAGTTGTCGCGGCAGTTCATGGCATCTCTTTAGTTGACAACGGGCTTGCCGCCGGGCATGCCGGGAATCGGGCTGGTGATCGAGGGCGCGGTGCAGCAGGCGCCGCAGTTGTCTCTGCACTGCATGGGAAAGAAGGAGGATGAAAGGCAGGGCAGAAGTATACCGCCCCCTGGCCCGAAGCGGGCGCGTCGCCCGCCGTTTTCCTGCTACGTTGCATTCATTGCACATCCACCAGCAGGAGGCAGCATGGCCAGTCCCCTCAAACCCCTGAACCGCCAGGTCGTCGTCATCACCGGCGCATCGAGCGGCATCGGCCTGGCCACCGCCCAGGAGGCGGGCAAGCAGGGCGCGAAACTGGTGCTGGCCGCGCGCGGGGGCGATGTGCTCGAGGCGGTCGTGCAGGGCCTGGTCGAGAACGGCGTCGATGCGATCGCCGTCGTGGCCGACGTCTCGCAGCGTACCGATGTCGAGCGCATCGCGCAGGCCGCGGTCGCGCGCTACGGCCGTATCGACACCTGGATCAACAATGCCGGCGGCACCATCTTCGGTCGCCTCGACCAGGTATCCGAGGAAGACAGCCGGCGCCTGTTCGACATCAATTTCTGGGGCATGGTGCACGGCGCGCTGGTGGCGCTGCCTTACCTGAAGCGCCAGGGCGGCGCCCTGATCAACCTCGGCAGCGAAGCCTCCGAGGTGGCGATCCCGATGCAGGGCATGTACTCGGCCAGCAAGCATGCCGTGAAAGGCTTCACCGATGCGCTGCGCATCGAGGTCGAGCAACTGGACGAAGCACCGGTGTCGATCACCCTGATCGAGCCGGCCGCGGTCGACACGCCGCTGCCCCAGCACGCGCGCAACTACATGGAGCGCGAACCGAAGCTGCCCGCACCCCAGGTCGATCCGCACGAGGTGGCGGCCGCCATCCTGCATGCCGCCGTGGTGCCGATGCGCACGCTGCGGGTCGGCGTCATGGCCGGGCTCGACGTGATGATGGAAAAAATCGCCCCCGGTCTCGTCGACCGCCTGGCGGTGTTCCAGGTGCCGCGCCAGCAGCGGGACATCCCGCCGCGCAACCCCGACGGCGCCCTGTATGCCTCGCGCGCCAACGGCCGCATCTACGGTCCCTCATGAGCTGGCGGAATAGCGTAAATACCTGTTTATATTGACAGTTTCACTAGTACAACGATAGCTTGACTGCCTGACAAGCCCCGTCTATATTCTGTGGTTCTTCAGTTGGTTCCTAGGCGGAAACATGGAATGTCCACTCGACAGCAAGCCGCGCTGGGAACGCCGCAAGGATGCCCGTCCCCAGGAGCTCCTCGCTGCCGCCATTGACCTGTTCGTCGAGCACGGCTTTGCCGCGACCCGCCTGGAAGACGTCGCGCGCCGGGCCGGCGTTTCCAAGGGCACCCTCTACCTGTATTACGCGAACAAGGAAGAACTGTTCAAGGCGGTCGTACGCGAAAGCCTCCTTCCCTTCCTCGGCAAGGCCGAGCTGTCCGTTGCCGAATTCGACGGTCATAGCGCGGACCTGCTGCGCAGCGTGATCGGCACCTGGTGGCAACAGATCGGGCAGAGCAAGGCATCCGGCCTCAGCAAGCTGATGTTGGCCGAAGCCGGCAACTTTCCCGAGCTTGTCCGGTTCTACCAGGAAGAAGTCGTCAGCCGCGGTACCCGCATGATCTCCAGCATTCTCGAACGTGGGGTCGGCCGGGGTGAATTCCGCGACGTCGATATCCCGCAGATGACGCGGGTGTTGATCGCACCGATGATGATGCTCAATGTATGGAAGCACTCGGCCGCGGCCCCTTGCGACTGCGGCGAACTGCAGCCCCAGGTCTACCTCGACAATCTGCTCGATCTCAGCTTGCACGGCCTCCTTCCCCGCAGCGGCTGAGTTGCCGTTTACGCGATCGTGCCGTTTTTTCGGCGTTCAACCCCTCCAAACTGCAGACTGTCGCAATTTCCCCTGGTCTCGCGCAAGCCATCGTTAAGATGTGCGTCCCGAGGCCGTTCAACGATAAAATATCGGATTATTTATTTTTCCACCGAGAACTCAGATGAATATCGAACAAGCCCGCTTCAACATGATCGAACAGCAGATCCGTCCGTGGAACGTGCTCGACCAGGACGTGCTGGACCTGCTGCACGTCGTCAAGCGCGAACAGTTCGTGCCGACTGCGTACCAGAACCTGGCGTTTGCCGACGTCGAGATCCCGCTGCCGGGCGGCGAAGCGATGTTCAACCCGAAGGTCGAAGCACGCATCGTGCAGGAGCTGGCGGTCAAGAAGCATGAGAGCGTCCTCGAAATCGGTACCGGTTCGGGCTACATGGCGGCACTGCTGGCGCACATGGCGCGCCACGTGACCACCGTGGAAATCCAGCCGGAAACCGCCAAGCTGGCACGCGAGAACCTGGCGCGCGCCGGCATCAGCAACGTGACGGTCGAAGACGGCAATGGCGCCGCCGGCTGGGACCAGGGCGCGCCCTACGACGTGATCGTGGTCTCGGGCGGGCTGCCGGTGCTGCCGGAAGCCCTGCTCAAGGGGGTGAAAGTGGGCGGCCGCATCGGCGTGATCCTGGGCGAGGCGCCGGCGATGAGCTTCAACCTCATTACCCGCAGCTCGGAAACGGGCTACGACACGGTCAAGCTGTTCGAGACCAATGTCAAGACGCTGACCGGTGCGCAGGCGCCGTCGCGCTTCCAGTTCTGAGGCGGCGATGCAGCACATGACCGCACCGGAGCTGGCTGCCCGGCTCGCCCAGGCCGAGGCCGGGGCAGCCGAGCCGCCACTGCTGCTGGACGTGCGCGAGAACTGGGAATTCGCCACCTGCCATATCGCAGGCTCGACCCAGATCCCGATGCACCTGGTGCCGATCCGCGCCGGCGAACTGCCGGACGACCGCGAGATCGTGTGCATCTGCCACCACGGGGCGCGCAGCATGCAGGTGGCGAGCTTCCTCGAACGTAACGGGTTTGACAACGTAACGAATTTGACGGGCGGAATACACGCCTGGGCCGACCAGGTCGATCCTTCGATGCCGAAGTACTGACCTGATTCCAATACTTTTGATGACTCCTGTGGAGAATGTAATGCAGAAACCCCTGCGCAAATCCTTTCTTGCCGTGCTGGTTGCCGGCGCGGTCTTTTCGCTGAGTGCCAGCGCGGCCGACCTGCTCCAGGTGTACCAGCAGGCGCTCGCCAACGATGCGACCTATGCCAGTGCGCGCGCATCATTGGCCGCCGGCCAGGAACGGATCACGCAGGGGCGTGCGGGACTGCTCCCCAGGGTGGGCATCACCGGCAGCAGCATCAAGAACGACAGCGACAGCTCGCCCTGGAACGAGGGCGTGCGAATTACCGATCCGGAAAGCGGCGTCAGCAGGGTCGTCGCCGCCAGCCTCTCGAACGAGCGCACCACCGAGTACACGGTGGCCCTGACCCAGCCGCTGTTCCGCTGGGACGCCTGGCAAACCTACCAGCAGAGCAAGCTGCAGCAGGCCATTGCAGAGGCGCAGTTTGCCCAGGCCCAGCAGGACTTGATGACCCGCGTGGCGCAAGCCTATTTCGACGTGCTGGCTGCCCAGGACAAGCTGGAATCGATCCGGGCCCAGAAATCCGCGGTGACCGAACAGCTGGCGTCGGCCAAGCGCAACTTCGAGGTCGGCACCCAGACCATCACCGACACCCACGAGGCGCAAGCAGCCTACGACCTGGTGATCGCGCAGGAATTCGCGGCGGTGAACGATCTCGACAACAAGCGCAACGCGCTGGAGGCGATCATCGGCACGACCCCGGCCACGCTGGCGCAGCTCAAGAGCGGCGTCACCCTGCTGCCCCCGGCGCCGGCGAACGTCGACCCGTGGGTGGCGTCGGCCTTGAATCAGAATTATGGCGTGACCGTGTCGGAGCTGCAGGTGGGACTGGCCAAGCGCGACATCTCGCGCAATCGCGCCGGCCATTACCCGACCGTGGACCTGGTCGCGAGCCACACGCGCCGCGACGTCGGCGGCCAGTTGAACAGCTCGGGCGTCCTGAAGAACAACGGCATCGGCGTGCAGTTCGCGGTGCCGATCTTCAGCGGCTTTGCCGTGACCAGCCGCGTGCGCGAAGCGATCGCGCTGGAAGACAAGGCCAGGAACGACCTCGAAGCAACCCGCCGCCAGGCGGCGCTGCAGGCGCGCCAGGCCTATCTCGGTGTGAACAGCGGCATGGCCCAGGTCAAGGCGCTGGAAGCGGCGGAAGTGTCGAGCCAGTCGGCACTGGAATCGAACAAGCTGGGCTACCAGGTGGGCGTGCGCATCAATATCGACGTGCTCAACGCACAGCGCCAGCTGTACCAGACCCGCACCGACCTGTCGCGTGCACGTTACGACACCATCCTGAACGGCCTGCGCCTGAAGGCCGCGGCGGGTTCGCTGCGCGAATCGGACCTGGCGGCAGTCAACACGCTGCTGGAAAAATAATCCGACGCGGGCTCGTCCTGCCGCCCGCATTGTTAAAAAGCCCGGTCCTCTTGGTCCGGGCTTTTTGCTTTTCAGGCTTACGCTAACTCATTGATTTGACGATCAAATAGTTGACGCACGACAAGTCGTGCGCGAGCGGATTTTTTTGCAAAGCTGATAAACTGGCAACGTTAACATACCTTCGATGGCAGTGCGGTACAGACCGCCAGTCATCGACGCGGCATCCCCGTGCCGCCGCCAGATTCTCATCCCTAAGGAAAAACAACATGCAAAAGAACATCGCGATTGTCGGCGCCGGTTTTTCCGGGGCCGTCATTGCCCGCGAGCTGGCACAGGCCGGCTACAAAGTCGAGATCTTCGAATCGCGCCCGCACATCGCCGGCAACTGCCATTCCGAGCGCGACGCCGATACCGGCGTCATGGTGCACATCTACGGTCCGCACATCTTCCACACCGATATCGAGCGCGTGTGGGAATACGTGAACCGCTACAGCCGCTTCATGCCGTATGTGAACCGCGTCAAGGCGATCACCAACGGCGCGGTGTACACGCTGCCGATCAACCTGCTCACCATTAACCAGTTCTTCGGCAAGACCTTCCGCCCGGCCGAGGCCCAGGAATTCCTGGCTTCGCTCGGCGACAAGTCGATCGAGAACCCGGTCACCTTCGAGGACCAGGCGCTGCGCTTCGTCGGCCGCGAACTGTACGAGGCCTTCTTCAAGACCTACACCGTGAAGCAGTGGGGCATGCAGCCGACCGAGCTGCCGGCCAGCATCCTCAAGCGCCTGCCGGTGCGCTTCAACTACGACGACAACTATTTCGCGCACAAGTACCAGGGCATGCCGGAAGACGGCTACACCGCGCTGGTGGAAAAGATCCTCGACGTGCCGGGCGTCACCGTGCACCTGAACACCCGCTTCGACCCGGCCCAGAAGGGCGACTACGCCCACGTGTTCTACAGCGGCCCGATCGACGCCTGGTTCAACCACGCCGAAGGCCGCCTGCCGTACCGCACCCTGGATTTCGAAGTGTTCCGCGACACCGGCGACTACCAGGGCAATGCCGTCATCAACTACTGCGACGACGCCCAGCCCTACACCCGCATCACCGAGCACAAGCACTTCTCGCCGTGGGAAAAGCACGAGAAGACCCTGTGCTACAAGGAATACAGCCGCCAGTGCGAAGAGAAGGACATCCCGTACTACCCGATCCGCCAGGCGCGCGACAAGCAGCAGCTCGAACGCTACGTGAACGTGGCGCGCGAGGAGCCGAACGTGACTTTCGTGGGGCGCCTCGGCACCTACCGCTACCTGGACATGGACGTGACCATCAGCGAGGCGCTGGCCACGGCGGACAAGTTCCTGGAATGCGCGAAGGGCAATGCGCGCATGCCGGCGTTCGTCATCGATCCGCTGGCCTGAGAATACGGGCATTGGCCGCCGGCCTGCTGGCGGCGGCCATGAAACACGACGGGCGGCATGGCGTGGATCGCCATGCCGCCCGCTTCACGACCGGAGCGCGTCTTAGCTGCTCAGGCCGGCGCCAGCGGCATTGTCCTTGCGTTCGATCAGCTCGACCTTGTAGCCGTCCGGGTCGGTGATGAAGGCGATCACGGTGCTGCCGCCCTTGACCGGGCCGGGTTCGCGCGTGATGTTGCCGCCGGCGGCGCGCACACTGTCGCAGGTGGCGTAGATATCCTCGGCCGAGATGGCGATGTGGCCGTAGGCGGTGCCCATGTCGTAGCTGTCGACGCCGTAGTTGTAGGTCAGCTCGAGTTCGGCATGGTCGGGGTTGCTGCCGTAGCCAAGGAAGGCCAGCTTGTACTTGTATTCGGGGTTGTCGCTGGTACGCAGCAGCTTCATGCCGAGCACGGTGGTGTAGAAGTCGATCGAGCGCTGCAGGTCGCCGACGCGGAGCATGGTGTGGAGGATGCGCATGGGGGTGTCCTTCTGGTGATTCGGAAAGCGGTCATTCTATGCGCTGGGCGCTGATCTTGCAGGGCACGGCCGGCGATGCGGTGTCAATGTTCGTGCGTGAGTTGAACGCGTGGGCGGGAGACCCACCCACGCTACGGGACCGCAGGACGCCACCAGCATAGGCAGCGTGCAGACGCAGTCAATTCTCGAGCTTCGCGGTCATCGTGATGTTGGCGTTCAGCAGCTTCGACACCGGGCAGTTTTCCTTGGCCGTGTTGGCCGCCTTGTCGAAGTCTTCCTGGCTGGCGCCCGGAATCTTCGCCACCAGGTCGAGGTGCACCGCGGTGATCGAGAAGCCGCCGTCGACCTTTTCCATCGAGACGGTGGCGGTGGTGCGCAGCTCTTGCGCCGTCATGCCGGCCTGGCCCAGCTGGCCCGATAGCGCCATCGTGAAGCAGCCCGCGTGGGCCGCGCCGATCAGTTCTTCGGGGTTGGTGCCCGGGCCGTCCTCGAAGCGGGTGTTGAAGCCGTATTGCGCATCCTTGAGCACGCCGCTCGCGGTCGAGACCGCACCCTTGCCGTCCTTCAGGCCGCCGCTCCAGACGGCGCTGCCGTTGCGTTTGATGGTCATCGTATTCCTTTCACAGGTTGTTGTGGTCCGACTCGTCGTTGGTGGTGTCGTGCCGGCGCATCGAACGGTTGGCGTCCGGCTGGGGCTTGGCCTGGCCGGATGCGCCGGCGGCCGGCTCGACCGCATTTTCCAGCCCGTCCGGGTTGGTGCCGTAGCAGTCGGTGTTCTGGAGGCCCTGCGCGAGGTCCTCCGCGGCCTGCTCCATGACGCCGCGCGGTTGCTGGTCCTGCGCGTCCGGCGTTTCGTCACGCTCGTAGGGCTCGCGCTTGACGTCGTCGCCGGGTTCGATCGGCGCCTTGGTGTTGATGAAGCGGTCCTTGGTTTCGGTGACCATGTGCGTTCTCCTTTGTTGCAGTCAATGCAATCGTAACCGTGCGCCGGCCAAGGGGTCGCGCAATTGAAGCCGTCGGCAAATCGCCACAATGGATGATGCTTTTTTGCAACTAACCCGATAACATGGCGACTTGGACAATATTGCGAGATCCGTATCTTGACTGCCCACACCCTCGACACCCTCCAGCACGCCCACGTCTGCAAGAACTGCGATACCGTCACCTCGGGCAACTACTGCCACCAGTGCGGCCAGGCGACCCACCTGCACGTGCCGAGCGCGCGTGAATTCCTGCACGAGTTCATCGCGCACTACGTGGCGCTCGAGGGCAAGCTGTGGCGCTCGCTCAAGCTGCTGCTGTTCAAGCCGGGATTCCTGAGCCGCGAATACGTCGAAGGCCGCCGCGTGCGCTACATCGAGCCGCTGCGCCTGTACCTCACCTTCAGCATCATCTTCTTCGCGCTGTTCAAAATGAGCGCGGTCGAGATCGTCAATACAGGAAGCCGCGCCGAGACAGCGCCGGCGCTCAGCGCGACCGCGACCCAGCCATCGGCGCAAACGCGGCACTCCGAGGACTACCAGGAGTTTCAAAACAATGCCAAGCGCCTGCTGGGCCGGATCAGCCCGAGGCTGGAGCAGGGCGCGGAGCGCCTGTTTGCGATGTCGCAGAAGGAGCTGCAGGAAACCTCCAAGCGGGTGTTCTTCAGCTACACCCCGTATGCGATCTTCCTGATGATGCCGGTGTTCGCCCTGTACCTGAAGCTGCTCTACCTCGGCTCGGGCCGGCGCTACGGCGAGCACTTCCTGTTCGCCCTGCACAGTAACGGCTTCGCCTTCTTCATGCTGAGCCTGTTCATGCTGGCCGACGGCTGGAACCTGGTGCGCTTCGCGCTGCTGGCCTGGCTGGTGTTCTACCTGCCGACGGCGATGCGGCGCGTCTATGGCGGCGGGCGGATCCTGACCGCGCTGCGCTGGATCGTGCTGCTGGTGCTGCACCTGTTCACCCTGGTGACCGCGGTGACGCTGGCGGTGGCGGTCGGGCTGCTGCTCTGAGCTTGCCGGAAGCAGGGGGCGCCCGTTATACTGTTTATTTGTACAGTTGATTGGCGGGCGCCGGCAGGGACCGTGCAGCGGCGCCGTATCAGCGGCGCCGTATGGCAGACGCTGGGAGAATCGGTTAATCTCCTAGTCCCAACCCAACCGTCCTGGACCCATGTCAGTGTCGCCTGAAAAGCAACAAATCATCGCGCTCGTGGTGCGGCAAAATACTCCCGGCATCGAGGATCCGGCCCGGCAACTGGTGGACTTCCTGGCCGCCGAAGGCTACCGGGTGGTGTTCGAGACCGATACCGCGGCTTACCTGGAACCGCTCGGCATCGCCGGCATCGAGGCCTTGAGCGTGGCCGAGATCGGCGAGCAGGCCGGTTACGCGGTGGTCATGGGCGGCGACGGCACCATGCTCGGCATCGCGCGCCAGCTCGCCAAGTACGACATCCGGCTGATCGGCATCAACTCGGGCCGCCTGGGCTTCATTACCGACATTCCGCTCGATCGCATGGTGCCGGCCCTGCACGAGATCCTGCAGGGCCGGGCCAGGGCCGAGGAGCGCACGCTGCTGCAGGCGCGCGTGGTGCGTGACGGCCAGGAGATTTTTTGCAGCGTCGCCTTCAACGACGTGGTCGTGGCGCGCGGCACCGGCGCCGGCATGGTCGAGCTCAAGCTCATCGTCGACGGCGAGTTCATGTACAACCAGCGCGCGGACGGCCTGATCGTTTCCACGCCCACCGGCTCGACCGCGTATGCGCTGTCGGCCGGCGGCCCGCTGCTGCATCCGCGCGTGCAGGGCATCGTGCTGGTGCCGATCGCGCCGCATGCGCTGTCGAACCGGCCGATCGTGGTGCCCGAGTCGAGCGAGATCGTGGTGGAACTGGTGGCGGGGCGCGACATCAGCGTCAACTTCGACATGCAGACCTTCACCAGCCTGCAACTGGGCGACCGCATCGTCATCTCGCGCTCGCCGCACACGATCACCTTCCTGCATCCGCACGGCTGGAGCTACTACCATACGCTGCGCGAAAAGCTGCACTGGAACGAATATCCGACCAACGAAGGCAAGCTTACATAAAGCACAGGAGACACGACTTTTCATGCTGCGCACTCTTACCATCCGTGATTTCGTCATTGTCGACGCCATCGAACTCGAGTTCGCACATGGCTTCACGGTGTTCACCGGCGAGACCGGCGCCGGCAAGTCGATCCTGATCGATGCGCTGCAACTGGCGCTGGGCGGGCGCGGCGACGCAAGCATGGTGCGCGAAGGCGCGGCCAAGGCCGACATCAGCGCGGAATTCGCCCTGACCACGACGGCCGCCGCGTGGCTGGCGTCGAACGAACTCCCGATCGACGAGGGCGTCGCCCTGATGCGCCGCGTGATCGACAACGCCGGCCGCTCGAAGGCCTGGATCAACGGCATCAGCGCCACCGCCGCGCAGCTGCGCGAGCTGGGCGACATGCTGGTCGACATCCACGGCCAGCATGCGCACCAGTCGCTGCTCAAATCCGATGCCCAGCGCGCGCTGCTCGACAACCAGATCGCGGTGCGCGACCCAGCCGCCCACGAAGACGTGCTGGCCACGGCCAGCGCCTATAAAGCCTGGCGTGCGCTGGTGCGCCAGCGCGAGGAATTCGAGCAGGACGCGCGCAACGTGCTGCTCGAGCGCGAGCGCCTGGAGTGGCAGGTGAGCGAACTCGACAAGCTGGCGCCGAAGGCCGGCGAGTGGGCCGAGATCAGCAACGAACACAGCCGCCTGTCGCACGCGGCCAGCCTGCTCGAGGGCGCGCAGGAAGCGCTGCAGGCCATCTCGGAAGCCGATCACCCGATCCTGTCGCAGCTGTCCTCGCTGAACGCCAGGCTGGGCAAGCTGGTGGACGTCGACGCCCAGCTGCAAGAGGTGCTCGACTGCATGGAGCCGGCCCGCATCCAGCTGCAGGAAGCGGTCTACGCACTGAACAACTACATCGACAAGGTCGAACTCGACCCGGCCCGGCTGCGCGAGGTCGATGCGCGCATGGAAGCGCTGCACGGCGCCGCGCGCAAGTACCACGTCACGCCGGAAGAACTGCACGAGGAGCACGCCACGCTGGCCGCCAGGCTGCGCCAGCTGGCCGACGCCAGCGACCTCGAGGGCCTGCGCAAGCAGGAAGAAAAAGCCAGGGGCGCCTACCTGAAGGTGGCCGAGCGCCTGTCGAAGCGGCGCGCGCAGGCGGCCGTGGAGCTGGGCAAGGGGGTCACCAGCGCCATGCAGGAACTGAGCATGAGCGGCGGCAGCTTCGCCGTGGCGCTGAACCTGGGCGAGCCGGGCGCGCACGGCCTGGAACAGGTCGAGTTCCTGGTGGCCGGCCACGCCGGCGTGGCGCCGCGTCCGCTGGCCAAGGTGGCCTCGGGCGGCGAACTGGCGCGCATCTCGCTGGCGATCGCCGTGATCACCGCGCACGCGACCACCACGCCGACCCTGATCTTCGACGAGGTCGACACCGGCATCGGCGGCGGCGTGGCCGAGGTGGTGGGGCGCCTGCTCAAGCGCCTGGGCCAGCAGCGGCAAGTGCTGTGCGTAACCCACCTGCCGCAGGTGGCGAGCCAGGCCAACCAGCACTTCCAGGTGGCCAAGGGCGCGACCAGCGAGGGCCGCACCGTGTCGCGCATCGACGTGCTCGATACCCGGGCGCGCGTGGAAGAAGTGGCGCGCATGCTGGGTGGGATCGAGATTACCGAGACGACGCGCAAGCATGCCAGGGAGCTGCTGGCCTCGTAGCGCTTCCGTTTTTTGTCGCGTCCGACGATCGTGTGAACCGACGCTGCGTACACCGGCACGGACGCCTGAATCCGTCAGCCCGGCTGAGCAATTGCCCCGCTGTTGTTCGCGGTGCACACGCCAGGCAGCGGGGCGCCACTTATAATAGCGGGCGTCCCTTCAACCATCTGCGCCCATGCCCTTCAGAAAAGAACCGCCTTTCACGCACGGTACCGTGCCTTCCAGCGCCATCGTGCTGGTCAACCTGGGCACGCCGGACGAGCCGAGCCGCAAGGCGGTGCGCCGCTACCTGAAGCAGTTCCTGTCCGATCCGCGCGTGGTCGAGATTCCGGCCGCGATCTGGTGGTGCATCCTGAACCTGATTATCCTGCCGTTCCGCTCCGGTAAATCGGCGGCCAAGTACCGCACGATCTGGACCAAGGACGGCTCGCCGCTCAAGGTGCATACCGGGAAGCAGGCGGCGCTGCTGGAAAAGGCGCTGGCCGAGCGCGGCCACGAGGGCGTGAAGGTGGAGATGGCGATGCGTTACGGCTCGCCCTCGCTGCCCGAGGTGCTGGACCGCCTGCAGGCCGAGCACTGCCAGCGCATCGTGGTGCTGCCGGCCTACCCGCAGTATTCCGGCACCACCACCGCCTCGGTGTGGGATGCCGTGTATGCCCACTATGCCCGGGTGCGTAACATTCCCGAGCTGCGCCTGGTGCGCCACTACCACGATCACGAAGGCTACATCGAGGCGCTGCGGGCCCAGGTCGAGTCGTATTGGGAAACGCATGGCCGCGGCCAGAAGCTGGTGATGAGCTTCCACGGCACCCCCAAGCGCACCCTGATGCTGGGCGATCCGTATTTCTGCGAATGCCAGAAGACCGCGCGCCTGCTGGCCGTGGCCCTGGGCATGGGCGCCGACGAATACATCGTTACCTTCCAGTCGCGCTTCGGCAAGGCCGAATGGCTGCAGCCCTATACCGCGCCGACGGTGCAGGAGCTGGCGCGCCAGGGGATCGAGCGGATCGACGTGATCTGCCCCGGTTTCACCAGCGACTGCCTGGAAACCCTGGAAGAGATCAATATGGAAGTGCGGCACGACTTCGAAGCCGCCGGGGGCAAGGAATACCACTACATTCCCTGCCTGAACGCGTCGCCGGGCTGGATTACCGGCATGGCCGAGATCGCCGAACAGCACCTGATCGGCTGGCCGACCATCCTGACCCCGGCCCAGAAAGCGGCGCAGCGCCGCGATGCCCAGGTCGGCGCCCAGCACGCGGCCCAGCTCGGCGCCTGAACGGCGGTCGGGTGCAGCTTGCCAAGCTGCTAAAATAAGCGGTTACCCCGTCAATGCCAGGGCGTGGCGCCGATGCCGACGTAGGCCAGCCATGCCAGCACCGCGCAGGTGTACAGCACGATGGCGCCACTGATCAGTTGAAGTCTCATGATTTCTCATCCCCGGTAGGTGCGGTTCCACCGCAAGCTTGACAGGAAGATTAAAACTTTTCTTTGAGAAATGATTCAGGAAAACCGTAAATCTTGTAACAAATGATTTCCACTTTTTCATGGGCTGACCAGGAAATGCCCTTGAAAATGTAGGACATCACCCCATGTAGGGGACCTGTGTGTCAGGCAGGACACGTACCAATTCAGCCAAGTCCTTGATTCTAGGAGTTTTTTCGATGCAAGACCAAGAAAACCAAGAGCTGGCCGACGCCAAGGCGTCGGCGCAGGGAAATGCAGCGCCACAGGCTGATGCCGCCACCGCCGCCGAGGCTGCACAAGCCGGCGCCGGCCAGGCAGGCGTCCCACCGGCCGCCGCCGAGATGTCGGCCCAGTCGGACCTGGAAGCCCAGCTGAGCGCGACCGAGGCCAAGCTGGCCGAAACCCACGATGCTTTCATGCGCGCGAAAGCCGACGCCGAAAACATCCGCCGCCGCGCCCAGGAAGACGTGACCAAGGCGCATAAATTTGCCATCGAAAGCTTCGCCGAGGCGATGGTGCCGGTGCGCGACAGCCTGGAAATGGCCCTCAAAGTCGAAACCCAGACCGTCGAAGCCATCCGCGAAGGCGTGGAAATGACGCTCAAGCAATTGACCGCTGCGTTCGAAAAGAACCGCCTGGTCGAAGTGATGCCGCAGCCGGGCGAGAAACTCGACCCGAACAAGCACCAGGCCGTGGCCGTGGTGCCGTCCGAGCAGGAGGCCAATACCGTGGTCGCCGTGCTGCAAAAGGGCTACATGATCGCCGACCGCCTGCTGCGTCCGGCCATCGTGACGGCAGCAGCGCCGAAGTAAAGCAGGAGCAGGACCTGCGGCGCTGGATGAGCTGAACGCCATCCCCCTTGAAAGCACGCAGTTATTCCCAATATTGAATCCATCCGAAACTACAGTATTTAAAAGGAAAACAACATGGGCAAGATCATCGGTATCGACCTGGGGACCACCAACTCCTGCGTCGCGATCATGGAAAATGGCCAGCCAAAGGTCATCGAGAACGCTGAAGGCGCGCGCACCACGCCGTCGATCATCGCTTACCAGGAAGACGGCGAGATCCTGGTCGGCGCGCCGGCCAAGCGCCAGGCAGTCACCAACCCGAAGAACACCCTGTTCGCGGTGAAGCGCCTGATCGGCCGCAAGTTCCAGGAAAAGGAAGTCCAGAAGGACATCTCCCTGATGCCTTACCAGATCATGGGCGCCGACAACGGCGACGCATGGGTCGGCGTGCGCGACAAGAAGCTGGCGCCGCCGCAGATCTCGGCTGAAGTGCTGCGCAAGATGAAGAAGACCGCCGAAGACTACCTCGGCGAAGAAGTGACCGAAGCGGTCATCACCGTGCCGGCCTACTTCAACGACTCGCAGCGCCAGGCGACCAAGGACGCCGGCCGCATCGCCGGCCTGGACGTCAAGCGCATCATCAACGAGCCGACCGCGGCCGCGCTGGCATTCGGCCTGGACAAGACCGACAAGGGCGACCGCAAGATCGCCGTGTACGACCTCGGCGGCGGCACCTTCGACGTGTCGATCATCGAGATCGCGGACGTCGACGGCGAGAAGCAGTTCGAAGTGCTGTCGACCAACGGCGACACCTTCCTGGGCGGCGAAGACTTCGACCAGCGCGTGATCGACTACATCATCGACGAGTTCAAGAAGATCAACGGCCTCGACCTGTCGAAGGACCCGATCGCCCTGCAGCGCATCAAGGCCTCGGCCGAGCGCGCCAAGATCGAGCTGTCGTCCTCGCAGCAGACCGAGATCAACGAGCCGTACATCGCGATGGCGAACGGCGCGCCGGTCCACCTGAACCTGAAGATGACCCGCGCCAAGCTGGAATCGCTGGTCGAGGAACTGATCGCCAAGACCATCGAGCCATGCCGCGTCGCGATCAAGGACGCCGGCGTCAAGGTCTCGGACATCGACGACATCATCCTGGTCGGCGGCATGACCCGCATGCCGAAGGTGCAGGAAAAGGTCAAGGAGTTCTTCGGCAAGGACCCGCGCAAGGACGTCAACCCGGACGAGGCCGTCGCTGTCGGCGCCGCGATCCAGGGCTCGGTCCTGTCGGGCGAGCGCAAGGACCTGCTGCTGCTGGACGTGACCCCGCTGTCGCTGGGCATCGAAACCCTGGGCGGCGTGATGACCAAGATGATCCACAAGAACACCACGATCCCGACCAAGTTCTCGCAGGTGTTCTCGACCGCCGACGACAACCAGCCGGCCGTGACCATCAAGGTCTACCAGGGCGAGCGTGAGATCGCTGCGGGCAACAAGAGCCTGGGCGAGTTCAACCTCGAAGGCATCCCGCCGTCGCCGCGCGGCACCCCGCAGATCGAAGTGACCTTCGACATCGACGCCAACGGCATCCTGCACGTGGGCGCCAAGGACAAGGCCACCGGCAAGGAAAACAAGATCACCATCAAGGCCAACTCGGGCCTGTCGGAAGAAGAAATCCAGAAGATGGTGAAGGATGCCGAGCTGAACGCGGAAGAAGACAAGAAGGTCAAGGAACTGGCCGAAGCCCGTAACCAGGGCGACGCGCTGGTGCACTCGACCCGCAAGTCCCTGACCGAGTACGGCGACAAGCTGGAAGCCGGCGAGAAGGAAAAGATCGAAGCGGCGATCGCCGACCTCGAAGGCGCGCTCAAGAGCGGCGACAAGTCGGACATCGACGCCAAGACGGCAGCCCTGTCGGAAGCGGCCCAGAAACTGGGCGAGAAGATGTACGCCGACATGCAGGCACAGCAGGCTGGCGCAGCCGGCGGCCAGCAGGCAGGTAGCGAATCGCAGCCGCAGCAGGACGACGTGGTGGACGCCGACTTCAAGGAAGTGAAAGACGCGAAGTAATCTCCGGCGGGGCAGGGCTTTGAAACCTGTCCCGCACCACGGGGCCCGCCGAGCCGCTGCGACCGTATGGTTCCCCGGCTCGGTTTTTTTGCTGCATTTACTGCATAACCCGTTTTACCAGACATAACAAGCAAGGTGCCGCCAATGGCAAAGCGTGATTTTTACGAGATCCTCGGGGTCGCGAAGAATGCGTCGGAAGACGACATCAAGAAGGCCTATCGCAAGCTTGCGATGAAATACCATCCTGACCGTAATCCCGACAACAAGGAAGCGGAAGAAAAGTTCAAGGAGGTCAAGGAAGCCTACGAGATGCTGACCAATCCGGAGAAGCGCGAGGCTTATGACCGCTACGGTCATGCCGGCGTCGATCCGAACATGGGCGGCGGCGGCGGCTTCGGCGGTGGCGCCGGCGGTTTCGGCGACGCCTTCGGCGACATCTTCGGCGATATCTTCGGCGGCGGCGGCCGCGGTGGCCGCGGCGGCGGACCCCAGGTCTACCGCGGCGCCGACCTGCGCTACAACCTCGAGATCACCCTGGAGCAGGCAGCGCACGGCTACGACACCACCATCCGCGTGCCGAGCTGGGACAAGTGCGACACCTGCCACGGCAGCGGCGCCAAGCCGGGCACCTCGCCGGTGACCTGCACCACCTGCGCGGGCCACGGCCAGGTGCGCATGCAGCAGGGCTTCTTCAGCATCCAGCAGACCTGCCCGAAGTGCCACGGCAGCGGCAAGATCATCCCGGAACCGTGCGCAGCCTGCGGCGGCGCCGGACGCATCAAGCGCAACAAGACGCTGGAAGTGAAGATCCCGGCCGGTATCGACAACGGCATGCGGATCCGCTCGTCCGGCAACGGCGAGCCGGGCACCAATGGCGGGCCGCCGGGCGACCTGTATGTGGAGATCCACATCAAGCCGCACCAGGTATTCCAGCGCGAGGGCGACGACCTGCATTGCGAAATGCCGATCTCCTTCGCCAAGGCTGCGCTGGGCGGCGAGATCGAGGTGCCGACGCTGACCGGCAAGGTGTCGTTCACGGTGCCGGAAGGCACCCAGACCGGCAAGACCTTCCGCCTCAAGGGCAAGGGCATCAAGGGCGTTCGTTCGGGCTACACCGGCGACCTGTTCTGCCATGTGATCGTCGAAACCCCGGTCAAGCTGACCGACAAGCAGAAGGAACTGCTGCGCGAGTTCGAGCGCTCGACCAGCGAGGGCGGGGCCAAGCACAGCCCGCAGAGCAAGGGCTGGATGGACAAGGTCAAGGACTTCTTCGAATAAGAAGCCGCCTCGGGAAAACCGCTGCCTGGCGTAAGCCGGCAGCGGTTTTTTTTCGCCCTGCTGGTATACTGCTGCCCATTCAGCACGCATCAACCAGGGAAAAAACAATGGATAACAAGACCAACGGTGTGAGCGCGGAAGACCTCTTCGCACGCAACCGCGCATGGGCCGCCTCGATGGTGGCCGAAGACCCGAACTTCTTCAAGGCGCTGTCGGAACAGCAGGCCCCGGAATACCTGTGGATCGGCTGCTCCGACAGCCGCGTGCCGGCCAACGAACTGCTGGGAATGGCGCCGGGCGAACTGTTCGTGCACCGGAACATCGCCAACGTGGTGGTGCACTCCGACCTGAACTGCCTGAGCGTGCTGCAGTTCGCGATCGACGTGCTGAAGGTCAAGCACATCATCATCTGCGGCCACTACGGCTGCTCGGGCGTGGGCGCGGCCCTGACCGGCGCGCGCGTGGGCATGGCCGACAACTGGCTCGGCCACGTGCGCGACGTGCGCGACAAGCACGGCAAGTACCTCGGCAACGTGGTCGGCCGCCAGGCGGTGAACCGCCTGGTGGAGCTGAACGTGGCCGAGCAGGTGATCAACGTGGCGCAGACCACCATCGTGCGCGACGCCTGGGAACGCGGCCAGCCGCTGACCATCCACAGCTGGGTCTACGGCGTGCACGACGGCCTGCTGCGCGACCTCGGCATCACCGTCAGCAGCTTCGACGAGATCGCCCCGAAGCACGCGCGCGTGCTGCAAGGTTACCTGGATGGGGAACATGTCCGCGAAGAGCGCCGCGGACAGTGATCTGGCCCGGTTGCGCGAAATCGTCCGCGCCTTCGTGGACGAGCGCGACTGGGACCAGTTCCACACCCCCAAGAACCTGGCCTCGGCCCTGAGCGTCGAGGCGGCCGAGCTGCTCGAGCACTTCCAGTGGCTGCAGCATGGCCGGCCCGAGGAGCTTGGCGAAGCCAGGCGCCTCGAGGTCAGGCACGAGATGGCCGACGTGCTGGTCTACCTGGTGCGCCTGGCCGACAAGCTCGACGTCGACCTGTTCGCCGCGGTGCAGGAGAAGATGGTGCTCAACCGCGCGAAGTATCCGGCCGAGCAGGTGCGCGGCGACGCCAGGAAATACGACCAGTACAAGAAGTAGCCTGGCGCCGGTGCGCGCTGAGCGCCTGGCGTGAAGGTGTTTCTATGCCAGCGCCAGCGCGGCGCGTGGCGCTTGCCGCATGTCGGGGTCAGGCTGGCGCGTCTTCCCCGCGCCGCTGTCGAGGCGGAACACGCTCACCACATCCGCCAGGCCGATTGCCTGCTCCTGCAGCGATTGCGCCGCCGCCGCCGCTTCTTCCACCAGCGCCGCGTTCTGCTGCGTCACCGTATCCATTTCGCTGACGGCCTGGTTGATCTGGCCGATGCCGGTTTCCTGCTCGCGGCTGGCCATCGTGATCTCGCCCATGATGTCGGTCACGCGCGCCACGCTGGTGACGATCTCGTCCATCGTCGATCCCGCCTGGGCGACCTGGCGGCTGCCTTCGCCGACATTCGCCACCGAGGTGTCGATCAGCGCCTTGATCTCCTTTGCCGCGTTGGCCGAGCGCTGGGCGAGCGTACGCACCTC
This sequence comes from Massilia sp. UMI-21, assembly GCA_015277795.1. Taxonomy (NCBI): domain Bacteria; kingdom Pseudomonadati; phylum Pseudomonadota; class Betaproteobacteria; order Burkholderiales; family Oxalobacteraceae; genus Massilia; species Massilia sp. UMI-21. The sequence goes on along the minus strand of CP063848.1, from coordinate 5,062,523 downwards.
GGAGGCCACCACCGCGAAACCGCGGCCCTGCTCTCCGGCCCGGGCTGCTTCCACCGCCGCGTTCAGGGCGAGGATGTTGGTCTGGAAGGCAATGCCGTCGATGACACCGATGATGTCGACGATCTGGTCCGCGGATTCCTTGATCGCGGCCATCGTGGTCACGACATCGGCAATCACCGTGCCGCCGCGTTTGGCCACATCCGATGCCGTCATCGCCATCTGATTGGCCTGCTGCGCATTGTCGGCATTCTGGCGCACGGTGCTGGTCAGTTCTTCCATCGAGGAGGCGGTTTCCTCCAGGGAGCCGGCCTGCTGTTCGGTGCGCGCGGACAGATCGAGGTTGCCCATTGCGATTTCGGACGACGCGGTCGTGATCGTATCGGTGCCGCTGCGTACCTGGCCGACGATCTTGCGCAGGCTGGTATTCATTTCCTTCAGGGCAGCCAGCAATTGCCCGGTTTCGTCGGTCGAGCTGACCTCGATGTTGCTGGTCAGGTCGCCTGCCGCCACGGTGCGCGCCACCTCGACGGCGCGCGTTATCGGCCTGGTGATCGAACGCGTGATGGCCCAGCCGGTGGCTGCCGCCACCAGCAGCGCGGCCACGCCCACGGCGCTCAGCCACAGGCGCGCCTGTTCATACTGTTGCTGGGCTGCCGCATGGTCTTCCTGGTTGCGCGATTTCTGGATCTGGATCACTTCGGCGATCGCGTCTTGCCAGGCAGCGGCGGCCGGGATGACCTTCGATACCAGCAGGACATGGCCTTCCTCGGCGCTGTTTGCACGTCCCAACTCCCTGGTTTGATCGATCAACGCGGAAGCGGTCGCGCGCGTGCTGCCGATGCGCGCCAGCACGGCCTTGGTTTCGGCCCGGGTCACCATCTGCTCGAGCAGGGTGGCGGCGCTGTCGTAGTCCTTCCATGCGGCCTCGATGCGCTTGTCCGTGGCGGCGATGCCGGCTTGATCGGTTGTCAGGATGAGGTCGCGTACGCCAATCGCAATGCGGCGCTGCGCATCGCGCATGTCGTTCGCGCTGTCGAGACGCACATTATTCACGTCGACCACTTTTGCGATCAGCGTGTTCAAGGTTGACATGTTGTACAGGCCCATGCCAAGGATGACGACCAGGATCGCCAGCAGGATGCCAAAGCCGAAGGCCAGACGCTGGCCAATGTTTAGATTTTTCATTTGTCTCTCGTGGGAAACCGGTGGGGACGCGGAAATACGGGTGCATCCTCTGCACCAGGCTTGCGCAAGCCTTTACGTAGTCGCGAGCATCGCGGCAAGTAAAACTGGTAAATAGTTGACCAGTTTAGTAGGACTAATCCTACGCTGCAAGCAACACCTGTTTCCCTGTAGAAATTGAACAACAGGTGGTCTCAGGGGAGGGCGGGCGTGTTTCGTGCAGCCTGTCCCGGTTTTTCTGCCGACTATCGCATGCGACTTTTTTAAACAGTGCGCTTGTTCGTAGAATCTGGACACTCAGATAACAAGGAAGAATCCATGCTACATCGCACTATCTCGACCACGATCCTGGCAGCCGCGGCCCTCGCGGCCCTGTCCGGCGCCGCCTGCGCCCAAGACGTCACGCCGGGCAGCGCCGACTTCGAAGCGCGCCTGTTCGACTCGCCCGCGCTCGCCTCGCCCTACCGCGAGAACCTGAGCGAAGACGAAAAGATCGCCGGGCTGTCGAAGTTCTGGTCCGAAGTGAAGTACAACTTCGTCTACGTCGACAAGCTCAAGGCGCTCGACTGGGACCGGCTCTACCTCGAGACCATCCCGAAGGTGCGCGCCACCACGTCCACCGCCGAGTACTACCGGGTGCTGATGGCACTGTGCGCGAAGCTGCAGGACGGCCACACCAACGTCTATCCAGGCCAGGAACTGCGCGACAGCGCGATGGCGCGCCCGCTCCTGACGACCCACCTGGTCGAGGGCAGGGTGCTGGTGCGCGAGGTATTCGATCCGGCGCTGCTGGCGCGCGGCGTGGCCCCCGGCGTCGAGATCGTCGCGGTGGACGGCGAGCCGGCCATTGCCTATGCCGAACGCGCGGTCGCACCCTATGTGAGCGCCTCCACCCCGCAAGACCTGGAACAACGCGTGTACGGATTCCAGTTCCTGATGGGGTCGGTCGACAAGGCGCCGCGCCTGGGCCTGCGCGACGCCCGGGGCCGGGCCTTCGAGGCCGAGGTGCGCCGCGTCGACTGGGCGAGCTTCGGCCAGGCGGTCGCCGCGCGCCGCCAGCCCTTCGAGCTGCGCAAGCTGCCGGGCAATGTGGCCTATGTGGCGCTGAACGGCTTCGGCGACAGCAAGGCCGCCGACGGCTTCCTGGCCGCCTTCGGGCAGATCGCGTCGAGCGCGGCCCTGGTCATCGACCTGCGCAACAACGGCGGCGGCAATTCCAGCGAAGGCTACCGCGTGCTGGCGGCGCTGACCGACAAGCCTTTCGCCACCAGCAAATGGTCGACCCGCCAGTACCTCCCGACCTACCGCGCCTGGAAGCGGCCGATGCCGGACTTCGACGGCGAGGCCCGTGAGCACCAGCCCGACGGCAAGCGCCACTTCCGCGGGCCGGTGGCGGTCCTGACCTCCGCCGGCACGTATTCGGCGGCGGAAGACTTCATGGTGGCCTATGAGGGCATGCACCGCGGTCCGATCGTCGGCGCGGCAACCGGCGGCAGCACCGGCCAGCCGCTGCTCGTGCAACTGCCGGGCGGCGGCATGGCGCGCATCTGCACCAAGGCCGATACCTACCCGGACGGGCGCGCCTGGGTCGGCCACGGCATCCAGCCGACCGTCAGGGCAGCGCCGACCGTGGCCGACCTGCGCCGCGGCCGCGATACCGTGCTGGAGGCGGCCCTGGCCACGCTGAAACCGCACTGAGGACGCCGGCATTGATTTCTGCGGTGAAATAAAATTTCATGGAGCTAGCTGGTATGAAATAATATTTCACCGCATGCGCCTGCCTTAACGTGTTGGCATGCTTCCCGAGTTACCGTTAAGCTTTTGCTATGGGATTTTTCGAGACCCTATCCGGTAGGTAGGCGCTCGCCCTCGGCAGATTAGCAGGAAGGAAACACATTCCGGCCGCGCCATTGATCTGGCGCAGTTGACTTTGCATGGATTCACTGTGCAGCTGATCTACATCATTGGCCACTCGCGCCCGAACCAGAATGCTCCTATCATCGGTTCGTGCGCTTCACGACAAGGTAGAGACCATGCGCCCCATCGTCATCGTCCCCGCGTGCACGCGTGATTTCGGCGAACATCCTTATCACGCGGCCCAGTACAAGTATGTCGACGCCGTCGACCTCGGCGCCGATTGTGCGCCCATGATCCTGCCCTCGCTGGGCGAAGCGCTCGACCTGGAAACGGTGCTGGCCCTGTGCGACGGCATCATGCTGACCGGCTCGGCCTCGAACGTGCACCCCAGCTACTATTCCGAGGAAGTGCTCGACCCGTCGCTGCCGCAGGACCCGGCGCGCGACCTGACCACGCTGCCCCTGGTCCGCGAGGCGGTCAAGCGCGGCATCCCGATCATCGCGATCTGCCGCGGCTTCCAGGAGATGAACGTGGCCCTTGGCGGCAGCCTGCACCAGGCGGTGCAGACCGTGGCCGGCAAGTTCGACCACCGCGAGAATCCCGAACTCGGCATGGACGAGCAGTACGGCGACGCCCACAACGTCACACTCTGTCCCGGCGGCTGCCTCGAGGCCATGCTGGGGCAGTCCGAGATTCCGGTGAACTCGCTGCACGGCCAGGGCGTCAACGAGCTCGCCCCCGGCTTGCGCGTCGAAGCAGTCGCGGAAGATGGGCTGGTCGAAGCCTTCTCGGTGCCTGCCGCGCCCGGCTTCGCGCTGGCGGTGCAGTGGCACCCCGAGTGGCGCATCCAGCACAACCCGTATTCGATGAAGATGTTCGGCGCCTTCGGCAAGGCCTGCCGCGAATACCAGGCGCAAAAACAGGCCCAACTGCACACCCGGCTGCGGAGCAGTGCATGAACACGTACACCCCCGGGATGGCCTATTACTGGGTGACCAGTGCGGTTCCCTAGCTTCCCTGCCTGAAGTGAGCAGCGCCGCCGGCCGTCGCCGGTCTTGCGCCCGATATCGACACAGACAGTGAGGCAATCATGGCAATCCGCGACAATTTTTCTTACACCGACATGGAGGAGTGGCTCAACGCAAAGCGGGCCACCGAAATCGAGTGCCTGGTCCCCGACCTGACCGGCGTTGCCCGTGGAAAGATCCTGCCCCGCGCCAAGTTCACCGAAGACCGCGGCATGCGCATCCCCGAAGTGGTGCTGGGCATGACGGTCACCGGCAATACGCCCGAGCGCGACGAATCCTATAACCGCGCCATCGCGGCCACCGACCGCGACATGATCCTCAAGGCCGACCCCACCACCATCACCATGGTGCCCTGGGCGGTCGATCCCACCGCCCAGGTCATCCACGACTGCTACTTCTCGGACGGCAGCCTGGTCGACTACGCGCCGCGCAGCGTGCTGCGCCGCGTGCTCGGGCTCTATGCCGAACGCGGCTGGACACCGGTGGTGGCGCCGGAACTCGAGTTCTACCTCACCGCCAAGAACATCGATCCCAACCTGCCGCTGTCCTCGCCGGTGGGCCGCAGCGGCCGCGCCGAGACCAGCCGCCAGGTCTACAGCATCGACGCCGTCAACGAATTCGACCCGCTGTTCGAGGACATCTACGACTACTGCGAGATGATGAACCTCGACGTCGATACGCTCATCCACGAGATCGGCGCCGGCCAGATGGAGATCAACTTCCTGCATGGCGACCCGCTCAGCCTGGCCGACAAGGTGTTTTACTTCAAGCGCACCCTGCGCGAGGCCGCGCTCAAGCACGAGATGTACGCCACCTTCATGGCCAAGCCCATGGCCGACGAACCCGGCTCGGCGATGCACGTGCACCAGAGCGTGGTCGACGCGAAGAGCGGCCGCAATATCTTCAGCAACCCCGACGGCACCGCGGCGCCGGCCTTCCGCCACTACATCGGCGGCCTGCAGCGCTACATGCCATCGGCGATGGCGATCATCGCGCCTTATGTCAATTCCTACCGCCGCATCGTGCGCCATTCGGCCGCGCCGATCAACCTGCAGTGGGGCATGGACAACCGCACGGTGGGCTTCCGGGTGCCGGTGTCGGGCGCGCAGGACCGGCGCGTCGAGAACCGCGTGATCGGCGCCGACGCCAATCCCTATCTTGCGCTGGCCGTCACGCTGGCCTGCGGCTACCTGGGCATGCTGGACGCGGTCGAGCCGGGCGAGATGGTCGACGTCAGCGCCTACGACATGCCGGTGGAGCTGCCGCAGGGCCTGTCCGAGGCCATCACCCTGTTGCGCCGCGAAGACCGCCTGCGCGAGGTCCTTGGCGAACGCTTCATTGACGTGTACTCTGCAGTAAAGGACCTCGAGCACCAGGAATTCATGCGTGTCATCAGTCCGTGGGAGCGCGAGCACCTGCTGCTGCACGTCTGACTGGGGTCCACATACATGGGAGCCAGTCATGACCACCAATACCCCGGTCGCCTCGTTGCGCGTCACCGCACCCGAGGCACAACAGACCCATCAGGAAAGCTATGACACCCAGGAACTGCAGCGGCTCGACAGCGCGCACTTCCTGCACCCGTTCACCGACCATGCCGCGCTGAGGGAGCGCGGCGCGCGCGTGATCGTACGCGCCGACGGCGTCTACCTGTGGGATTCGGAAGGCAAGAAAATCATCGACGGCATGGCCGGCCTGTGGTGCGTGAACGCGGGCTACGGTCGCGCCAGCATCGCCGACGCGGTGCATGCCCAGATGCTGCAGCTGCCCTTCTATAACAGCTTCTTCAACACCACCAACGTGCCGGCGGTGAAGCTGGCGACACTGCTGGCGCGGCTCGCGCCGCCGCAGTTCCAGCACGTGTTCTTCACCGGCAGCGGCTCGGAAGCGAACGACACCATCGTGCGCATGGTGCGGCGCTACTGGCAGCTGGCCGGGCAGCCCGGCCGCGACGTGATCATCAGCCGCCACAACGCCTACCACGGCAGTACCATGGCCGGGGCCTCGCTGGGCGGCATGGCGGGCATGCACGCGCAGGGCGGCTTGCCGATTCCCGGCATCGTCCATATCGGCCAGCCGCATTATGCGGAAAGCGGGCGCGGCATGAGCGAAGCCGAGTTCGGCCTGCTGGCCGCCGGCTGGCTGGAAGCGAAGATCCTCGAAGTCGGCCCGGAGCGGGTGGCGGCCTTCATCGGCGAGCCGGTGCAGGGCGCGGGCGGCGTCATCATCCCGCCTGGGACCTATTGGCCGGAAATCCAGCGCATCTGCAACAAGTACGACATCCTGCTGGTGTCCGACGAAGTGATCTGCGGCTTCGGGCGCCTGGGCAACTGGTTCGGCTGCGAGCTGATGGGCTTCCAGCCCGACCTGATCGCCTTCGCCAAGGGCGTCACCTCGGGCTACGTGCCGCTGGGCGGGGTGCTGGTGGGCGGGCGCGTGGCGCACACCCTGATCGACAAGGGCGGCGACTTCAACCACGGCTTCACTTATTCGGGCCACCCGGCCGCCTGCGCGGCGGCGCTGGAGAACCTGCGCATCATCGAGACCGAAGGCCTGGTCGAGCGCGTGGCGCTGGAGACCGGCCCGCACCTGAAAGCCTGCTTCGCCGCGCTGGCAGCGCATCCGCTGGTGGGCCATGCCGAGACCTGCGGCCTGGCGGCGGGGCTGAACCTGGTGCGGCGCAAGGGGGCCACCGTGCACGACTGCGAAGCCTTCCCGGCGGAGCACGCGGTGGGGATGGTCTGCCGCCAGCACATGTTCGACAACGGCGTCATCATGCGCGCGGTCGGCGACCGCATGATCGTCGCGCCCCCGCTGTCGATCACGACGGCGCAGATCGACGAGATGCTCGAGCGGATTGCGTACTGCCTGGATCTGACGCTGGAAGAGGTGGTACGGCGCGGCTGGATGGATTAAGCGCCGGTGGCGCGCTGTGAACCTGGGTTCCGACCATTACCCCAAAGACCGTCATCCCCGCGCAGGCGGGGATCCAATTCCGTTGCGTCGTGCCGGCTCAGGCCTTCGCCCCCACGATATGCTCGGTCGGCACACCGCCATTCCTGAACACCTGCGGCGCCAGCGAGCCCGCGAACATGCCGATAAAGGCTGCCAGCAGTCCGGCCAGCTGGCCCGGGAAGTGCTCGCCCCAGGTGGTCACGCCTTCGAAGAACAGGAGCCACACCAGGATGCCCGCGCCGATCGACACGATCGCGCCCTGGGTGGTCGCGCGCTTCCAGTACAGGCCCATCACCAGCGGCACGAAGGCGCCGACCAGGGTCACCTGGTAGGCGCTCGACACCAGTTCGTAGATCGAGGTGCCTTCCATCGCGATCGCATAGATCAGCACCATGGCCGCGAAGATCACGATGGTCAGGCGCATCGCGGCCAGCTTCTGGCGGTCGCCCATGCCGGGCTTCAGGTTCAGCAGGATGTTCTCGACGAAGCTGGTCGACGGCGCCAGCAGGGTGGCCGAGGAAGTGCTCTTGATCGCCGACAGCAGGGCGCCGAAGAACAGGATCTGCATCACCAGGGGCATCTTGGTCATGATGAAGGTCGGCAGCAGGCGCTGGTAGTCGTTCTTGGCGATCTCCATGGCCGAGCCGCCCATCACCACCACCGCCGCGGCGACGATGAACATCGGCACGAAGGCGAACAGGATGTAGCTGGCGCCGCCGATCACGGCGCCGGTGCGCGCGGTCGGCGCATCCTTGGCCGACATCACGCGCTGGAACACGTCCTGCTGTGGAATCGAGCCGAACATCATGGTGACGGCCGCGCCGATGAAGAACATGATGTCGGTGAAGCTCGGCTCCGGCAGCACGCGCCACAGGTCGGCCTGCTGCGCCATCGCCAGCACCTTGTCCGGGCCGCCGGCCAGGTCGGCCGCGAAGAAGGCGATGATGGTCATGCCGACCACCAGCACGATCATCTGGATGAAGTCGGTGATCGCCACCGCCAGGAAGCCGCCCACCACCACGTAGATCAGGACGGCCAGGGTGCCGATCACCATGCCGGTGGCCGGGGCCATCGCGCCATTGGTGAGCACCGTGAACACCAGGCCCAGCGCGGTGATCTGCGCCGCCACCCAGCCCAGGTAGCTGAGGATGATCGCCACCGAGCAGAAGACCTCGATGCCCCTGCCGTAGCGCTGGCGGTAATAGTCGCCGATGGTCAGCAGGTTCAGTTTATACAGCTTCGAGGCGAAAAACAGGCCGACCAGGATCAGGCACATGCCGGCCCCGAACGGGTCCTCGATGATGGCGTTCAGGCCGCCCTGCACGAACTTGGCCGGCACGCCCATCACGGTCTCGGCGCCGAACCAGGTCGCGAAGGTGGTGGTGATGACCATGATCAGGGGCAGGCTGCGGCCGGCCACGGCGAAGTCGCTGGTATTCTTGATCCGCGTGCCCGCCCACATCCCGAGTCCCAGCGTCCCGAGCAGGTAAAGCGCGACGAAAACGATCAAAGTGGTGTTCATGCGGTGGGATTCCGGAAGAAGAAAGTTATCGGGCGGAAAATCCGCGATTATAAAGGCAGATCTGGCGCTTGGATCAACTTTGCCAGGATTTGCCATCGAGTGTTGCTCAACTGGAAAGGAAAACTGACATGTCGGACAGCCGCATCTCCACCACATCCTGGCACGACCGGGCCGCAAGCCTGGCCATCGACGGCCGCGCTGTCATTGACGGATTCCGGGTCGATGCCCGCGCCGGCGCCCGCTTCGACTGCCTGTCCCCGGTCGACGGCCGCAAGCTGGCCGAGGTGGCGCGCTGCGACGCGCCCGATGCCGATGCCGCCGTCGCCAGCGCCCGCGCCGCCTTCGAGGACCGCCGCTGGGCCGGCATGGCGCCCGCCGCGCGCAAGCGCGTCCTGATCCGCTTCGCCGACCTGATGCTGGCGCACCGCGACGAGCTGGCGCTGCTGGAAACCCTCGACATGGGCAAGCCGATCCGCTACAGCCTGAGCGTGGACGTGCAGCTGGCCCAGAACTGCATCCGCTGGTACGGCGAAGCGATCGACAAGCTCTACGACCAGGTCGCGCCCACCGGCGCGGACAGCCTGGCCCTGATCACGCGCGAGCCGGTCGGCGTGGTGGCGGCCGTCATTCCCTGGAACTACCCGATGCTGATGGCGGCCTGGAAGATCGGCCCGGCGCTCGCCGCCGGCAACAGCCTGGTCCTGAAACCGTCCGAGAAAGCGCCCCTGAGCGCGCTGCGCCTGGCCGAGCTGGCCCTGGAGGCGGGGGTGCCGCCCGGCGTGTTCAACGTGCTGCCCGGCCATGGCAACGAGGTCGGCAGCGCGCTCGGCCTGCACATGGACGTCGATTGCATCGCCTTCACCGGCTCGACCCGGGTCGGCAAGCAGATCCTGCAGATGGCCGGGCAATCGAACCTGAAGCGCGCCTGGACCGAACTGGGCGGCAAATCGGCCAACATCGTCTGCGCCGACTGTCCCGACCTCGATGCCGCCGTGGACGGCGCGATCGGATCGATCTACTTCAACCAGGGCGAAAGCTGCAACGCGCCCTCGCGCCTGTTCGTCGAGGCCGCGGTCAAGGACGCCTTCCTGGAAAAAGCGTTGGCGCGGATGGGGCGCTATGCGCCGGGCGACCCGCTGGATGAAGCGACGGTGATGGGGGCCATCGTCGACCCGCTCCAGATGCAGACGGTGCTCGGCTATATCGAGGACGGCAAGGCCGCCGGTGCGCGCCTGCTGGCCGGCGGCAAGGCGGCGCGCCAGGACAGCGGCGGCCTGTACATCGAGCCGACCCTGTTCGACGGCGTCGACCCCGGCATGCGCATCGCGCGCGAAGAAATCTTCGGCCCGGTGCTGTCGGTGCTCTCGTTTACCGATCTGGACGAGGCGGTGCGCCAGGCCAACGCCACGCCCTACGGGCTGGCGGCGGCCGTCTGGACCGCCGACATGGGCAAGGCGATCCGCACCTCCCGCGCCCTGCGCGCGGGCACGGTGCACGTCAACCAGTACGACAACGACGACATCACGGTGCCCTTCGGCGGCTACAAGCAGTCGGGCAACGGGCGTGACAAGTCGCTGCATGCCTTCGACAAGTACACGGAACTCAAGACGACCTGGATCCAGGTCGGCTGACCGGGCCGCCCTCAGATCGCCATGTCGCGCAGGATTTTCGAGGCGTCCCGGTTCGCCCCCAGCACCGTTCCGTCGCGCATGTGGATCTGCAGCTGCGACTGGTCGTCCGCGCGCATCGAGTCGACGAAGTCGAGGTTGACCAGGGCCGAGCGGTGGATGCGCACGAAGCGCGCCGGGTCGAGCTGGGCCTCCAGGTCGGAGATGCCGATGCGGACCAGGAAGGTCTGGCCACGCGCCGCGATCACCGTGTACTTGGAATCGGCCTTCATGTATGCGATCTCATCGAGCGCGAGCGGGAAGATGCGGCCGCGGTCGCGCACCAGGATCCGTTCCAGCCGCGCCGGGGGCCCGTTCTTCGCATGCGTCAGGGCGCTGTCGAGCGTGTCCCGTGCCTGGGCCGTCCCGTCGAGCAGGCGCGCCACCGCCGCCGCGAAGCGCGCCTGCGTGAAGGGCTTGAGCAGGTAATCGACCGCGTGCAGTTCGAAGGCCGTCACCGCGTACTGGTCGTAGGCGGTGGTGAACACGATCTGCGGCAGGTAGTCGAGCCGGCGCAGCACGTCCAGGCCGCTCATTTCCGGCATCTGGATGTCCATGAACACGACCTCGGGCCGCAGGCGCGTGATCCGGACCAGGGCTTCGGCGCCGTCGGCCGCCTCGCCCACCAGGCGCAAGCCGGGATGGCCGTAGATGGCGTCGCGCAGCACGTCGCGCGCCAGCGGTTCGTCTTCGGCGAAAAAGGCGGTCTTGGTGTTCATGCGTAGCTTTCCTCGGGTGCAGTCAGGTGGGCGGGAATGGTCACCGACACGCAGAAACCCTGGCCCGGCGCGCACTGCACGCGCAGCGCGGCGCGGCTGCCGTAGTCCAGCTGCAGGCGCCGCTCGACGGTGCGCAGGCCCAGGCCGGATGAGGTGGCGATCAGCGCCGGGTCGGCGCCCGGGCCGCTGTCGCGCACGCTCATGGTCAATGCGCCGCTGGCGGGGTCGCGCCGGGTGCGGATGCACAGGATGCCCGGCCGGCTGTGCGGGTTGAAGGCGTGCTTGATGCTGTTCTCGACCAGCGGTTGCAGCGACAGGGCCGGCAGCGGATGGTCGCCGGCGTCCGGGTCGAGATCCCAGTCGACGTGCAGCCGTTCGCCCAGGCGCAACTGCTCCAGCTCGAGGTAGTCGCGCACGAAATCGAGTTCGGCATCGAGCGTGACGCGGTCGCTGCCGCCGCGTTCGGTGTCGAGCACGTAGCGCAGCATGTCCGAGAACTGGAACAGCGCGGTCTCGGCGGCGGCCGGGTTGCGCTGGGTGAGCGCGATGATCGAGTGCAGGGTGTTGAACAGGAAGTGCGGATTGAGCTTGTTGCGCAGGGCGCTCAGCTCCGAGGCGATCACGAGGTTCTGCGCTTCCTTCATCGCCAGCGCCTGGCGGTGCGCCGCCTCGTAGGCGCGGATCAGGTGGAAGATGCCGGCGCCGAGCAGGTAGGTCATGACGTGGTAGAGCAGTGGCCACACGTACCAGCTGATCGGCCTGGCGATGCTGAACATGATCCAGAACGGCATCTGCGAGACGATCGAGAAGGCAAACGCAGTCACGATGTGCAGGCCGATCATGCTGGGGAAGCGGTAGCCGCGGCGTTCGAACAAGCCGCTCAGCGGCCAGGCCAGCGCCAGCAGGGTGGCGGAGGGAAGCAGGCTGGCGAAGGTCAGCAGCCAGCGCGGCCCGTCGAAGCGGCCGTCGGCGAGCCTGTCCAGCTGGTCTGCGAAGGACAGGAACACCCCGTAGATCGCCCAGCTGGCGATGTAGATGCGCCACATGAGGGAAAGGCGGACCGGTGTGGAAGTTGCTGTGTTCATGGCGCGAGTATCGCCCTGCTCGGGGTGGGATGGGCCGGCCATGTCACGAATTGCGGGATTCGCGATCCTGAATGCGGAAATGCGGCGCCGGCCACGAGGCGCATCGCCGATCGCCCCTCAGGGGCAGGGCAGGGTGATGGTCAGCCGGGTGCGGCCATGGCCGGTGTCCATGCTCGCGCTGCCGCCCTGCACTTCGGCCATCAGGCGGACCGAGTAGGTGCCCAGGCCGTTGCCGCCGATCTTGCCCGATGGGGCGTACTTCTCGAAGAAGCGCTCGCGCGCCGCCGGCGGCACCTCGCCGGCGTTGTCGATCGTGACGTGCAGCTTGCCGTAGCCCGGCGCGATGCCCACGCTGACCCGGCCGCCCGGGGGCGAGGCCTCGATCGCGTTCTTCAGCACGTTGTTGAACAGCGAGTAGCACAGCAGCGGCTCACCCAGGCAGGTGACGCCCTCCGGTTTGTCGTAGGCGACCTGGACCTCGTCGCCGTCGAAGGCAAAGCGCATCTGCTGGCAAACCCGGGCCAGCATCTCGCCCAGGTCGAAGGCTTGCAGCGCCGGCTGGTAGCTGCCTTGTTCCATCTTGTAGACGTCGAGGCTGCGGTTGATCATCTCGAGCGCGTTCTCGGCCGCGGTCTCGATCATGTGCGCCTGCTCGCGCTGAGCTTGCGTGAGCGGGCCGGCCAGCAGCGCCTGACTGCCGTGCAGGGCCACGGCGATCGGGCTTTTGAGGTCGTGGCGCGTGATGCGCTCGACGTCCTCGCGCAGGCGCGCGTTCTCGATCAGCAGTTCGTTCTGGCGCTTGACGTCCTGCATGGCGGTGGCCAGCAGCAGGTGCGCCGACAGGCGCGCCTTCAGGATGGTCGGATCGGCCGGCTTGGACACGTAGTCCACCGCGCCCAGGCGCAGGCCGGCGACCACGTCCTCGGTGCCGTCGCGCGCCGACAGGAAGATGATCGGGATGTGCGCCGTCTTCGGATTGGCCTTCAGCCGGCGGCAGGTCTCGAAGCCGTCCATGACCGGCATCATGATGTCGAGCAGGATCAGGTCGATGTGGAAGGCATCCGCGATCTCGAGCGCCTTCCTGCCGCTGATCGCCACCTTGATCGCATACTCGTCCTTCAGCACGCCGGCCAGCACCTCGATGTTGGTGGGGATGTCGTCCACGATCAGCACCGTCGATTTTTTCACCCGCTCGGCGATCGGCGCATCCAGGCCGATCACGTTCGATTCGGGCAGCAGGGCGGGCGCGGGGGCCGCAGCCGGCGCCGGCGTCGGGGCTGGCGCGGGCGCCGCCGAATGCGGGCGCGCGAACGGGCCGGGTGCGCTCTCCAGTGGCACGCCCAGCATGCCCATGAACTTGCAGGCGAAGCTGTGCACCGTGAAGGGCTTGATCATGTACGCGTTCACGCCGGCCTGCAGCGCAGTGCGCACCGACTGCGGGTTGGCTTCCGCAGTGAGCATCATGAACGGCGTGCCGGTGTAGCGGTGATCGGTGCGCATCCACTTGAGCAGGTCGATGCCGCTCATGACCGGCATGCCCCAGTCGCCGACCACGATGTCGATCTGCTGCTTGCGCATGAGGTCTTGCGCAGTCTTGCCGTTATCGGCCTGGAACACGTTCAGGAAGCCGAGTTCCGCCAGCACCTGGCGCACGTGGGTGCGGATCAGGAGGTAATCGTCGACGATGAGGATGGCAGCGGACTTGTCCATGATGTTCTCGTACTGAAGTAGATGAAGTTTAGCAACTTCTTGGCAAGCCGCATACGGCAGAAGCGCCCGATTGTTGTATGCATGACAGCACCGATCGCTGCCGGGATCGCGACCGCGACGGGCGCCGGCATCGCCGGGGGGCGGCCGTAGGATAATCATGCGTTTTGGGATCGATACCATGCACATCCGTCCTGTCGCCAGCGGCGAAGAAGACGCATTACTGGCCGTCTTCCAGTCTTCCGTGCGCGGCCTGGCCAGCCGCGACTACACGTCCGAGCAGATCGAGGCATGGGCGCCGGCGGCCGCCGACGCCGCCTGGCGCATGCAGTGGAACGCCCGCATCCGTGCGAACCGTCCGTGGGTGGCCGAGGTCGACGGCCGCCCGGCCGGCTTCGCCGACCTGCAGCCATCGGGCTACATCGACCAGTTCTTCGTGGCGGCCGAATACGCCGGCCAGGGTGTCGGCGCGGCGCTGATGCGCCATCTGCACGAGGTGGCACGGTCCCTGGAGATCGGCGAACTGTGTGCCGATGTGAGCCTGACTGCGCAGCCATTCTTCCGGCATGCCGGCTTTCGCCTCGACAGCGAGCAGGTCCCGGTCGTACGCGGTGTCGCACTGCGTAACGCGCGCATGCGCAAGACATTGTCCGTGTAGACCGGGCTCCGCTCCGTATCACGCGGACGACCGCATTCGCAAGCGCCTGGCCCCCATGCGAGAAAAATACAACGCAGCAAAACTGCGTCAGAGTTCGTGTTTTCACAGGAGAAGCCGAACAATATATGCATGTCGACACGCAGAACGATACAATATTTTTAACAACTATTGAGCAGTCTCATTGTCTCCAAGGATATAGTTCCTGCCAACCGGCTCTACCGTCGGGGATAGAAAGATGCACCGATCGAAGTACATTTCTCTGAGAGACAAGACAACATGCACACTCCCGTGTTCACACTGCGTAGCGTCGTCGCCATTGCGGCGCTGGCGCTCGCCGGTTCGGCCTTCGCTGCCGGGCAGGAAGGCCAGACCGTTGCCAAGGACCGTGTCACCGGCAAGCTCCGCAACGCCACCGCCGCCGAAGTCAAGGAATTGAACGAGCAGCGCAAGGCTGCGCAGGCCGCACGCAAGGCCGAGCGCCAGGCCGCCGGTGCCCCGGCGACCGGCGTCGCGCGCCTGCAGCAGAACGGCATCGTGGCAGCCCACGTCGACGAAGAGTCGATCATGTACTCGGTCGTGCACCGCACCGCGGACGGCAAGCTCGAACGCGAATGCGTCCACGGCAAGAGCGCCGCCGAATCCAACCTGAGCAGCCCAGTGTCCACGCAATCGAAGGAGCACCAGCATGAAGTTCAATAAGCGCCCAAGCCTGACCCTGGTGGCCGCGGCCCTGGCCCTGGCATGCGGCGCGTCGGGCTCGGCCCAGGCAGCTGCCCAGATCGTGATCAACAACCTGAATGCGCCGGGTGTCGGCTTCAACGACACGACGCCGGCCACGCCGGTCGGCGGCAACATCGGCACCACCCTCGGCGAGCAACGCCTGATCGCGTTCAAGCACGCGGCCAACATCTGGGGCGCCACCCTGACCAGTTCGGTGCCGATCGTCATCAACGCGCAGTTCATTCCGCTGTCCTGCACCGCCACCAGCGCCGTGCTGGGCAGCGCCGGCGCCACCCAGGTGTTCGCCGACTTCCCCGGCGCGCCGAAGGCCGGCACCCTGTATTCGTACGCACTGGCCAACAAGCTGTACGGCAGCGAAATCTCGGATACCCCGGGGCCGCAGATCAACGCCAGGTTCAACTCCGAACTGGGCAAGTCGAACTGCCTGGCCGGCAGCGCGTTCTACCTCGGCCTGGACGCCAACGAAGGCAGCAACATCGACTTCGTCGCCACCCTGCTGCACGAAATGGGCCACGGCCTGGGCTTCCAGACCTTCACCAATGGCGCCAGCGGTTCCCAGCTTGCCGGCTACCCGTCGGCCTGGGACCACTACCTGCTCGACAACACGACCAACAAGCTGTGGGTCGACATGACCAATGCCGAACGTGCCGCATCGTCGCTCAAGCCGTCCGGCCTGTCCTGGACCGGCCCGCGCGTGACCGCGGCGGTGCCGTCGGTGCTCACGGCCACGCCGCAGCTGCGCGTGATCGGCGCCGGCGCCGGTTCGCCGGGCGGCGACCTGTATGCGGTGGGCGAAGCCGCGTTCGGCCCCGCGATCGACAAGTCGCCGCTCACCGGGCAGATCGCCCAGGTCGCCCTGCAGGCGGACAGCCCGGGCTCGGCCTGCACGCCGTTCAACGCCGCCAACACCCAGGCGGTGCGCCGCAAGATCGCCCTGGTCAGCCGCGGCACCTGCGGCTTCACGGTCAAGGTCAAGAACGCCCAGGACGCCGGCGCGATCGGCGTGATCGTGGCCGACAACGCACCGGGCCCGGTCACCGGCATGGGCGGCGCCGATCCGTCGGTCACCATCCCGTCGCTGCGCGTGACGCAGGCCGACGGCGCCCTGATCGCCGCCAGCCTGACCAAGCCGAACGGCAATGCCAACGGTACCGTGGCCAAGTTCGAGCGTTCCAAGAGCGCGATCTCGGGCGCCGATGCGCAGCGCCGCATCACGATGTTCACGCCTGATCCTTACCAGCCGGGTTCGTCGGTGTCGCACTACAACACCACCGCGACCCGCAACCAGCTGATGGAGCCGTCGATCAATGCCGACCTGACCCACTCGGTCACGGCGCCGACCGACCTGACGCTGGAACTGTTCAAGGACATCGGCTGGTAATCGCCGCCTCCGCACGAACCCGAACCGCCTGCATGCGCAGGCGGTTTTTTTTCGACTGGCGGAAGATCAGAAGATGAAGTCGCTCATCGTCGGCACCCCCGTGGTGCCGTACATGGCGAACACCATGTCGGTGTCGCTGGTGTAGTTGCCGTCGCCGTTGACGTCCACCAGCATCCAGCCATCCTTGGCGCCCCACATGGCGAAGGCGACCGAGCGGTTGGTGCCGTTGTCGTTGAACACGCCGACGCCATCCTTGAGCGTCGATTGCAGGATGTGGTCGGTGTTCGAAGCCACGGCAAGCCTGGCAAAGCCATCCCGGTTGGCGCCGGCCGCCAGGTGCAGGCCGGACAGGTCGATCTTGTCCACCCCGACCTGGAAGTCGAAGACCGTGTCGAAGCCGCTGACCTGCTTGCTGTTCTGGGTGGCCCAGACCAGCTGCGAATCGCTGGCCTTGGTGAACTTGATGACGTCCTGGATCTGCTCGTAACGGTACAGCAGCACCTCGTCCTTGCCGGCGTTGCCCTGGAAGACCACGCCGGTATCGGTGGCCTGGCACACGTCGACGCCCTGGCTGCCGATGTAGGTCAGCGCCGTCTTGGCCGCGCCGGCGCTGCGGCCGACGCCGTCGATGTAGATGTTGCCGCTCGAGCCGGAGGCGTCGATGGTCGTGAGCGTGTCCGAATAGACCCGCGCGATGTCCACGCTGGCGTCGCCCGTCACCTGGAGCGTCTTGCTGCCCGCGGCGCGCAGGTAGGAGAAGCTGTTGACGTAGTCGGCCGCGACCCGGGCTTCGTTGCCGGGCGTGGCCGGGTTGTCGGCTTCGAGCTTGTCGACGGTGGAATGGAGGGCAATCGTCTCGATGCCGCTGGTCTCGACCGTGTTGGCCTGGACCTGGCCGGTGATCCTGCCTTCGGCGCCGGCGTCGTTCGCGGTCATGCTGATGCTCAGCCTGTCGTTGCTGCCGGAGGCATCCTTCATGGTGAACTTGATGTCGGCGCCGATCACCAACTGGTCGGCCGGCTTGCCGGCGAGGTCGAGGTTGAGGTCCTGGCTCACCATCTCGATGGTCGAGTCGGCCCTGCCGTTGGTGAAGCTCACCGGGCCGTTCAGGCGTGCGTGGGTATGCAGGGTGGTGACGCTGCCGACCCGGTCGAGGTCATAGCTGCCCTTGCCGCTCGAGAAGTCGAGGGTCTCGAAGTTGCTGTAGACCGGGGTGCCGGAGGTGCCGAGCAGGGCGGCATCCTTGATCACGATGGTATCGAGGCCGGCGCCGCCGTCGACCTTGGCGCCGCTCAGGGCGAGCTGGACGAAGTCGTAGTGGTCGTTGCCGGCGCCGAGATCGACCACCGCGTTATTCGCCAGGGCTCCGAGCATGGTGAGCTTGTCCACGCCCGAGCCGCCCTTGACCGCCAGGCCTGCCGCGCTGGCCACGGTGAGCGTGTTCGCACCGCTCGACTGCGAGGCGTCGATGGTCGTCAGGGAGGCGATACCCGAGACGTCGGCGCTGAACTCGCCTGCGCTGGCCAGGCGCATGGCCGCCAGCTTGTCGTCCGCCGCCAGCGCGGTGGTGGTCAGCTGGAGGACGCTGGCGTTGTCGATATTCAGTGCGGTGGCCTTGGCGGCGGCCAGGTTGACGTTTGATCCGGCGCCGTCTTCCCCGCTGCCGACCTTCAGGTTGAGGGTCCTGGCCGCGCTATCCGTGACCGTCGCGCCGTTGCCGACGCCGTTCAGGTGCAGGGCCAGGCTGTGGTCCGCCGTGCTGTTGTTGATGGTCGCGGCCTGGTTGGTGTTGGCCAGGCCGACGGTGGTGAGCGCATTGCCGGTGAACGTGGCTGCGGCGGTGTTGCCGCTGGTGTACACCGTGTGACCGCCATGCGTGGTGATGGCGCCGCTGCTGGTCTGGACGTTGAGCTCGACCTTGTCGCCGACCTTGACGTTGACGGCGCCGCCGGCATCGATGGCTACCTGCTGCAGGTCGGCGAACGCCGACAGGTCGTAGGCGCCGGCATTGCCGACCGCGCCCCCCGTGCCGATGACGAGTTCCTGGATATTGGTCAGCGTCGCCCCGGCCGGCGGGGTGGCCGCAAGTAAGCTGCCCTCGTCCATGACGAGCAGCGCGTTGCGGCCGCCGCCGCCGTCGATGCTGTCGTTGGCCGAGAAGGTGGCGGCGTTGGCGTGGTAGACGTCGTCGCCGCCGCCGCCCTTGAAGGCAAGGCCGCTATCGGCATTGGCGCTCAGGGTGAACATGATCGGCGCCTTGCTCGCCGCGACAAAGTCCGCGGCCGACGCGTCCAGCCTGGCGAGCGCCGTCGCCAGCGATGCGTCGGTGGTGACGGCCGACGTCAGCTGCTTGGCGAATGCCAGCGCGTCGCTACCGTTGTAGGCGGCGCTTTCGGGATGCAGGTCCAGCACGCCGGTGAAGCCGGTCGCAAACTTGACCTTGTTCTGGAAGGCGACCAGGTCCGCGCCCTGTGCGCCGCCTGCAATGGCGGTGACCACGCCGTCCACCGTGATCTGGTGGTCGTCGAGCGTCTTGGCCCAGTAGTCGAGGCCTGCCGGCTCGCCGTCGCGTCCGAACAGGTTGCGGTAGACGGTGTTGACCACGGTGCGGTTGTCCTTGCCGCCGTAGACCGACACGTATTCATCCGAGGAGGCGAAGGCGGCGGAGACGGCGGCCGTGTCGCCGCCCTGGGATGCGACGACGCCCTGCCAGTATGCCAGCCCGGCCGGATCGGCGGGGCGGTTGTAGTAGGCGACGTACAGTTGTTGGATTGCGGTTTCGTAGTTGGCCATGCTGTGCTCCAGAGCGTTCGGTTCGTCGAGTGGCGACGGTCACATGCCTCGCCCGATGAGAAACATTCTGGCATGGGCATCGTGCGATTACCGCCCCCTCCCGAGGGGGAACTCAGATGGGTATGCACCCTGTCTGCATGCGCCGCGCCGCGGCGTCCGGCACGAACGAAAGAGCCGGTTATACTCGCGGCGGCAGCACCCCATTCGCATGCAACGCACAGGAGGAACAAGGATGTTCAGTCACGTCATGGTAGGGTCGAACGATATCGCGCGCTCGAAGCGTTTCTATAACGCGGTACTGGGCACGCTCGGTGTGGGAGAGCCCGTCGAGAACAAGGCGCCGACCGGCCAAGCCCGCCTGTTCTATCGGCACGAGGGCGGCAGCTTCGGCGTCTCGGAGCCGATCAATGGCGACGCCGCGCGCTGCGCCAACGGCGGCACCATCGGTTTCAAGTGCAGTTCGCCCGAGCAGGTGCGGCAGTTCCATGATGCGGCAGCACCTGCGAAGACCCGCCCGGCCTGCGCGAGGGCAGCATGGGAAGCCTGTACCTGGCCTACGTGCGCGATCCGGACGGGAACAAGCTCTGCGCCGTGCACCGCCCGAAATAAGTTCGGCTGGCGCTGCGCTGTCTGACGGATGCCGGGCACGGGATAGCGAATTTGCGTAGGGTGGTCGGCTCGGCCGACCGCGCGTTCAGCGCCGGCATGCGATGCAGATGGACCCTAGCCGTAGCTGCGCAGGATCGTGTAGACGCCGTCCGTTGACGCGAGCAGCGCATAGCCGCGCACGTCCCACGCTACCGGCGCGCCTTGTGCGGGCAGCGTGGCGCCGCCTGCGCGGCGCGCCAGCGTCACGTGCGGACGGTAGCGGCGCGCTTCCGGCTGCAGGCCGAGGGCCACCAGCGCCTCCGACAGACGCGCATGCAGGGCGGCCAGCCCCGGCGGCGTGCGCTCCGGCTCGAGCACCGCGATCCCGTTGTGCCACAGCGTCGCGTGGGTAAGTTCCAGACGGAAGGGCTCGAAGGGCACGTCGACACCGTCCAGCAGTTCGGGCAGGCGTTCGCTCGGCAGGCTGCCGAGGAAGTGCAGCGTCACATGCAGCTTGTCGGCCGGGACGGGGCTGGCGCCCTGCGGCCAGCCACAGGCGTCGCGCCACTGCAGCAGCAGATCGCGCAGCCCGTGATCGGGCCACAGGGCCAGGAACAGACGGGTCGTGGATGATGGCGCCGGTCCGTCCATGGCGTCTCCTTAGAAGCAGTGCTCCGGCGCCGGGAAGCTGCCGTCCTTGACCGCCGCCACGTAGCTCGTCACGGCGGCGTCGATGCTGGTCTGGCCATCCATGAAGTTGCGCACGAAGCGCGCCTTGCGGCCCGGGAACACGCCCAGCAGGTCGTGCATCACCAGCACCTGGCCGGAGCAGTCCGGGCCGGCGCCGATGCCGATGGTCGGAATCGACAGCAGTTCGGTGACTTCCTTGCCGAGTGCGGCCGGAATCGCCTCCAGCACCACCAGTGCGGCGCCCGCCGCCTGCAAGGCCAGGGCGTCGGCCTTCAATTGCTCGGCCGCGGCGTCGGTCTTGCCCTGCACCTTGAAGCCGCCGAAAGCGTGCACGAACTGCGGCGTCAGGCCGATGTGGGCGCACACCGGAATGCCGCGCTCGACCAGGAAGCGCACCGTCTCGGCCAGCCAGGCGCCGCCTTCGATCTTGACCATCTGGGCGCCGGCGCGCATCAGGGTGACGGCATTGTTGTAGGCCTCGACCGGGGTCGTGTAGCTGCCGAAGGGCATGTCGGCCAGCACCAGCGCCAGCTTGGCGCCGCGTGCGACCGAGGCCGTGTGGTAGGCCACATCGGGCACCGTCACCGGCAGCGTCGAATCGTGGCCGGCGCAGACCATGCCCAGCGAATCGCCGATCAAGAGCACGTCGACCCCGCAGCGGTCCATCAGCGAGGCGAAGCTGGCGTCGTAGGCGGTCAGCATGGCGATCTTGTCGCCGGCGGCGCGCATGGCCAGCAGCGCGGGCGCGGTGACGGCCTTGCGGACGGGTTTCGGGGCATCGTTGGCGGCCGGATCCTGACCCTGCAGGTAAGCGCTCATGGAAATCCTTTTAAGACGGTCGTACGGAAACGCGTAGTGTAATGCCCCGCGCGCAAACGCGCAGGACCTTCTTCAACCGATCTTCTCGACCGCCTGGCTGGCGACCAGCGGCAGGTAGTCGCGCACCGGGCCCAGGCCGGGGATGACGATGTCGGGTGCGATCTCGGCCAGCGGCGCCAGCACGAAGCCGCGCTCGTGCATGCGCGGGTGCGGCACGGTGAGCGACTCGGTGGCGATGCGCTGGTCGCCGTACAGCAGCAGGTCGAGGTCGAGCGTGCGTGGGGCGTTGCGGTAGGGGCGCTCGCGGCCATGCGCCTGTTCGATGTCCTGCAGCGCCGCCAGCAGCCCGTGCGGATCGCAAGCGGTGTCGATGCAGGCGACCGCGTTGATGTAGTCTGGGCCCTTGGCGTCGACCGGCGCGGTGCGGTACAGGCCCGAGGTTTCGATGACCGTGGTGCCGTCCAGCCGGGCGAGCCGGCGCAGCGCATCGAGCACGTTGGCCTGGGCGTCGCCCAGGTTGGCGCCGATGCCGACGTAGGCGATCATTCCTCGCCGCCGCCCTGGGGCTGCGATGCTGCGCCGTCGCCGCCGCTGTTGCCACGACGGGGGCCGCGGCGCGGCGCACGCTTGCGCTTCTGCGGTTCGCCGCTGCGACCCGGCGCGCCTTCGCGCGCCGCGCCGCGGTCGCGCTGGTTGGCGGACGCCAACAGGGCTTCGCGCTCGCCGCCTTCGGCCGCGTAGAACGCGGTCCACCATTCGCCGACCTCGCCCGGCAGTTCGCCCGATTCGCAGCGCAGCAGCAGGAAGTCGTAGCCGGCGCGGAAGCGCGGGTGTTCGAGCAGCTTGAACGGCGCCTTGCCGGTGCGGCGCTCGAAGCGCGGCTGCATGGCCCAGATGTCGCGCATGTCGGTGGCGATGCGGCGCTGCAGGGCCAGGTTCTCGGTCTGGGTGTCGAGCACGTCGTCGGCCGCCAGGTGCAGCGCCGGGATCGGCGCTTCGCCGGCGGCGCGGTAGGCATTCCATTTTTCCAGCACCTGGTGCCACAGCAGCGAGGCGAACAGGAAGCCGGGCGAGACGCCCTTGCCGGCTTTTACCCGGCCGTCGGTCGATTCCAGCGCCAGGGTGACGAACTTCATGCCGATCGGCTGTTCCAGCACCACGTCCAGCAGCGGCAGCAGGCCGTGGTGCAGGCCGGCCGAGCGCAGCTCTTTCAGGCAGGCCAGCGCATGGCCCGACAGCAGCAGCTTGAGCATTTCGTCGAACACGCGCGCCGCCGGCACGTTGTCGATCAGGGGGGCCATGACCGGAATCGGCGCGCGCGTGGTCGGCTCGATGGTGAAGCCGAGTTTCGCGGCGAAGCGCACCACGCGCAGCATGCGTACCGGATCTTCGCGATAGCGCGCCTCCGGCATGCCGATGATGCGCAGCAGCTTGGCGCGGATGTCGTCCATGCCGCCGTGGTAGTCGTGCACCGTCTGGGTGGCCGGGTCGTAATACATGGCGTTGATGGTGAAGTCGCGGCGCGCCGCGTCTTCGTGCTGCGGACCGAAGTTGTTGTCGCGCAGGACCCGTCCGTGCTCGTCCTTCGGCGCGTTGTCGCTGCCGTTGCCGCGGAAGGTGGTCACCTCCAGCAGGTCCTGGCCGAACATCACGTGCACGATCTGGAAGCGGCGCCCGATGATGAAGGCGCGCCGGAACAGGCGCTTGACCTGCTCGGGCGTGGCATCGGTGGCGATGTCGAAGTCCTTGGGCTTCACGCCCAGCAGCAGGTCGCGCACGGCGCCGCCCACCACGAAGGCCTGGAAGCCGGCTTCCTGCAGGGTCTGGGTGACCGTGATCGCGTTACGCGACACGTTGCGCGGGTCGATCTTGTGTTCTTCCGGCCCCAGGATGAGCGCCTGGGTCGGGTCGCGGCCGTCGTCTTTTACGCCGAGGATCTTGCGGATGAATTTCTTAATCATTGAAGAGATGAATGGTTGGCCAACCCTGCGATTGCGCGTGGGCGGCGAGCTTGGCGCTCGGGTTGGTGGCGACCGGATGGCTGACGATCGACAGCAGCGGCAGGTCGTTGTGCGAGTCGCTGTAGAAGTGGCAGCGCTCGAACGCATCGAAGCTGTGCCCGAGGCGCGCCAGCCATGCGTGCATGTGGGTGATCTTGCCCGGGCCCGAGGTCGGGGTGCCGGACAGCTTGCCGGTCAGCTTGCCGCTGGCGTCGACTTCCGGCATCGCGCCGATGTGGTGCGCCACGCCGAAGCGTGCCGCGATCGGCGCCGTGATGTAGTGGTTGGTGGCGGTGATGATCGCCACCAGGTCGCCGGCTTCCTGGTGCTCGCGCACCAGTTGCAATGCCTGCGGCCTGATCGCCGGCTCGATCACTTCCCGCATGTAGCGGGCGTGCAGGGCGTCCAGTTCGGCGCGCGGGAAGCGCGCCAGGGTGCCGAGGGCGAATTCGAGGTATTCCACGGGGTCGAGCACCCCCGCCTGGTACTGGGCGAAGAACTCGTCGTTACGGCGGCGGAAGGCGATTTCGTCCACCGCCTTGATGCGGACCAGGAACTCGCCCCATTCGTAGTCCGAATCGATCGGCAGCAGGGTGTGGTCGAGGTCAAACAGCGCAAGGTTTTTCATTCTTTGGGTTCCGACTGCTGGTTTTCTTGCAGCAACAAATCACGCAGCAGCGGCAGGGTGACAGGGCGCTGGGTCTCGAGCGAATACTGGTCGAGCGCGTCCAGCATCGTCGCCAGCGACCGCATGTCGCGCTTGAAGTGAGACAACAAATAGGGTAACACGCTGGCCGACAGCGTCAAACCGCGCGCTTCGGCGGCCTGGGTGAGGGCGGCGATCTTTTCGTCGTCCGACAGGCCCTTGATCTGGTACACCAGGCCCCAGCCCATGCGCGTGCGCAGGTCTTCGCGCACCCCCAGCACCCCGGGCGGCACCGGGCCGGTGCTGACCATGTAGGCGCCGTGCTCGCGGATCTGGTTGAACAGGGCGAAGGCGTCGATCTGGCGCTGCGGCGAGAGGCGGTCGCAGTCGTCCAGCAGATACAGGGTCACGTCCTCGGCATGGACGAACTGGTCCTCCGGCGCGTCGAACGGGATGTAGCGCGAGGCCGGGCTGGCCGCCAGCGCCTGCAGCAGGTGGGTCTTGCCGGCGCCGGTGTCGCCCCACAGGTAGGCGAAATGCTCGCGCGAAGCACGCTGCGCGAACTGGTGCATCAGGTGCGCCAGTTCGGCATTCTCGCCCACCTGGAAGGTGTCGAGGCTGTGCGCCGGATCGGCGCCTAAATCGAGCACCAGCTGTTTCATCGCGTTGGAGTCACGTTAAAAAAATCATATGCGTCAGGCATTATAAAAGCTGCTGCGCAGATAGTGGGCGCGCACGTGGCGGAAACCGACCATCAGCACCGCCGAAGCAGGCAGGGCCAGCAGCACGCCGGCGAAGCCGAACAGCTCGCCGAAGGCCATCAGGGCGAAGATCACGGCCAGCGGGTGCAGGCCGATGCGCTCGCCCACCAGGCGCGGCGTCAGGATGAAGCTTTCGATCAGCTGGCCCACGGTATAGATCGCCACCACCCAGGCCAGGCCCGCCCAGCCGGCGAATTGCAGCAGCGCCGCCACCAGGGCCAGCAGCAGTCCCAGGCCGAAACCGAGGTAGGGCACGAAGCCCAGCAGGCCGGTGAGCACGCCGACCGGCAGCGCCACGTCCAGTCCCAGGATGGCCAGGGCCGCCGAGTAGTACACGGACAGCACGATCATCACCAGCAGCTGGCCGCGCAGGTACTGGGCCAGCAGCTCGTCGGTCTCGCGCGCCATGCCGCCCACCTGGCCGACCCAGCGGCGCGGGATCGCGCCGGCGATGCGGGCCAGCAGGCGGTGCCAGTCGAGCAGCAGGTAGAACAGCACCACCGGCACCAGGGTCAGGGTGGCGACCCAGCCCAGCACCGCGCTGCCGCCCACCCGCACCTTGGCCAGCACCGAGGTCCAGAGGTCGTCGCCGCCGGCCGCGATCTGCTGTTCGACCAGCTGGCGCAGGCCGGCGCTGTCGAGCTTGACGTTGATGCCGTAGCCGGCCAGCCAGGGTGCGACGAAGGTGTCGAGCCAGGTGAAGAAGGCGGGAATCTTGGCCTGCAGCAGGGGGATCTCGGCGCGCAGCACCGGCACCACGGTCAGCACCAGGGCGATGAGCACCACGAAGAAGGCCGCCAGCACGAGCGACACGGCTAGCACGCGCGCCATCCCGCGCCGGCCGGGGCGGGCCCGCGCCAGGCGGTCCACCGCCCCGCCCAGCATGTAGGCGAGGATGGCCGCGGCGATGAAGGGCGACAGGATCGGCCCCAGGGTGACCAGGAGAAGTGCCACCGCCAGCCAGAGCGCGAACCAGAATGCGGACTGTTTTTGCTCTGGCGTGAGGAATAGTGGCATGCGTGTTCTTGTTATTTGTCTTTGCGGTTTCGCCAACAATCGGAATGGCGGGGGCGGTTTTGCTAAAATAGCGGATTGACCAGGTCTGACGGTCTGCCGCCTTCTATTTTACCGCCTCCGCTGCCAAATACCATGAGCCAACCATCTAATGTTTCCCTCTCCTACCGCGACGCCGGTGTCGACATCGACGCAGGCGACGCCCTGGTCGAAGCAATCAAGCCGTTTGCCAAGCGCACCATGCGCGAAGGTGTCCTCGGCGGCATCGGCGGTTTCGGCGGGCTGTTCGAGATCAGCAAGAAGTACAAGGAACCGGTCCTGGTGTCGGGCACCGACGGCGTCGGCACCAAGCTCAAGCTCGCTTTCGAGCTGAACCGCCACGACACGGTCGGCATCGACCTGGTCGCCATGAGCGTCAACGACATCCTGGTCCAGGGCGCCGAGCCGCTGTTCTTCCTCGACTACTTCGCCTGCGGCAAGCTGGACGTGCCGACCGCCACCGCCGTGGTCAAGGGCATCGCCCAGGGCTGCGAACAATCCGGCTGCGCCCTGCTGGGCGGCGAAACCGCCGAGATGCCTGGCATGTACCCGGACGGCGAATACGACCTGGCCGGCTTCGCCGTCGGCGCGGTGGAAAAATCGCAGCTCATCGACGGCAGCAAGATCGCCCCGGGCGACGTGGTGCTGGGCCTGGCCTCGTCGGGCATCCACTCCAACGGCTATTCGCTGGTGCGCAAGATCATTAGCGTCGCCAAGCCCGACCTGGAAGCCGACTTCCACGGCCGTAAGCTGGCCGACGTGCTGATGGCGCCGACCCGCATCTACGTCAAGCCGCTGCTGGCCCTGATGCAATCGATGGAAGTGAAGGGCATGGTGCACATCACCGGCGGCGGCCTGGTCGAGAACATCCCGCGCGTGCTGGGCGAGAAGCTCACCGCGGTGCTGGATGCGCAATCGTGGACCATGCCGCCGCTGTTCCAGTGGCTGCAGCAGCACGGCGGCGTGGCCGATGCCGAGATGCACCGCGTGTTCAACTGCGGCATCGGCATGACCGTGATCGTGGCGAAGGAAAACGCGGACGCCGCCATGGCCCAGTTGCAGGCGGCCGGCGAGACCGTCTACCGCATCGGCGAGATCCGCGCGCGCGAAGAAGGCCAGGCGCAGACCGTGGTGCAATGACAGCGGTTTGCTGCTGACGTGAAAACGGGCGCCGCGGCGCCCGTTTCTGTGTGCGGCGCTGTCGTCGCGCTTATTTCGCCGCGCCCGCGCCGATGTTCCGGTCCAGGAAGCGCTCGACCCGACTCCAGAAGTCGATGTTGTTCTTCTCCAGCGAGAAGCCGTGGCCTTCTTCGGGGTATTCGACCCACTCGACGTCCTGGTTGGTTTTCATGAGCGCATTACGGAACAGCGTGCCGTGGTTGATCGGCACGCGACGGTCGACACCGCCGTAGGCCAGCAGCACGGGCTGCGTGATGCGGGCGGCCTGTTCGATCGGCGAAGTCGCCTTGAGCTGGGCCGCGTCCTTGACCGGGTCGCCGACCATTTCCGGCATGCCGTAGGCCTTGTACTCGTCCGGGGTGTCGTTGGTGAAGCTCCAGCCGCCGTTGTACATCAGGTTGATGTCGGTGACGCCCACCCAGTTGATGCCGCACTTGTACAGATCGGGATCTTTCACCAGCCCCATCAGGGTGGCATAGCCGCCGTAGCTGGCGCCCGCGATGCACACGCGCGCCCCGTCGGCGATGCCCTTGTCCACCGCCCAGCGCACGCCGTCGGCAATGTCGTCCTGCATCGCCAGGCCCCACTGCTTGAAGCCGGCCTTGAAATGCTTGATGCCGAAACCCTGGCTGCCGCGGAATTCCGGTTCCAGCACCGCATAGCCGCGCGACGCCAGAAATTGCGACTCCGGGTGCCAGCCCCAGGAAGCGCCGCGTACGTAAGGGCCGCCGTGCACCAGCACCACCATCGGAAGCTTGTTCCTGGCGCCGCCGGCCGGCAAGGTGAGCAGGGCCGGAATCTCGAGGCCGTCGCGCGCCTTGTAGCGCACGAACTGCTGGCGCCCCATCTCGGACGGCTTGATGCCGGGTTTGGCGTCGGCGATCTTGTTCAGCTGCCTGGTCTTGATGTTGTACAGCGAGTAGATGCGGGGGACGACGTCCGAATAAGAGTGCACCAGCACCCAGGGCGAATCGCTTTGCGCCGGCACGGTGACCATATTGATGGTGGCCGGCAGCAGCTTGTCCAGCTCGGCCTGGATCGCCTTCATGCCCGGGTCGAACCATTCGTTCGACGTCGCATCGGTGGTGAAACGGATGCCCAGCACCTTGTCGCGGTTCGCGACCAGGCCGCCATCGAAGTCGAAGCCGGCAGTCGTCACCAGTGGCTGCGGGTCGATCTTGCCGGTGGCGATGTCGAAGATGTGGACCGAGGTCGTATCGCGTCCGCCGCTGCGCGCCAGCACGTACAGTTTGCCCTCCGCGTTGAAACCGAGCGGCTGCAGCGCCTTGCTGCCGTCGCCGTAGGCGGGATAGCTGGCCAGCACGCGCCAACTGCCGGTCGCCGGCTCGCGGTAATGCAGCGTGATCGTGTCCTTCTCAAACGACGATGCCAGGCGCGGCTCGCCCTGGTGGTCGAGCATCCAGCCGCGTACCTCGCCCGGGCGCGGCACGGTCTGGGTAGTGCCGGTCAGGGTGTTCAGGCGCAACAGGTCGACACTGCGCACTTCGCCGGCGGTATCGAAATTCGGGCTCGTCACATACACGTAGTCGGAGTCGCGGGAGCCGGCCTGGGGCAGCAGGTAGGTATGCCAGGGCAGGACCCTGCGGGTGGTACGGGTGCCGTGGGTACTGCCCATGCCGCTGCGGTCGGCCAGTTCGACGAACTTGCGGCCGTCGCGGTTGATGGCATACAGGCCGGGCGCGTAGCGCTTGTTGCCCAGGCCGACATTCTTTTCCTCGGTGGTGAAGACCAGGCGTTCGTTGTTGATCCAGCGGATCGTGCCGACGTCGGCATCGTTGTACGAGGCGATGACCTTGGCGCTGTTGTTCGAGAGGTCGATCACTGCCAGGGAATCGCGCTTGCCCGGGGCGCCCAGGCGCACCGCCAGGAAGTGCGCGTCCGGCGACAGCACGGCGCCGCCAAACGGGGAGTTGGCGAAGAAGCTGGAGATGGGCGGCGGCGCGGCCTTTGCCTGCGCCTGCGTATCGGCATGGACTGGTTGGGCGCAGGCGAGTGCGACGGCGCAGGCGAATGCTGCGCCGCGCAGCGAGCGTGATAGCGAGGTATGCATGAATCTCTGTTCGGTTGTCGATATGTCTGCGGTTGTGGTCCCGCGCGCTCAACAATAACAGTCCTGCGGCGGGAAAGGCAGCTTGCCATGCAGATGTCATGCAGCCTGCATGAGAATTGTGGTCACCCCGCCTCAGGGTTTGCCTGATTGTTCTTCTTGCGGCGCCCGGATATAGTCGACCATCCCCAGGCTGGTGCGGCTCGGCGGCGCGCTCAGCAGGCTGCCGACCACCGTGGCCAGCAGTCCGGCCGGCACCCCGAACACCCCGGCCGCCAGCGGCTGGATGCCGAGCCAGGACGCGTCCAGGCTGCCGCCCAGGGTCGGGCTGGCGCGCAGCATGTACCACAGGCAGACCATGAAGCCGGTGACCATGCCGGCGATCGCGCCCATGTGGTTGGCGCGCTTCCAGAACACGCCCAGCACCAGCACCGGAAAAAGAGTGGAACCAGCCAGTGAGAAGGCCGCGCCCACCAAGGAGAGGATGTCGGCCGGCTTCTGCGAGGCGGCGTAGGCAGCGATGAAGGCCACCGCCAGCAGCAGCAGCTTGGAGATCGTGACCCGCTTCTGGGTCGAGGCGCCCGGGTCGACCATCTTGTAGTAGACGTCGTGCGAGAGGGCGTTGGAGATCGCCAGCAGCAGGCCGTCCGCGGTGGACAGCGCCGCCGCCAGGCCGCCGGCCGCCACCAGGCCCGAGATCACGTAGGGCAGGCCGCCGATCTCGGGCGTGGCCAGCACCAGCACGTCGGCATCGATCGCGATCTCGGCCAGCTGCACCACGCCGTCGCGGTTGATGTCGGCGATGCTGAGCAGGGGCTTGACCTTGTCGACATTGGCCCAGTACGAGACCCAGGTGGGCAGCGCCGAGAAGTCGCTGCCCACCAGCGCGGTGTAGATGTCGTACTTGGCCAGCACCGCCAGCGCCGGGATGGTCAGGTAGATCAGCAGGATGAAGAACAGGGTCCAGAACACCGAGACCCGGGTCTCGTCCACCGAGGGCGTGGTGTAGGCGCGCATCAGGATATGGGGCAGGGCGGCGGTGCCGAACATCAGGCAGAACACCACCGCCAGGAAGTTGTTGCGGCGCTTGTCCGATTCTTCTTGCGTCGCGCCGGGGAAGGGCACGGCGTGCGGCACCGGCGGGCGCGCCCGCGCCAGGTTGGCGTCGCGTTGTTGAAGCCACAGCGTGCGCGCCTCGTCGGGCGAGCCGGGGTAGGTGTTGAAGGCACGTTCGGCCTGGCGCACCTCGCCCAGCGAGGCATTACTGGTGCGCACCGCCACCAGCTGGTGCTGCGCCTCCAGCTTGCCGGTTTCCCACGAGCCCGGCAGCCCCGCGAGGCGGGCCGAATACGCAGCGGCGCGGCGGCGGAACTCGGCGCGCACCTGTTCCTCGCGCGGGTCCTGTTCCAGCTGGCGCTCGCGCACGGCAAGCTTGGGTAGCAGTGAGCCATAGGCCAGCTGCGGCACCGGGTTGTCGGCATGCTTGGCCGCCAGCCAGATGCTCGGAATCAGGAAGGCCACCAGCAGGATGATGTACTGCGCCACCTGGGTCCAGGTGATGCCGCGCATCCCGCCCAGGAAGGAGCACACCAGGATCGAGGCCAGGCCCAGGAAGATGCCGACCGAGAAATCGACCCCGGTGAAGCGCGAGGCGATCAGGCCGACCGCGTAGATCTGCGCCACCACGTAGGTGAACGACACCAGGATGGTGGCGCCCACCGCCAGCGCCCGCACCGGGCCGCCGCGCCCGCCCGCGCCGCCGCCGTAGCGCACCGCCAGGAAATCGGGGATGGTGTACTGCCCGAACTTGCGCAGGTAGGGCGCGATGAGCAGGGCCACCAGCACGAAGCCGCCGGTCCAGCCCATGATGTAGGCCAGGCCGTCGAAGCCGTACAGGTACAGGCCGCCGGCCAGGCTGATGAAGCTGGCCGCCGAGATCCAGTCGGCGGCGGTGGCCATGCCGTTGAACAGGGCCGGCACGCGCCGCCCGGCCACGTAGTATTCGGTGACGTTGGAGGTGCGCGCCACCACGCCGATGGTGGCGTACAGGACGATGGTCGCAAACATGAAGCTGTAGCCGATCCACAGGCGCGGCATGCCCTCCTGCTCGAGCAGGGCCAGCGCCACCAGGAACAGCGCGAAGCAGGCGGTGTACCAGAGGTAGTAGCGCGACAGCTTGCGAAAGTAGGGCGGCTTGTTCGCGCTCATGGGTGCTCCGGGACGGCGGCCGCATGCAGGCGGTCGAGCCGGCGCATGCGCCAGGCGTAGAAGGCGATCACCCCCAGCGAGACCAGCGAGGCGCCCTGGGCCGCCATGTAGAAGGACAGCGGCCAGCCGAACAGGGTGAAGCGCGACAGCTCGCGCGCGAAGAACACGGTGCCGAAGCCGGTGCACAGCCACAGCGTCATCAGGACCAGGGTCAGCCGGCGCGTCGCCCCCCAGTGCGCGGCGCCGGCTGCGGCCAGCTGCAGGTGCGGATCGCTGGAAGGAGGCAGGGGCTCAGTCGGCATCGATGGGTTCATGGACAGGAGGCGGGAAGGTCAGGCGGAACAGGCTGCCCGGGTACTTGGACGCGTGGCTGCGCGGATTGTTGAAGATGTCGATCTCGGCGCCGTGCTGCTGGGCGATTTCGCGCACGATCGCCAGTCCCAGGCCGCTGCCCTGCACGTTGCTGCCGAGGATGCGATAGAAGCGATCGAACACGTGCGCGCGCTCGGCGGGGGCGATGCCCGGACCGGTGTCCTCGACTTCGAGCAGGGCATGTTCGCCGTCGCGCCGCACGCGTACCGTGACGCTGCCGCCCTGCGGGGTGTAGCGCAGCGCGTTGTCGATCAGGTTCGACAGCAGTTCGCGCAGCATCAGTGCGTTGCCGGCGATCCGGATCGGGGCGTCGGATGGCGCTTCGGGCGACTCGTAGCCGAGATCGATGCGGTGCACGAACGAGGCCTGCACCCAGTCCTGCACGGTGGCGCGGGCCAGCTGCGTCAGGTCGATTTCTTCGAAGGCGAGGCCGGCGTGCGGCTGGTTCTCGGCGCGGGCCAGGGCCAGCAACTGGTTGACCAGGCGCGTGGCCGATTCCGAGCTCTTGGCCAGCTGCTCGAGCGAACGGTGGATTTCGTCGGGGTCGACCTGGCGCAGGGCCAGCTCGGACTGCATGCGCATGCCCGCCAGCGGCGTCTTCATCTGGTGCGCGGCGTCGGCGATGAAGCGCTTCTGCATCTCGACGGTCTGGGCCAGGCGCTCGAGCATGTCGTTGAAGGAGCCGACCAGCGGCGAGATCTCTTCCGGCACCTGGCGCGGGTCGATCGGCGACAGGTCGTCCTGCGGCCGTGCGCGGATGCGTTCCTGCAGCTCGGCCAGCGGGGACAGGCCGCGCGACAGGGCGAACCAGACCAGCGCCAGGATCACCGGCAGGATGATGAACTGGGGCAGGATCACGCCCTTGATGATTTCGTTGGCGAGGTGGGCGCGCTTGTCCAGGGTTTCCGCGACCTGGACCAGGGCCAGGCCGGGCGCGGAATCGGCCGGCACCGGGCCGGGCCGCAAGGGGTCGAGGTTGACGTACGAATAGGCGACGCGCACCGGCGTGCCGTGGATGGTGTCGTTGCGGAACACCACGGCGCCGCTGTAGGCGCGCTCGGCGCTGTCGCCGCTGTCGGCGCCGTTGGCGGTGCGGGGGCGCGGCAGGTCGCGGTCGCCGTCGATGTGGCTGCCGTCCGGCGCGCTGATCTGGAAATACACGCTGTCGACGTCGTCGGCGCGCAGCACGTCGCGCGCGCTGGCGGGCAGCTGCACCACGGGCCGGCCGGCCACCGTGCGGATCTGCTGCGACAGCACGGTGACGCGGTCTTCCAGTGCATCGTCGAATGGCTGGTTGGCGATCGACTTCGCCACCAGGTAGGTGATCGCGATGCTCATCGGCCACAGCAACAGCAGCGGGGCCAGCATCCAGTCGAGAATCTCGCCGAACAGCGAATGGCGGATGTTCTCGTCGGGCTCCGGATTCGGCGGGACATAGGGAGGGACATAGGGCGGGACATAGGACGGATACCCGGCGCCCGCGCCGGGCGCGGACGCGTCCTGCCCCGCGCCCGGCGGGGGCGCGTCGGCAAGCCCGGCGTCGCGTTCGTTCACTGGGCTTCGTTCACTTGTTCTCGGATGCCGCCGCGCGTGGGGCGTCGGAGAATTTCTCGAGGCAGTAGCCGAGGCCGCGCACGGTGGCGATGCGCACGCCGCCGATCTCGATCTTCTTGCGCAGCCGGTGCACGTAGACCTCGATGGCATTGTTCGAGACTTCCTCGCCCCATTCGCACAGGTGGTCCACCAGCTGCTCCTTCGAGACCAGGCGCCCGGTACGCGCCAGCAGCACCTCGAGCAGGCCGAGCTCGCGTGCCGACAGGTCGAGCATCTGGTCGTTGATGTAGGCGCTGCGGCCGACCTGGTCGTACACCAGCGGACCGTGGCGCACCACGGCAGGGCCGCCGCCGGCGCCGCGCCGGGTCAGGGCGCGTACCCGCGCTTCCAGTTCGGACAGGGCAAAGGGTTTGGCCATGTAGTCGTCGGCGCCGAGGTCGAGGCCCTCGACGCGCTGCTCGACCGAGTCGGCCGCGGTGAGGATCAGCACCGGCAGCAGCGACGAGCGCGCACGCAGGCGGCGCAGCACCTCCAGCCCGGACAGCCTGGGCAGGCCGAGGTCGAGGATGAGGAGATCGAACTCCTGGGTAGTGAGGGCCGTGTCGGCATCCTGGCCGTTCTTGACGCAATCGATCGCATACCCGGACTGGCGCAGGGAACGCGTGAGTCCGTCGGCAAGTACGCTATCATCTTCGGCGAGCAGAATTCGCATGGGGACCACCTGTAAAACGTTAGACCTTCGAGAAGCTCTATTGTGTTTGATTTATCGCAACAATGCGAGTCTCGTGGATAACAACACAGGCGCTTTTTTCGCTTGCCAAAACCACTGGTTTTATATACAGTATTGGTCTGGATTCGATGTATACGCACCACTGGCTTTTTGTACAGCATCTTGTACAGTACTAACCTTGATTTGCGCGGTAGCGATCCTACCTTGCCCACTCCACAGCTGAAAGTACACCATGGACGACAAAAAACTCGCAGTAAACGCCGCTGAAAAGGGCAAGGCGCTGGCCGCCGCCCTGGCGCAAATTGAAAAGCAGTTCGGCAAGGGCTCGGTCATGCGCATGGACACCAACGCGCCGGTCGAGGAAGTGCAGACTGTTTCCACCGGCTCGCTGGGCCTGGACATCGCGCTGGGCGTCGGTGGCCTGCCGCGTGGTCGTATCGTCGAGATCTACGGCCCGGAATCGTCGGGTAAAACCACCCTGACCTTGCAGACCATCGCCCAGATGCAGAAACTGGGCGGCACCTGCGCCTTCATCGACGCCGAGCACGCGCTCGACGTGACCTATGCGCAGAAGCTGGGCATCAAGCTCGACGAGCTGCTGATCTCGCAGCCGGACACCGGCGAACAGGCCCTCGAAATCACCGACGCGCTGGTGCGTTCGGGTTCGGTCGACCTGGTGGTGATCGACTCGGTGGCGGCACTGACCCCGCGCGCCGAGATCGAAGGCGACATGGGCGACTCGCTCCCGGGCCTGCAGGCGCGACTGATGTCGCAGGCGCTGCGCAAGCTGACCGGCTCGATCAACCGCACCAATACCCTGGTGATCTTCATCAACCAGATCCGCATGAAGATCGGTGTCATGTTCGGCAGCCCGGAAACCACCACCGGCGGTAACGCGCTGAAGTTCTACGCCTCCGTGCGCCTGGACATCCGCCGTACCGGCTCGATCAAGTCGGGTGACGAAGTGATCGGTAACGAAACCAAGGTCAAGGTCGTCAAGAACAAGATCGCGCCGCCGTTCAAGGAAGCCCACTTCGACATCCTGTACGGAGAAGGCACGTCGCGCGAAGGCGAAATCCTGGACCTGGGCGCCGACAACAAGATCGTCGAGAAGTCGGGCTCGTGGTACAGCTATAACGGCGAACGCATCGGCCAGGGCAAGGACAACGCCCGTCAGTTCCTGAAAGATCGTCCGGTACTGGCACGCGAAATCGAGAACAAGGTCCGTGCCGCGCTGGGCGTGCGCGAGCTGCCGCCGGTTGCTGCCGAAGAGGGCGGCAAAGAAGGCGGTAAAGATGGCGGCAAGCCGAAGCTGCAGGCAGTCGGCGAGTAAGCCACGCCCATGCCCGCACCCCAGCTGAGCCTCAAAGCGCGCGCGCTTCGCTACCTGTCGATGCGCGAGCACAGCCGGCTCGAGCTGGGGCGCAAGCTGGCCCGTTACGCCGAGGAGGGCGACGACGTGGAAGCCCTCCTGGATTTCCTTGAAAAAAACAACTGGCTGTCGCAAGAACGCTTTGCCGAATCGCTCATCAACCGGCGGGCGGCACGTTTCGGCAATAGCCGGGTGATGGCCGAGTTGCAAAGCCACGGTGTCAAAGGCGAAGCCCTGGACGAGATCAAAGCCTCGCTTGCCGACAGCGAGACGGCGCGTGCCTCCGAAGTGTGGCAGCGCAAGTTCGGTACCGTCGCCGCCGATGCGGCCGAGCGAGCCAAGCAGATGCGTTTCCTGCTGCAGCGTGGTTTCTCCCAACGCGCTGCGCGGGTCGCCATGCAGGGCGCTCCCGACGACGACGAGCTGTAGCAGAACTGGAACCTCGGTCTGCTGCAATGAAGAGCCGGCCTGGCCCCAGGCTGCTCCGACGATATGCCAGGCGTGGCCGCAGGCCTGTTGTATCACCCTCGATGGTGCGGCGTTCATGCACCAATCGATGAATCACGCTTCTTTTATAGAGAGAGCGTGGAGAAACCCTGCTCCGGCGCCAGCGTGGAGCGTCATTTCCGATATGCCTCGGCATATTCCTCAACGGATAATGGCGCTGCACGCTGGCGCTGTCCGTTCAGCATTCCCTTTGTTAAGCCCGTCCGGTCCGCGCGCCAATTGGTCCTGCCAGGTACCAAACTCGTCCAGCCACCTGCAAGCTTGACGACTCGGCAAGAAATCGCTGCCGAATCGCTGCAGCGCGGCAAAATCGCCTCTGTTGCAGTGCAACCGACAACGCCCTGTGCTAAACTTCCACGGTTTAAGCAGCGCCGCATGAGCGGTTGTTGTCGTAGAAGCTACGGCAACGTGCATGAAGCACACTGGCTGCACCACTAACCGCCGCGCAAGCGGCATTGGTTTTTATGCCCCTGTCTCCTCCCGTATCGCGCTCGCTCCGGCATACGCGCGCCATCACCGTCGAAGCCTATGCGCGCGATGATGGCCTGTGGGATCTGGACGCCAGTATCCGCGACGTCAAAACCCGTGACATCGAGCTCGGCTCGGGCACGCGCCCGGCTGGCCTGCCGGTGCACGACCTCAAGCTGCGCGTCACCATCGACCGCAATATGACCATCGTGGACGCCGAAGCTGCGTCCGATGCCGTTCCCTATCCCGGTTTCTGCGAGACCATTGGCCCTGCTTATAAAAAGCTGGTCGGCCTGTCGCTCATGAACCACTTCCGGCTGCATCTGAAAGACCGCCTCTCGGGCGTGCTCGGCTGCACCCACCTGACCGAATTGGCCCAGGTGCTGCCCACGGCAGCGCTGCAGGCCTTTGCCGACGACGTGTTCGACGATCGCGGCGGCGCCGACGCCAGTGTTCACACCAGCGCGGCCGAACGGCCTTTCGAGCTCGACCGTTGCCATGCGCTGCGCAGCGACGGACCGGCCGTGGCCACCTACTATCCCCGCTGGTCGATCAAAGCTGTGTCGGGTTAGGATTCGCTGTTTGTCATTTTGTAATTCAACCGTATTACTCATTCAGTACATAGAAAAGAAGGGAAGCCAGCATGAAAATCCATGAGTATCAGGGCAAAGAGATCCTCCGAAAGTTCGGAGTGACCGTTCCGCGCGGCATTCCGTGCATGACGGTGGAAGAGGCCGTCAAGGCCGCTGAAGAGCTGGGCGGCCCGGTCTGGGTCGTCAAGGCCCAGATCCATGCCGGTGGCCGTGGTAAAGGCGGCGGCGTCAAGGTCGCCAAGTCGCTGGAGCAGGTCAAGGAATACGCTGACCAGATCATGGGCATGCAGCTGGTGACCCACCAGACCGGCCCGGAAGGCCAGAAAGTTCGCCGCCTGCTGATCGAAGAAGGCGCGGACATCAAGCAGGAACTGTACGTGTCGCTGGTCACCGACCGCGTCACCCAGAAGATCGTGCTGATGGCCTCGTCGGAAGGCGGCATGGACATCGAAGAAGTCGCGCACAGCAACCCGGAAAAGATCCACAACGTCGTGATCGAACCGTCGGTCGGCCTGACCGACGCGCAGGCTGACGACGTCGCCCGCAAGATCGGCGTGCCGGAAGGCTCGATCGCAGCCGCCCGCGCCAACCTGCAAGGCCTGTACAAAGCCTACTGGGAAACCGACTGCTCGCTGGCCGAAATCAACCCGCTGATCGTGACCGGCGACGGCAAGGTCATCGCCCTGGACGCCAAGTTCAACTTCGACCCGAACGCCCTGTTCCGTCACCCGGAAATTGTCGCCTACCGCGACCTGGACGAAGAAGATCCGGCCGAAGTCGAAGCCTCGAAATTCGACCTGGCTTACATCTCGCTCGACGGCAACATCGGCTGCCTGGTGAACGGCGCCGGCCTGGCCATGGCCACCATGGACACCATCAAGCTGTTCGGCGGCGAGCCGGCCAACTTCCTGGACGTGGGCGGCGGTGCGACGGCTGAGAAAGTCACCGAAGCATTCAAGATCATGCTGCAGAACCCGGGCCTGAAAGCCATCCTGGTCAACATCTTCGGCGGCATCATGCGCTGCGACGTGATCGCCGAAGGCGTGATCACCGCATCGAAGGCTGTCTCGCTGAAGGTGCCGCTGGTGGTCCGCATGAAGGGCACCAACGAAGACCTGGGCAAGAAGATGCTGGCCGAATCGGGCCTGCCGATCATCGCCGCAGACACCATGGAAGATGCAGCGAAGCAGGTCGTTGCCGCCGCTGCTGGCCAAGCCTAATTCGCAAAGGAAATAACATGTCGATTCTGATTAACAAAGACACCAAAGTCATCACCCAAGGTATCACCGGCAAAACCGGCCAGTTCCACACCCGCATGTGCCGCGACTACGCGAACGGCCGTGAAGCCTTCGTGGCAGGCGTGAACCCGAAGAAAGCTGGCGAAGACTTCGAAGGCATCCCGATCTACGCATCGGTCAAGGAAGCCAAGTCGGAAACCGGCGCCACCGTGTCGGTGATCTACGTTCCGCCGGCAGGCGCTGCCGCTGCGATCTGGGAAGCCGTCGAAGCCGAACTGGACCTGGCAATCTGCATCACCGAAGGTATCCCTGTCCGTGACATGATGGAAGTCAAGGACCGCATGGCCAAGGCCGGTTCCAAGACCCTGCTGCTGGGCCCGAACTGCCCAGGCCTGATCACCCCGGACGAAATCAAGATCGGCATCATGCCGGGTCACATCCACAAGAAGGGCCGCATCGGCGTCGTGTCGCGCTCGGGCACCCTGACCTATGAAGCAGTCGGTCAGCTGACCGCACTGGGCCTGGGCCAGTCGTCGGCAGTCGGCATCGGCGGCGACCCGATCAACGGTCTGAAGCACATCGACGTGATGCGCATGTTCAACGACGATCCGGATACCGATGCAGTGATCATGATCGGCGAGATCGGCGGCCCGGACGAGGCGAACGCTGCTCAATGGATCAAGGACAACATGAAGAAGCCGGTCGTCGGCTTCATCGCCGGCGTCACCGCGCCTCCGGGCAAGCGCATGGGCCACGCCGGCGCGCTGATCTCGGGCGGCGCCGATACCGCGCAAGCCAAGCTGGAAATCATGGAAGCCTGCGGCATCACCGTCACCAAGAACCCGTCGGAAATGGCGCGCCTGCTGAAGGCCATGCTGTAATCTGACGACCTCACGGTCGACGAAGACGGGGAGCCGAGGCTCCCCGTTTTTTTTTGCCTCCATGTCCGTGCGTCGCCATCACCCGTGCCAGCCAGATCGCGTCCGGCATGACAAATTGCGTAACGTAAACTATCCAACTGACAAAAATTGCTGGCCTCAGGTGACAAAATTTGTCACTCATCAAGCCAAAACTTGTCCTGGCACGGGGTTTCCTTATCTCGGTGCTAATAAAATCAGCATTTTTTGGGCTGGCACGCCGATTGCATATAAGAAAGCGTGGCAACAAGCAGTAACCCAATTACCTGAAACACCACCTGGAGAGATAGAAATGAACATCAAGCAAATGCAAACCAAGAAAGCTGAAGGCGGTTTCACCCTGATCGAGCTGATGATCGTCGTCGCGATCATCGGTATCCTGGCTGCTGTGGCAATTCCGGCATACCAGGACTACATCGCCAAGACCAAAGCAGGTGCCGCTTACGGTGAGGTTGCTGCCGGCAAAACTGGCTACGAGCTGGCTGTTGTGGAAGGAACCGCTTCCACTGAAGAAGAGTACCTTGCTAAGTCGGGTCTGGGCGAGGACACCACCAACTGCGAGAACGCCGCTGTTGCCCCGGGCGATGACACCGCAGTGCTGACCTGCACCGTCAAGAACCCGGGCCGTCTGGCTGCCGAGGGTGCAACCCCGACCATCGCCCTGCACCGCACTACCGCAGGTACCTACCACTGCGTGGCAACGGGTCTCGCGGATGAAAAGTTCGTCCCGGCCGGCTGCACCCAGGCACAGTAATTAAGCTGTATCTAAGTAAAAAGAGACCGCCTCGGCGGTCTCTTTGTTTTTGGTGCGCCCAGCATGGGCGCACTCTTGCGGGTGCAAGTCCCGCCGCAAGCTGACCACAGCGAGCGAAGCGAAGCGCAACTGCGTAAGGGCGACCAAGCGTGGGGAGGAAGCGTGGAGCGAATCTGCGAGCCGATGAACAAGAATCGGATACAAGGCGCTGCCGAGCAGGGCGAGCGGGCCAAAAACCGCGAAGCTCTTGTGGTCAAGGCGAAGTGGCGTAGATCCGGCGGTTGTGCAGTGAAGGAGTGCGTTCTTACCTGGGGAGATCTCGCCTCATGCCTAAAAGGGCGACGATGAAAAAAAATCGGAGCGAGAAGTCAGCAGAGGCCGTAGTAGCTGAGTTTTTTTTTAGCGAAGGGCCGAACGAGTAGGAGTGTCGAACAACTTGTCGATGAATCGTGTACAGCATCAGATGCCCGCAACAGCGGGGCGGGTCGCAGTAAGGCGGGGTGAAGCCTCGTCCAAAGTGACCAGCGATGAAACACGGCTCCCGCGACAGGACATGACAGGCACAGGGCGAGACTTGCTCACGCAAGCGCTCGCGAGGGATAACATGCAACGCGCGTGGAAACGCGTGAAGGTGAACAAGGGAGCCGCAGGCGTCGATGGTCTGGACATTGCCCGGACCGGACAGCATTTGAAGCACGCTTGGCCTCTCATCAGACAGCAACTGATGAATGGCACGTACCGGCCCATGCCGGTAAGGCGCGTCGGCATTCCGAAGCCGGATGGAAGCGAGCGTGAACTGGGGATACCCACCGTGACCGACCGTCTGATCCAGCAGGCACTACTACAGGTGCTGCAACCGCTGATCGATCCCACCTTTAGTGAACACAGCCACGGGTTCCGGCCCGGCCGGCGTGCGCGTGATGCCGTGCTAGTAGCGCAGCAGTACGTGCAAGATGGCTACCGCACCGTGGTCGACGTCGATCTGTCGAAGTTCTTTGATCGGGTCAACCACGACATCCTGATCGACCGCCTGAGGAAACGCGTGAACGACGCTGGAGTGATCCGGCTGGTGCGCGCTTATCTGAACGCGGGCATCATGGATGGTGGTGTGGTGGTCGAACGGGGAGAAGGAACGCCGCAAGGCGGACCGCTTTCGCCGCTGTTGGCCAACGTGCTTCTCGACGAGGTGGATCGTATGCTGGAACGACAGGGGCATCGCTTTGCCCGCTATGCCGACGACTGCAACGTGTACGTACGCAGCCAGAAGGCGGGCGAACGGGTGATGGCCCTGCTCAAGCGCCGATACGACAAGCTGCACCTGAAGATCAACGAATCGAAAAGTGCAGTGACCAAAGCGTTTGGCCGCAAATTTCTTGGCTATGAACTATGGATGGCCCCGAAAGGCGAGGTGAAACGCGCGGTGTCGAAGAAGGCGCAGGAGGCGTTTCGGCAAAAGATCAGGCAGCTTACCCGCCGATCGGGCGGGCGGAGCATCGAACAGGTGATTGAAGGACTGCGTTCTTACGTGCTGGGATGGAAGGGCTACTTCGGTCTGGCGTAGACTCCGAAGGTCTTGAACAGGCTGGACGAATGGATGCGTCATCGACTGCGTGCAATCCACCTCAAGCATTGGAAGCGTGGAACGACGATTTACCGCGAGCTGCTGAAACTAGGGGCGAGACCCAATGTTGCTCTGCTGATGGCCAGGAATGGCCGCCGCTGGTGGCACAACAGCAAGCTTGCCTTGAACAACGTGCTGACGATTGCCTACTTGGACCGTCTTGGCATGCCTCGCCTCACTTAACCTCAACTACTCGAACCGCCCGGTGCGGACCCGCATGCCGGGTGGTGTGGCAGGGGACCGGTCAGACTATCTGACCGCCCCTATGCCGATTACAGTGAAAAATGCTGCCGCGGCAGCACCCCGCTTACCGTTTCAAATAACGATCCAGCCAGTTCACCACCGTGTGATGCCACTGCAGCGAG
Source organism: Massilia sp. UMI-21 (assembly GCA_015277795.1). Taxonomy (NCBI): domain Bacteria; kingdom Pseudomonadati; phylum Pseudomonadota; class Betaproteobacteria; order Burkholderiales; family Oxalobacteraceae; genus Massilia; species Massilia sp. UMI-21. Next base: position 5,020,725 of record CP063848.1, on the reverse strand, counting down.
TTCGCCGGCTTGAGCACCCAGTGGTTCTCGTCCGGGAACACCAGCAACTGGCTGTCGATGCCCTTGCGTTGCAGCGCGGTGAAGGTCGACAGGGCCTGCGCGGTGGGAATGCGGAAATCGAGGTCGCCCTGGATCACCAGCATCGGCGTTTTCCACTTGTTCACGTGGAGCACCGGATTGAAGCGCTCGTGATTGTCCGGCACTGCGAAATAGGCGCCGCCGTTTTCCCAGTCGGTGAACCATTGTTCCTCGGTCGAGTAGGCCATGCCGCGGCTGTCGAACACGCCGTCGTGGTTCACCAGGCAGCGGAAGCCGTCGTTCCAGTTGCCGGCGATCCAGTTCATCATGTAGCCGCCATAGGACGCGCCCAGCGCACAGCTGCGCTCGCGGTCGAGCCATGGGTACTTTTGCACCGCCGCAGCCAGGCCCTTCTGGAGGTCCTCGAGCGGCTTGCCGCCCCAGTCGCCGCTGATCGAGTCGGTGAACTTCTGGCCGTAGCCGGTCGAGCCGTGGAAGTCGATGAACACGGTGGCATAGCCGGCGCCCGCATATACCTGCGGATTCCAGCGGTAGCTCCAGCCGTTGCCGAAGCTGCCCTGCGGGCCGCCGTGCACCAGGAAGGCCACCGGGTATTTCTTGCCCGGCTCGGCATTCCAGGGTTTCATCACGTAGCCATGGACGGTATCGCCGTTGGCGCCGGCAAAGCTGAACTGCTCGTACTGGCCCCAGCGCACGTCGGCCAGGCGTTCGGCGTTCAGCTTGGTCAACTGCGTGGGCTGCGTGGGCTGGCCGCCCAGTTTCATCGTGAACAGCTGCGCGCCCGAGGCCAGGTTGGCCTGGGTGTAGGCGACGGTATCGCCGCGCACATCGAAGCCGCCCACCGCGCCCTTGCCGGTCAACGCGGTGACCTTGCCGCTGGCGACGTCAATCGAGAACAGGCGGTGCTGGCCCAGGTCTTCGGCATCGACGATCAGGGCCTTGCCGTCGGCGCGCCACTGCAGGCTGCCGGCCGAACGGTCCCAGTCGGCGGCCAGCTTGCGCTTCTGGCCGCTGGCCACGTCCATCAGCATGATCTGGTAGCGGTCGGCCTCGAAGCCGGGACGGGCCATCGCCAGGTAGGCGAGCGTGCCGCCATCGGGCGAGTACACGCCCTTGGTATCCCAGGCCGGGTTGTCCGGCGTCAGGTTGCGCGGCGCGGCGCCGCCCGCGGCCGGCACGGTGTACAGGTCGAAGTTGGTCGACCAGGCTTCGGTCTTGCCGGCGATGCGGGCTGCGAACACGAGGCTCTTGCCGTCCGGGCTGAAGCGGAATTCCTCGCGGTCGCCGAAAGGCTTCGAGGGCACGTCGCCATCGAGCGCGCCGGACAGGCTCACCGGGGCGCCGCCGAGCTTGCCGCTACGGTCGAGCGGCGCCGAGAACAGCACGTTGTTGCGGCCATCGCGCCAGGTGTCCCAGTGGCGCACGAACAGGCGGTCGTACAGCTTGCCGCTAGCCTTGTCTTTTTCTTCCGCATCGAGGCGCTGTTTGGTGCAGGCCAGGTCGGCGCAATCGCGGAATACCGACAGGCTCATCGCCACGCGGTCGCCGCTCGGCGCCACGCGGAAGCTCTCGACGTCGAGCGGCAAGTCGGTCACCTTCACCGGCTTGCCGGCCTTGCCGCCTGCAATCGGGAGTCGCCACACCTGCGACGAGCCCGAGCGGGTCGACAGGAAATACACGGCGTCGCCGGAGGCCGACCATTCCGGTTCGGTGCTGCTCGCGCTGTGCTCGGTCAGGCGCTGCGGCGCCGGATTGGCGGCGCCCAGGTCGACCATCCACAGCTCGGTGTGGCCGCGGTTCTTCTTGATGTCCGTGCTGCGCACGGTGTAGACGACGCGACTGGCGTCGGGCGACACGGCCGGGCTGCCCACCCGTTCCATGTTAACCAGGTCTTCCACGGTAAAGCCGCGTGGCGCGGCCATTGCGCTGGTGGCGGCCAGGGTCGCTGCCGCGACCGGTAGTAAGCTGATCCGGCATCCCGGCAGTAAACTCGGCAAACGAAGATTCATGCTCCATCCTTGTAGTCGTCACGGTGCGCGGCAGGACGCCGTGCACGCAGGCCAGCAATTTACCATGAGGTAAAACTCCCGGGCCGGATAGCGTGTTCCGCGAGACTGTCGAATGCTCGAGCGGCCTGGATTGCCGGTTCAAGCCCGACTTGCCCGCGCTGACAGGCGCCGCCGCCAGGCTCTCCAGGACGACTGGATGCCACGGTCCCGTTCCGGCGGGGGGGCGGCTAGACGATCTTGAGCCGGTCTGCCAGCAATGCCTCGTAGGTCATGTTCTGGAGCAGCGTGTAGTTGATCTTGCCCCGCTATTCCCGGACACAGCCTGATGCTTAGTTAGCGTCAGTTTCCAGAGCCTGACGCGGTCGCTCTTTTCTAAACATGCGCGGCGATTTATAGCGCAGCGCCGAGTGAGGATGCACCTCGTTGAAATGCCTGAAGGCGTCGGGCAGCTGGGCCAGCACGACGGCGCCGTCACGCCGGTCCATGTCGCCGACGTAATCGCGTTTAAACGTGTTCACGAAGCTCTCGGCCATGCCGTTCGATTGCGGGCTGTTGACAGGCGTGTGCACCGGCTTGATGCCCAGTTCATGTGCCAAGGCGTGCGTTTCAATTGCCCGGAAAGCGCCGCCGTTGTCGCTCAAGAATTCAAGCGTAATCGCCCGCTCGTTTGTGCTTCCGAAGCGTGCCTCTACCGCCTCGATCATCATGTCGCGCACCGGTTCTCCTGGCAGGCCGCGGCCAATCCAGGCACGCCAGGCGATGATCTCGCGGTCACAGCAATCCTTCATGAATACGCCCGTCACGACATCGCCGTTGTCGCAGGCGATCTCGAAGCCGTCCGAACACCAGCGCTGGTTCGATTCCTCGACGGCTACCTTGCCATCATGAGCGCGGCCGCTGTCCCGGCGCTTGGGCGACTTTGGCAGCAGCAAACCCTCTGCTTTCATCACACGGTACATGCGCTTGTGATTGACGGGCCGCAGGCCCATCAGGCTGCGCGTGCGGTTCACCAGGGCGCCGGCGCGGCGATAGCCGTAAGTCGGCAATGCCGTGATCTCGGCACGTACGGCGTCCGCAATCATCGCGTCAGCAACCGGGTTAAGCCTGATCAAGGTGCGACCGTCGATCCAGTCCGCAGGACGCGCAAGGCGATCAATCACGTTCGAGCGCGCTACACCAAGGACAGCGCAGACCGGCTTCACTGGCCGTCCTTGTCCAATAAGGGTGAGCGCGCAATCCACTTTTTTTCGCGCGCTACCTCGACCGCTTCGCGCAGGATTTCCGCCTCCATCGTCTTCTTGCCGAGCATGCGCTGCAGTTGTGCGATCTGGGCGCGCGCGGCAGCCAGTTCGCTTGCCGGCACCACCGACTCGCCTGACTGGACGGCCACCAGGGCGCCCGCGCGTTCCAGCTTGCGCCAATTGAACAGCTGGCTGGCACTGATGCCGTGCTTGCGAGCGACCAGCGATACGCTCATCCCCAGCTCGTACGTTTCCTTGACCAGTGCAGCTTTCTCCTGCACTGACCAGCGACGGCGCCGCTCCTCGGACACTGTCACTACTTCGATGGTTTGGTTGTTCCTAGTCATATTCACAGTCGTATTCCTATCCGTAAGGATACCGCACCGACCGTGTCTGGTGAATCAGGGGGCTATCTCATAGTGCATGGGATCGAGGTCGACGAACTGGACGCCATAGGTGTAGACGTCGGGCTGGTCCGGCGCCGGCCGGGCGACCGTCATGTTCCTGACCGCAGCCCGGGTCTCGACCGGCACGCCCTCGTTCGCAGGCGGGGTCGCCAGCGTGAAGGCCAGCGTCAGGAGCTCGCTGCCGGGCGGCAGCGGATAGGCGGATTCGATCCGCGCTCCCGTCACCGACACGTTGGTCAGCATGCAGGCAAGTAGCGAGCCATCGTCTCCGACCCTGGCCGCGCGTGCCGGAATCTCGGCCTTGACCCGCATCGCGCCGCGCAGGCTGGTGCCCTGGATCGCCGTCGGGAAGGACAGGTGGACGTAGTTCAGCGGCCGCGGAAACACCCGCTCGACCGAGCATGCGAACGAGCACACGTTCACCCCCGAGAACACCCGGATCGTCAGCGGGTCGCCTTCCGTCATGGCGATCGGCGCCCCATTCTCGGTGGGGATCTTGATGATGAGGTACTCGTCCTTGGCGTAGCCGATCAGGGTCGAGAAATACTGGGCGGGCTTCAGGTGGCGGTAGGCCGTCACCTGCAGGCGAACGCCGACCTGCAGGTTCATCGTCTCGAACTCGACATCCTGCGGCGTGAGTTCCCGTGTCGGTGCGGTGATCATTTGATGCTGAGTCTGGCTCGCCCTCGGCAGGGCAAAAGGCGGCATCATATCAGTTTATTTGGTTCCTCAACGCCCCCATTATCATGGTGAATATTGAAGGGAATTCGAGCGGCGCCTGCAGCCTGCCCGTTCGCGCACAAGTGCCGATCTCGAGCATTCGAAGTTTTTAACGAAAGATGCATGAAGATCGAAGAAAATTAGCAGAATGGTTCTTGATTTTTTAGTCACGGCGCATACTGTCATACGTATGGGCGTTATCCGGTGCCGCCTGGCATGGTCGAGCCGGCGGCGCATTGCTGTCATGTGACGGCAGCTCCTTTCAATTAACTGATGGAGGTCGATATGAAAACAACACTACTCACCGCACTCGCTTGCATTCCTTTGCTGGCCGCCTGTAAAAAAGACGAACCTGTGCCGGTGGCACCGGAACCTGTCGTGGTAACACCTGCCGAGACGACCACGACTACCCCGCCAGCAAGCATGCCGCCTGCCACGATGGAGACGGAGGCCGCGCCGGCAGCGACAAGCATGCCTGAACCCGCACCTGCATCGGGCTCGTCGGGCTCATCGGTTGCCGGCGCGACGGAAGGCAGCGGCGACGGCATGTACATGGTGGAAAAGGGCGACACGCTGTGGAGCATCGCGGAGAAAAACGCGATCAACCATGGCGACCTGGCGAAATGGAATAACGTCAACGATCCCAAGGAATTGCACGTTGGCCGCAAGCTGAGGCTGACCGCCCCATGAGCTTGAGCGCTCCAGGTAACTGAACAGGCCGGCGCAGCGCAGCTGGCCGTCAGCGGTCGGCTTGCGCAGTCCAGTCCCCGGACTTGCCGCCGTGCTTCTCCAGCACCCGCACATTGGTCATCACCATGCCGCGGTCCACCGCCTTGCACATGTCGTAGATGGTCAGCAGTCCGACCTGCACGGCGGTCAGCGCTTCCATTTCCACCCCGGTCTTGCCGATGGTCTCGACCTGCGCCCGGCAATGTACGCTGGAAGCAGCCGCATCCACTTCGAAATCCACCGCCACCCGCGTGATCGGCAGCGGGTGGCATAGCGGCACCAGGTCGCCGGTGCGCTTCGAGGCCATGATCGCGGCGATGCGGGCGATCCCGATGACGTCGCCCTTTTTCGCATTGCCGGACTGGATCAGCGCCAGGGTTTCCGGCTTCATGCGGATGGTGCCGGCCGCGACGGCGATGCGGTGGGTGTCCTGCTTGGCGCCGACGTCGACCATGTGGGCCTGGCCGGTGGCATCGAAGTGGGTCAGCTGATCTGTGCTCGGGTGGGAAGTGCTCATTGCCATGGTGTCAAGGTTGAGGAACAAAGTATGCCGCCGGCCGCAACGCGGCGGCGGATGGGGGTATCATAGCATTGTGAAATACGCTCCCAGCCCAGCATCGGCGCGCCGCTGGCGCCCTGCGTTGACCGCCCTGGCCTTGTGCACGGCGGCCGCTTTTGCCATTGCCGCACCCGCCGAGCCCCTGCAGAAGCCAGACAATTTCCGCTTGCCCACGCTCGGCGACAGCGCACGCCAGGACTTGTCGCCCGTGCTCGAGCGCAAGCTCGGCGAGGAGATCATGCTCGACGTCCGGCGCGATCCCGCCTACCTCGACGACGATCCGATCATCGAATACCTGAACAATCTCGGCAATGCGCTGGTCGCGGCCGCGCCGGGTGCGCGCGGCGAGACCAATGCCGATTTTTCCTTCTTCGCCATGCGCGATACCGCCCTGAACGCGTTCGCGCTGCCGGGCGGCTTCATTGCGGCGCATACGGGCCTGATCGTGGCGGCGCAGAACGAGTCCGAGCTGGCCGGCGTGATGGCGCACGAGATCGGCCACGTATCGCAGCGCCATATCGCCCGCATGCTGGGGCAGCAGAAGCAGGATGTGCTGTTGCCGCTGGCGGCGATGATCCTGGCCGCGCTAGCCGCCAAGTCGAGCCCGGATGCCGCGATGGGCGTGCTGATGGGCGGCCAGGGCCTGGCCGTGCAGCGCCAGCTCAATTTCAGCCGCGACGCCGAGCGCGAGGCCGACCGCGTCGGTTTCCAGATCATGGGCGCCGGCGGCTACGACGTGACCGGCATGGTGGGCTTCTTCAAGCGCCTGCAAAGCGCCAGCAAGCTGGCCGGCGATATTCCCGCCCACCTGGCCCACCTGAGCAGCCACCCGCTGACGGCCGAGCGCCTGGTCGACATGCAGGCGCGTATCCGCGCGATTCCCAAGAAAGCGCGGGTGGACAACCTCGACTTCCAGCTGGTGCGCGCGCGTGCCCGCGTGCTGCAGGACGAGAGCGTCAGCGGGCGCCGCGACACCCGGACCGCGCTCGAGACCCAATTGAAGGAGTCGCATCGCCAGCTGCAGGCCGGCGCGCAGTACGGCCTGGCCGTGCTGGCGCTGCGCGAAGGGAAGCTCGCCCAGGCGCAGGACTGGCTCGACAAGGCGCGCGCCACCGTGAAGCCGAAGGAGGGCGTGCTGTCGGTGGCGTCCACCGCGGGCGACGGCGCGGCGATGTTCGCCGGCATGTCCATCGAGATCAAGCTGGCCCCGGGCCAGCCGCCGGCGGCCGCCCAGGAGGCGCTGAAAGAGGCCGATGCGGCGCGCCAGCGCTTTCCGCTGTCGCGCGCCATCGCCCACCAGTATGGCGAGGCCTTGATCGCCACCGCGAAATACGACGAGGCCACCCGTTACCTGCGTGAGCAGACCCAGCTCTACCGCGAAGACGGCAAGCTGCATGACATGCTGGCACGCGCCTATTCGAAGCAGGGCAAGATCGCCTTGCAGCACATGGCGCTGGCGGAATCGTATGCGATCTCCGGCGCACTGCCGGCGGCGGTGGCGCAGCTCGAGCTGGCGCGCAAGGCGGGCGATGTGTCGTTCTATGACCAGGCCGTCATCGATGCGCGCGAACGCGCGCTGAAGGCGCGCCAGAAGGCCGAGAAGGAAGAAGACAAGGAAAGGTGACGCGGAAAGTTACCCGCTAAGCGTAGGGTGGGCGGCGCCACCCGGCGGCTTGCCCGGCCGGTGGCGTCGGTGCCGCCCGCGCGTTCAACCGGTACATGTATGCCACAACGCGTCCGTGCGCTGAACGCGTGGGCGGCGTGAGAGGTACAGTCAGCGTCGAGTTCGGGGTGGAGCCGCCCACCCTACATCCCGGGCGCCTGCACGTAGCCGAAGCGGCGCTGCAGGGCTTCCGCCGACAGCCGTTCCACCCGCACCCGGCCCGCGTCCGTCACCAGCGCCAGTTCGGCCGTGTCGTCCTCGAGCCAGGCCATGATCGCTTCGACCGAGGCCGGACGGCCATCGAGCTCCATGCGTGCCAGCACCTGGGCCACGTCGCGGTCGTCGAGCTGGGCGACGATCTCGCCCGCCTGCAGGATCAGGGCGCCGGCGTCGGTCATGAACGCCGACTCCGGCCGGGCCAGCGCCTGCCCGGTCTGCAGCACGAAGCCCTGGCTGGGGTCGGTGCGCGCGATGAAGGGCGTCGCTTCCAGGTTCACGTACACGCGCTGCGGGCCGTTCTGGAAAAACCAGCGGCCCTGGTCGTCGTGGGCGTAGTTGCGGTTGATGAAACCGAGCAGCGCCGCATTGCTCAGTTTGTCCCCCGGCGCATTGGCGCGCTGCGCCGCCTCGTCGCGCATGCGCCAGTTGCCGCGCGCATCCAGCGCCAGCCAGCCGTAGCAGTGGGGCACGTTCGGCCATCTGGCCATTGCCTGTTTTACGATGTCGTCCATAGTCTCAAGCTTCGCATGGTTCGTGCGCGCCCGGCGCGCGGCTCGGATGGGGCACGGCGCTGTCGAAGAAGTCGAGGATGCGCCGCGGCAGCCAGTCTATCCGCCCGGGAAATGGCCCCACGGGAAAACCGACGTGCCCTCCTTGCTCAGGATACTCCAGCGTCACCGCCTGCGCGGCGGACTGGGGCAAATAGCGGCCCGGCAGGAAGGGATCGTTGCGGGCGTTCAGCACCAGGGTCGGCACCGTGATCGCGTGCAGCACGTGGCGCGCGCTGGCGCGGTGCCAGTAGTCGTCGGTGTCCTTGTAGCCGTGCAGCGGCGCCGTGACCACGTTGTCAAAAGCGTGGAGGTCGCGCGCCTGCATCAAGGCGGCGCGGTCGAACAGGCCGGGATAGCGTTCCAGCTTGGCCAGGCACTTGGGTTTGAGCGTCTGCAGGAACATGCGGGTGTACAGCAGGTTGAGGCCGGACGACAGCGCCTCGCCGCCGCGCGCCAGGTCGAGCGGGGCCGATACCGCGCAGGCGGCGTCGACGATCTCCGCCCCGTGTCCCGATTCGCCCAGCCAGCGCAGCAGCGCGTTGCCGCCCAGCGAAACGCCGGCCACGAACAGCGGGCCTGGGGCACGTGCGTGCAGCTTGCGCACGATCCAGTCCACCTCGAGGGCGTCGCCGGAATGGTAGAAGCGCGGCATCAGGTTGGCCTCGCCCGAGCAGCCGCGGAAATGCGGCACCGCGCCGGACCAGCCACGCTCGCGCAGCGCGGCCATCAGCGCGCGTGCATAGTGACTGTCGGAAGAGCCTTCCAGGCCGTGGAACAGCACCACCAGCGGCTGGCCCGGCTGGCCATCGACGAAATCGACGTCGATGAAGTCGCCGTCGCTGCTCGTCCAGCGTTCGCGCCGGTAATCGACGGGCGGCTTCGGCGTGCAGGTCGCCGGATAGATGGTCTGGAGGTGGCCGCCAGGCAGCCATGCGGGCGCACGGTAGGACATGGAGGAGACGACGGGTATCGGGGTGCGGCGGTGGGCCGCACCAGAAGATCAGTGGTGCTTGAACTCGACGCCCGGGGCCAGGCGGTACTGGGTGCCGCAATACGGGCACTTGGCGTCGCCGTGGTGGTCGAAATCGAGGAAGACGCGCGGGTGCGAGGACCACAGCGGCATTGCCGGATTCGGGCAATGCGCCGGCAGGTCTTTGGCCTCGAGTTCCACCACAGGCATCGTCTTTTGGTTCATCTGGTTTTCTCCGACAAGGGGATTTGGACAAAAATACGATTCTATCCGATTCAACCTGCATATCGAAATGATCGGTAGAATATCAAGCTGATCATCATAGAGCCCGGGCGCTGTATTTGCCAATGCGTTGCCAATGCTTTGCCCATCCGTTGCCAGCCCGGCGCCGCACCTTTACAGACGTTTCATGCCCGATCGTTTCAAGCCCGTCACCGCCCCCGCCCATGACGGCAGTTGCAGGAAAACCACATGAGCCCGGCCCAGCCGCCAGGCCGGGACCACGCTGCCGCCGTGGAATCCGCCGAAGCCCATGATCCCACTGCCTGGCGCGCAGGTTTCAAGACCGGCCTGCCCACCCTGTTCGGCATCGGCGCCTGGGGCCTGGTGGTCGGCATCGCGATGGTCAAGAGCGGCCTGAGCGCCGTGCAGGCGGTCGGCATGACCCTGCTGGTCTTTGCCGGTTCCGCCCAGCTTGCTTCACTTCCCCTGATCGCGGCCGCTGCGCCGATCTGGGTCATTTTCGCCACCGCGCTGGTGGTCAACCTGCGCTTCGTCATCTTCTCCGCCTTGCTTGGGCCGCATTTTGCGCACCTGCCCTGGAAGCAGCGTTTCCTGCTCGGCTATGTCTCTGGCGACCTGACCGTCGCGATGTTCCTGCAGCGCTATCCGACCGCCGAGCGTGTCGCCGGCAAGCTCTCTTACCTGAAGGGCCTGATGTACCCGAACTGGTTCTCCTGGCAGGCCGGCTCGCTGATCGGGATCTTCCTCGGCAGCGCCATCCCGAGCGAATGGGGCCTGGGATTTGCCGGCACCCTGGCGATCCTGTGCATCATGGTTCCGCTCATCATCAACAATGCGGCGCTGTGCGGCGTCGTGGTCGCGCTCGCGGTGTCGGTGCTGGCCTACGGCCTGCCGTACAAGCTCGGCCTGCTGCTGGCGGTCCTGGTCGGCATGCTCACTGCCATGACCGTCGAGGAAACCTTGCTCAAGCGCACTGCCAAGCGAAAGGCCAAGCATGTCTGACTGGGAAATCTGGGCCACCATCGGCGTGCTGTGCGTCGCCACCGCCGCCACCCGCAGCTCGTTCTGGCTGATCGGCCACCGCGTGACGATTCCGCCGCGGGTGCAGGAAATGCTGCGCTATGCGCCGGCCTGTGCGCTGGCGGCGATCATCGGGCCCGACCTGCTGATCGATCCGCAAGGCCAGGCGCAGTTCACCCTGGCCAACCCGAAGCTGATCGCCGGCCTGGCCGCACTCGGCTTTTATCTCTGGCGCCGCAACATGCTGATGACCATTATGTTCGGCATGGGAGCCTTTACACTGTTGCGCGTATTGCAGGTTTTCGAGCCCCTGCGCTAATGTACAATGACGTTTTTTCACTATTCACTGTTGACTAGCCCATGGACGAAGTTCTCAGTTTCACCCGCTTGCAAGACCTGATCGACCGCGACGCGCTGAAGAACAAGCGCGTATTCATCCGCGCCGACCTGAACGTACCGCAGGATGACGCTGGCAATATCACTGAAGACACCCGTATCTGCGCCTCGGTACCGGCGATCCAGGCTGCCCTGAAGGCCGGCGCCGCGGTGATGGTGACGTCGCACCTGGGCCGTCCGCTTGAAGGCGAATTCAAGCCGGAAGACAGCTTGGCGCCGGTCGCCGCGCGCCTGTCCGAGCTGCTCGGCCAGCAGGTAGCGCTGAAGCAGAACTGGGTCGACGGCGTGGATGTCGCGCCGGGCCAGGTCGTGCTGCTGGAGAACTGCCGCGTCAACAAGGGCGAGAAGAAGAATTCGGACGAGCTGGCCCAGAAGATGGCCAAGCTGTGCGACGTCTACGTCAACGACGCCTTCGGCACCGCGCACCGCGCCGAAGCTACCACCCACGGCATCGCCAAGTTCGCCCCGATCGCCGTCGCCGGCCCGCTGTTGGCGGCTGAGCTGGACGCGCTGGGCAAGGCCCTGGGCAAGCCGGACCGTCCGCTGCTGGCCATCGTGGCCGGCTCGAAGGTGTCGAGCAAGCTGACCATCCTGCAGAGCCTGGCCGGTAAGGTGGACAACCTGATCGTCGGCGGCGGCATCGCCAACACCTTCATGAAGGCGGTCGGCCTGAACATCGGCAAGTCGCTGGTCGAGAACGACCTGGTCGGCGAAGCCAGGCAGATCATCGACATGATGGCCGCGCGCGGCGCCCAGGTGCCGATTCCCGTGGACGTGGTCTGCGCCAAGGAATTCAGCCCGAGCGCCGCCGCGACCGTGAAGGACGTGGCCGACGTGCTCGATGACGACATGATCCTGGACATCGGTCCGAAGACCGCCGCCATGCTGGCCGGGCAGGTGGCCAAGGCCGGCACCATCGTCTGGAACGGCCCGGTGGGCGTGTTCGAGTTCGACCAGTTCGCCGAGGGCACCAAGACCCTGGCCATGGCCATCGCCAAGTCGAAGGGCTTCTCGATCGCCGGCGGCGGCGACACCCTGGCCGCGATCGCCAAGTACGACATCGGCGACCAGATCGGCTACATCTCGACCGGCGGCGGCGCCTTCCTCGAGTTCCTGGAAGGGAAGACCCTGCCGGCAGTCGAGATCCTGCTCCAGCGGAAGAGCAACTAAGACCACACAGTACCAGCGCAGCCCCGGGGGCTGCGCTTCTCTTTTCAGAATCAAGGAAAGCCATCACATGCAAGCTGCGCGCCCCCTGTACAACGCCACCAAGATCGTTGCCACCATCGGTCCTGCATCGACCGATTTCGACATCCTCGTCAAGATGATCCGGGCCGGCGTCGACGTCGTGCGCCTGAACTTCTCGCACGGCAAGGCACAGGATCACATCGACCGCGCCACGCTGGTGCGCCGCGCCGCCGCCGAATGCGGGGTCGAAGTGGCGATCATGGCCGACATGCAGGGCCCCAAGATCCGCGTCGGCAAGTTTGAAGAGGGCAAGATCTTCCTGAACAATGGCGACAAGTTCATTCTCGACGCGCGGTGGGGCGAGAACGGCGAACTGGGCAACCAGGAACGCGTCGGCCTCGACTACAAGGCGCTGCCGCGCGACGTCAAGCCGGGCGACAAGCTGCTGCTCAACGACGGCCTGATCGTGCTGGTCGTCGACAAGGTGGTCGGCCAGGAAATCTGCACCACGGTCAAGGTCGGCGGCGAGCTGTCGAACAACAAGGGCATTAACCGCCAGGGCGGCGGCCTGACCGCGCCGGCGCTGACCTCGAAAGACATGGAAGACATCAAGACCGCGATGAGCTTCCAGGCCGACTACCTGGCGATCTCGTTCCCGAAGAATGCCACCGACATGGAAATGGCGCGCCAGCTGGCCAACATCGCCGGCGAAGCCTACGGCCACAAGCCGATGATGATCGCCAAGATCGAGCGCGCCGAAGCGATTCCCGTGCTACAGGAAATCCTCGACGCTTCCGACGGCATTATGGTCGCCCGCGGCGACCTGGCGGTGGAAGTGGGCAACGCGGCCGTGCCGGCGCTGCAGAAGCGCATGATCAAGATGGCGCGCGCTTCCAACAAGCTGGCCATCACCGCGACCCAGATGATGGAGTCGATGATCGTCAACGCGGTGCCGACCCGCGCCGAAGTGTCGGACGTGGCGAACGCGGTGCTGGACGGCACCGATGCCGTGATGACCTCGGCCGAAACCGCATCGGGCAAGTATCCGGTCGAAACCGTCGAGATGATGGCCGCTATTTGCCTGGAAGCGGAACAATCCGAATACAACAAGCAGGACGCAGATTTCCTGAATGTCCAGTTCACCCGCATCGACCAGTCGATCGCCTACGGCACCCTGTTCACGGCCCATCACCTGAAGGTGAAGGCGATCGTGGCGCTGACCGAATCGGGCTCGACCGCGCTGTGGATGAGCCGCCACTCGATCGACACCCCGATCTTCGCCCTGACCCCGCTGCAAACGACGCAGCGCAAGGCGTCGCTGTACCGGAACGTGCGAGCATTCCACCTCCTGCAGGAAGGTGGCAGCCACGCGGTGCTGCGCCGTGCGGAAGAGGTCCTGATTCGCGAAGGCATGGTGCGCAAGGGCGACATGATCGTCGTGACCTGGGGCTCGCCGATGGGCCAGGCCGGCGGCACCAACGCGCTCAAGATCGTGCGCGTGGGCGAGCTGGACGAAATAGTTTCTTAATTGTTTGGAGTAATCAACCATGGCACTCGTATCGATGCGTCAACTGCTGGACCATGCCGCCGAACACGGCTACGGCCTGCCGGCATTCAACGTCAACAATCTTGAGCAAGTGCAGGCCATCATGGCCGCCGCCGACGCCGTCAACGCTCCGGTGATCATGCAAGCCTCGGCCGGCGCCCGCAAGTACGCCGGCGAAGCCTTCCTGCGCCACCTGATCGACGCCGCCGTCGAAGCCTATCCGCACATCCCGGTCGTCATGCACCAGGACCACGGCCAGTCGCCGGCGGTCTGCATGGCCGCGATCCGTTCGGGCTTCACTTCGGTGATGATGGACGGTTCCTTGGAGGCCGACGGCAAGAGCGTGGCTTCGTATGAATACAACGTCGAAGTGTCCAAAGAAGTCGTGAAATTCGCGCACTCGATCGGCGTGACGGTCGAAGCCGAACTGGGCGTGCTCGGTTCGCTCGAGACCATGAAGGGCGACAAGGAAGACGGCCACGGCGCCGACGGCACCATGACCCGCGAGCAGCTGCTGACCGACGTGGCCCAGGCCGCCGACTTCGTCGCCAAGACCCAGTGCGACGCCCTGGCGATCGCCATCGGCACCTCGCACGGCGCCTATAAATTCACCCGCAAGCCGACCGGCGACATCCTGGCGATCGACCGCATCAAGGAAATCCACACCCGCATCCCGAACACCCACCTGGTGATGCACGGCTCGTCGTCGGTGCCGCAGGAACTGCTGGCGATCATCCGCGAATTCGGCGGCGACATGAAAGAGACCTACGGCGTGCCGGTCGAGGAGATCCAGGAAGGCATCAAGCACGGCGTTCGCAAGATCAACATCGACACCGACATCCGCCTGGCCATGACCGCTGCGATCCGCAAGTACATGTTCCAGAACCCGTCGAAGTTCGACCCGCGCGACTACCTGAAGCCGGCCCGCGAAGCCGCCACCGAGGTGTGCAAGGCGCGTTACCTGTCCTTCGGCTGCGAAGGCATGGCGGGCAAGATCAAGCCGCTGCCGCTGGACAAGATGGCCGAGCGCTACAAGGCCGGCGAGCTGTCCCAGATCGTGAAGTAAATGTCGTAAGTGAAGCCAGGCTGCGTTGCAGGAGCCGCGCAGCCAGCTTCATCCTCAGCCTTTATCAACGTCATCCCGGCGCAGGCCGGGACCCAATTCCTCCGCGCAGTCGACAGCGGTATTGCAGTTGGTACGCGAGCAAACTTGGGTCCCGGCCTCCGCCGGGACGACGGAGTGCAAATTGACGTAAAATTACGCGCTGGCCCAGGCCACTCCCCCAGACCTGACCCACTCGACCGGCACCATCCCGGCCCCGTTTCCCTGATATCCCATCTATGAACAGCCTCTACCAATCCACCATCCAGTCCCTGCCACTGCTCGGTCGCGGCAAGGTACGCGACAACTACGCTGTCGGCGACGACAAGATCCTGATCGTCACTACCGACCGCCTGTCGGCCTTCGACGTGGTCATGAACGAGCCGATCCCGGCCAAGGGCATGGTGCTGAACCAGATGAGCGACTTCTGGTTCGAGAAGCTCGGCCACATCGTGCCGAACCACCTGACCGGCGTCGCCCCGGAATCGGTCGTCGCCCCGAACGAGGTGGAGCAGGTGCGCGGCCGCGCGGTCGTGGCCAAGCGCCTCAAGCCGATCATGGTCGAAGCCGTCGTGCGCGGCTACATTATCGGCTCGGGCTGGAAGGACTACCAGGAAAGCGGCGCCATCTGCGGCATCGAGCTGCCCGCCGGCCTGCGCCAGGCCGACAAGCTGCCGCAGCCGCTGTTCACCCCGGCCGCCAAGGCCGACATCGGCGAACACGACGAGAACATCTCGTTCGAGGAAATGGAAAACCGCATCGGCAAGGAACTGGCCGCCAAGATGCGCGACATCAGCATCCAGCTCTACACCGCCGCCGCCGAATACGCCGCCACCCGCGGCATCATCATCGCCGACACCAAGTTCGAATTCGGCCTGGACGACAACGGTACCCTGCACCTGATGGACGAAGTGCTGACCGCCGACTCCTCGCGCTTCTGGCCGGCCGACTCGTACGCGCCGGGCATGTCGCCGCCTTCCTTCGACAAGCAGTTCGTGCGCGACTACCTGGAAACCCTGACCGACTGGGGCAAGACCGCGCCGGCGCCGAACCTGCCGCAGGACGTCATCGAGAAAACCCAGGCCAAGTATTTCGAAGCCATCGAACGCCTCACCGGCGAGAAGCTGAAGGCATAAGCAGATGACTGATCAAGCAAAAGCTGTCGTTGGCGTCATCATGGGTTCCTCGTCCGACTGGGACGTGATGAAGAACGCGGTGGACGTCCTGAAGCAGTTCGGCGTGCCCTTCGAAGCCCAGGTGATCTCGGCGCACCGCATGCCCGACGAGATGTTCACCTATGCCGAAACCGCGCGCGCGCGCGGCCTGCGCGCGATCATCGCCGGGGCAGGGGGCGCCGCCCACCTGCCGGGCATGGTGGCCGCCAAGACCATCGTGCCGGTGCTGGGCGTGCCGGTGCCCTCGAAGTACCTGCGCGGCGAGGATTCGCTGCTGTCGATCGTGCAGATGCCGAAAGGCGTGCCGGTGTCGACCTTCGCCATCGGCGAAGCCGGCGCCGCCAACGCGGCCCTGACCGCGGTCGCCATCCTGGCCGCCACCGACGAGGCGCTGGCGCACAAGCTCCTGGCCTTCCGCGCCGAGCAGACCGCGGCCGCCCAGGCCATGACCCTTCCCGTACTGACGCATGAGTGACGTCGCATCCAAGGGAGCATTGCTCCCGGCCGCCAATCCGTCGGCCTGGCTCGGCGTGATGGGCGGCGGCCAGCTTGGCCGCATGTTCGCCCATGCCGCCCAGGCGATGGGCTTCAAGGTGGCCGTGCTCGAACCAGGCATGGACTGCCCGGCAGGGCAGGTCGCCGAGCGCCTGATCAACGCAAGCTATCTCGACGCCGCGGGCCTGGCCGAGCTGGCGCGTACCTGCGTGGCGGTCACCACCGAATTCGAAAACGTCCCGGCCGACAGCATGGCCTGGCTGGGCGAGCGCAGCTTTGTCGCGCCCAGCGCATCCTGCGTGTCGATCGCCCAGGACCGCATTGCGGAGAAGCGCTTCTTCGTGGAGTGCGCACCGCGCTCCGGCGTGATGCCGGCGCCGCACAAGACCATCGCCTCGCATGCCGACATCGACGCCATCGATGACGACCTGCTGCCGGGGATCCTGAAGACCGTGCGCATGGGCTACGATGGCAAGGGCCAGGTGCGCGTGCGCACCCGCGAGGACGTGCGCGCCGCCTTCGATGCCATGGACGGCGTGACCTGCCTGCTGGAGAAGATGCTGCCGCTGGCCTACGAGGTCTCGGTGCTCACCGCGCGCGGCATCGACGGCGCCTCGGTGGTGTATCCGATCGCCGAGAACGTGCACCGCGACGGCATCCTGTTCACCACCACCGTGCCCGGACCGAACGTGTCGGAGGCGTGCGCCAGGCAGGCGCAGGATGCGGCGCGCGCCATCGTGGCCCAGCTGGGTTATGTGGGCGTGCTGTGCATCGAGTTCTTCGTGCTCCAGGACGGCACGCTGGTGGTCAACGAGATGGCGCCGCGCCCGCACAACAGCGGCCACTACACCATCGACGCCTGCGTCACCAGCCAGTTCGCGCAGCAGGTGCGCGCGATGGCGCGCCTGCCGCTGGGCGACGTGCGCCAGCATTCGCCGGCCGTCATGCTGAACATCCTGGGTGACGTCTGGTTCGAGGGCGACAGCGAAGGTGACGCAAGTGCGGCACGCGAACCCGCCTGGGACCGCGTGCTGGCGCTGCCGGGCGCCAACCTGCACCTGTACGGCAAGGACGACCCGCGCCGCGCGCGCAAGATGGGACATGTCACTTTCGTGGCGCCCACCCTGGAGCAGGCGCAGGCCAGCCTGCGCCAGGCCTGCGCCATCCTCGGCATCCCGGAGTGAGCATGGCAAGCGAGAATCTCGACCAGGCTGCGATCGACGCCGCCGCACGCGCGCTCGAAGACGGCGCGCTGGTCGCCTTCCCGACCGAGACCGTGTACGGTCTCGGGGCGGATGCCGAGAACCCGGCCGCGGTGGCCGCCATCTATGCCGCCAAGGGCCGCCCGCAGGATCATCCGGTGATCGTGCACCTGGCGCCGGATGCGCCGCTCGACTACTGGGCTGCCGACATTCCGGCCGAGGCCCATGCGCTGGCCGCGGCGTTCTGGCCGGGCCCGCTGACCATGATCCTCAAGCGCGCGCCGAACATCCCGGACGCCGTCAGCGGCGGCCAGGACACGGTCGGCCTGCGCTGCCCCTCGCACCCGGTGGCGATCGCGCTGCTGCGCGCCTTCAAGGGCGGCCGCGGCGGCGTGGCCGCGCCCTCGGCCAACAAGTTCGGCGCGGTCAGTCCGACGCTGGCCGAACACGTGCGCGACGAGTTCGGGCAGGACGGCAGCCTGGCCATGGTGCTGGACGGCGGTGCATCACAGGTCGGCATCGAATCGACCATCGTCGACCTGTCACGCCTGGCCACCCACGGTCCGGTGCTGCTGCGTCCGGGCCATATCAGCGCCGACGCCATCGCCGCCGTGATCGACCAGGTGCCGGCCGCGCCGGATGCCGCAGCACCGCGCGCTTCGGGCACGCTCGAATCGCACTACGCGCCGCACACGCCGGTGGCGATGCAAGACGGCGCGCAGTTGCGCCAGACCCTGCGTGAATTCGCCGCGGCCGGCCGCAAGGTCGCACTGATCCATTACTCGGAGCTGCCGCTGACGGACACGCCGCCGACGCATGCGGCCCTGCGCCTGCCGGCCACGCCGGATGGCTTCGCCCACGCCCTGTACGCCGCGCTGCGCGCGATGGACAACCACGGCGCCGACGTGATCCTGGTCGAGGCGCCGCCGCAAGGCGGAGCCTGGCTGGGCGTCAACGACCGCCTGCGCCGCGCCGCTCACGGCTCGACCGGCATCGTGCACGGCCTGCTCAATCAAGTCACCCCGCGGTCCCCCCTCGCCTGAGTACCCTGATCGGGTAGAGCGCCCGTACGTACGGGCGTTCTTCAAAACCACACCCCCTCGAGAAAGCACTTCTTGCGGGCTCGACGGGAGGGCTATAATCGCCCTCCCGATCTGTTTGCTCTTGTCACCAAAAACTGACGTATGGACAAGCATTTCCCTATACAAGCAAGTTGAACACTGGCATATTATTGTGATGCGAATAGCACGCCCGTTCGTTTCAGAATAAACCATCTTAGGAGACACAATGCGTCACACCAAACTCGCGCTGACCCTGCTGACTGCAGCGGTGCTGGCGGCCTGCGGCGGAACCAGCCCAAGCGGCGGCGACCAAACGCAAGCACTCACCTTCACCCAGCAGGTCTCCTTCGGCGACAGCCTGTCCGACGTGGGCACCTATGCCGTTGGCGCGGTCAAGCAGGCCGGCGGCGGCAAGTTCACCATCAATGGCGACGGCACCGCGAAGAGCCCTGAGCTGAACGGCAAGATCTGGGTCGACTTCCTGGCCGCCGAGCTGAAACTGCCGGCGCCGTGCCCGGCCCAGACCGGCCTGCTGGGCGACCCCGCGCTGGGCTTCTCGGTGCCCGTGACGAACAACCTGAATTGCTTCAACTACGCCCAAGGCGGCTCGCGCGTGACCAACCCGATTGGCCCGGGCAACCCGTCCACCGGTTCGCCGATCGGCGAGATGACGGTGCCGCTGGTGACCCAGGTCGCCAACCACCTGTCCCGCAACGGCAACAAGTTCAGCGGTACCGAGCTGGTCACCGTCCTGTCGGGCGGCAACGATGTGCTGATGCAGCTGGCCACGCTGTCGGCTGCGGCGACCGCCGCCGGCACCGCCGCCGGCGCGCAGACCTTTGCCACCTCGCTGACCGCCCAACTGGCCGCCGGCGCCACCAACCCGCAGACCGCCGCCCAGGCGATCGGCGCGGCCATCATGGCCGAAAGCGCGCGCCCCGGCTCCACTTCCCAGACCATCGTCGGCGCCGCCGTGGGCGCTGCCGCGGTCCAGCCGGGCAATGCCGCCGTCGCCCAGGTCTCCGTCTACGGCCCGATGGTGGCCAAGGCCCAGGCCGACGCGGCCGCGGCCGGCGCCAAGGCCGGCGCCGACTACGCTACCGCCAACGGTCCGAAGCTGGTCCAGGAACTGGGCGCCGCCGGCGCGCAGATGGCCGCACTGGTCAAGAACGAGATCGTCGGCAAGGGCGCCAAGTACGTCGTGGTCGCCAACCTGCCGGACGTGGCCAGCACCCCGGCCGCCAAGTCGAAGACCGCCGACATCCAGCAACTGACCGCCGCCATGGTCAACGCCTTCAACACCCAGCTGAAGAACGGCCTGGGCGCCGACGATCCGCGCATCCTGTATGTCGACCTGTACACCGTCAGCAACGACCAGGTGAAGAATCCGGCGCCGTACGGGCTGACCAACACCACGACCCCGGCCTGCGGCCCGAACGCGCTGGGCACCACTTCCCTGATCTGCACCAACGCCAACACGGTGGCCGGTGACGTCAGCCACTACATGTTCGCCGACGAGATCCACCCGACCCCGTTCGAGAACAACCTGGTGGCGCGCTATGTCCTCAAGGATATGGCCATCAAGGGCTGGCTGTAAGCACTGCTGCGAGGCCTGCCGGGAACGGCGGGCCTCTATAAACATTCAGGAGAAAAAATGAAAGTACGTTTCAACAGCGTCGTCAAAGTGCTGGGCGTGGCCGCCGCGCTGGCCTGTGCTTCGACCGCATCGGCCCAGTCGGCCGGCCAGTTCACCGCCAAGATCGGCGTCAACCAGCTGACCCCGAAGGTCGAGAGCGGCGACATTAGCGCGCCGGCCCTGCCGGGCACCAAGGCCGATGTCGAGAAGGATACCCAGCCGGTGCTGGTCCTTGCGTACGGCCTGACGGACAATATTTCGCTCGAAACCGCCCTGGGCACGCCATACAAGCACAAGATCTACGGTGCCGGCGCGATCGCCGGCACCGGCGAGCTGGGCACCGTGCAGGCACTGCCGGCGACCCTGTTCGCGCAATACCGCTTCGGCGCCCCGGACGCGATGTTCCGTCCCTTCGTCGGCATCGGCGCCACCTATGCCTACTTCATGAAGGAACGTGGTTCGGCCAAGATGACCGCGATCACCAACCCGGGCATGGGCGTGCCGACCACCTTCAGCATCGACAACAAGTTCACCTACACTGCCCAGATCGGCATGGCGGTGAACTTCAACGCGAAGTGGTTTGCCGACGTGACCGTCAACAAGGCCCGCCTGCGTACCGATGTGCACTTCTCGACCGGCCAGACCCAGTACATGAAACTGGATCCGGTGGCGGTGGTGCTGGCGGTCGGCTACAAGTTCTAGGCTGCGTTTCCCGTTGCCTCAAGGCCCGCCGCGTGCGGGCCTTTTTCATGGTGCAGGCAGCGCAAGCTGCCGGCGGTCGAAAACAGTGTTGCGCGGCACGCTGTCAATCGATGGGCCGGGCGAACCTACAATGCTCCCAACGCATCCGGTCCGGTCCGCTGTCCGGCTGGCCTATCCACACCGCTAGGAGCACCCCATGAACCACCCCTGCGCCCCCGACATATCGCCCGGCATGCTGCGCCTGTTGGCCGTCTCGGCAGGCCTGATCGTCGCCAACCTGTATTACGCCCAGACCCTGGTCGGCCCGATCAGCGCCGCCACCGGCCTGTCTGCGCAGGCCGCCGGGCTGATCGTCACGCTGACCCAGGTCGGCTACGCCCTTGGCCTGCTCTTCATCGTCCCGCTCGGCGACCTGCTGGAAAACCGCAGGCTGGTGTTCGTGGCGCTGCTGGCCACCAGCGCGGCCCTTGCGCTGGCCGCCTCCAGCACCAGCGCCTGGACCTTCCTTGCCGCCTCGCTCGGCATCGGCCTGGGCTCGGTCGCGGCGCAGGTACTGGTGCCCTTCGCCGCCCACCTGTCGCACGAAGCGACGCGCGGACAGGCGGTCGGCAAGGTGGTCAGCGGCCTGCTGCTCGGGATCATGCTGGCCAGGCCGGCCGCCAGCCTGGTGGCCGACCATGGCGGCTGGCACCTGGTGTTCGGCATTGCCGCGCTGCTGATCCTGGTGCTGGCCTTCGTCCTGCGCCGCAAGCTGCCGCTGCGCCAGCCGGCGCATCGGCTCGGATACCGACAACTGATCGGTTCGCTGTGGACGCTGCTGGCGACGACGCCCCTGCTGCGCCGCCGCGCCGCCTATCACGCCGGCCTGTTCGGAGCCTTCAGCCTGTTCTGGACCGTCACGCCGATGGTGCTGGAAAGCCCGCGCTTTCACCTGACGCAGACCGGGATCGCGGTGTTCGCCCTGGTCGGCATGGCCGGCGCCATCGCGTCGCCGATCGCCGGGCGCCTGGCCGACCGCGGCTACACCCTGCCTGCCACCGCGGCCGCCCTGGTGCTCGGCATCCTCGGTTTCGCGCTGCCCCTGTACCAGCCCGCCTCGCGCGCGCTGGCCATCGGCGTGCTGGTGGTGGCCTCGATCGTGCTGGACATGGCGGTGGCCGCCAATCTGGTGCTGGGCCAGCGCGCCATCTTCGCGCTCGGCGCCGAGGTGCGCAGCCGCCTGAACGGCATCTACTTCGCGCTGTTCTTCGGCGGCGGCGCGCTCGGGTCGGCGGCGGGCGCCTGGGTGTATGCGCATCACGGCTGGGATGCGGCACTGTGGACCGGAATGGCCTTCCCGCTGGCGGCCCTGGTTTACTGGTGCGCCGAGCTGGCGCCGGCCGGCAAGCCGGCGCAAACCTCAGTCGAGGGGAACACCTGACTGCGCCAGATGTTCGGCCAGCAGGTCGACGAAGCTGCGGATCTTTTCCGAGCCGCGCCGGTTGCTGCCGTAGAGCGCATACAGCGCCACGTCCATCGGGCCCGGATTGACGTCGAAGTCTGCCAGGACCTGTACCAGGCGCCCGCTGCGCAGGTCCTCATGCACCAGCCAGCGCGCCAGCATCGCCACGCCCAGGCCGGCGACGGCGGCCTGGCGCAGCACTTCCGCGTTATCGGCCTGGACCACGCCCTGGAACGCGATCTCTTCGACCGGCGCATCGGGGCCGCCGTCCTTGCGGCGCAGGCGCCAGCCGCGCCGATGGTCGGCAAAGCTGAACGGCAGGCAGTCGTGCCGCGCGAGATCGGCAGGAAGCAGGGGCAGGCCGCGGCGCCGCAGGTAGGCAGGGCTGGCGCACAGCACCCGGCTGTGTCCGGCCAGGCGGCGCGCCACCAGCCTGGCCTGCGGGTCGAGGCTGCCGATGCGGATCGCCACGTCGACCGATTCGTCGACCAGGCTGATTGCGGTGTCGCTCAGGCGCAGGTCGAGCTGCAAGCGCGGATGGCGCGCGCGCAGCGCGGGCAGGATCGGCGCGATGTGCAGCGCGGCGAAGCTGACCGGGGCCGCGACCCGCAGCAGGCCGGCGACACCCGTGGCGCTGCCGCTGGCGGCGTCGTCGGCGGCATCGAGCTGCGCGAGGATGCGCAGCGCATCCTCGTGGTAGCCGCGGCCTGCTTCGGTGAGCGTGACGCTGCGGGTCGAACGGTTCAGCAGGGCCACGCCGAGACGCGCCTCGAGCGCGTCGACCACACGCGTGACCGACGACGTCGCCACGCCGAGCTGGCGCGCGGCTTTCGAGAAGCCGCCGCAGGCGGCGACGGTGCAGAAGGTCTTGAGTTCGGCGAATCGGTCCATGGACTTCCTATGATGCCGGTGAAAGATGCTGCCAGCTCATCTTTCCATATGGCGGGCCGCATGACAAGAACGACGGGGCGCAAGGAAAAAAGCCCGCGCGAGGGCGGGCCGAAAAGCACTGCAGGAGATGCCTGGAACCTCGAGCGTCGGAACGTGCAGCGCAGCCGCGCCACGCGGATGCCTGGCGGCTTAGCGCTGGCGCGCGAGCGTCACCCGCACCGGATTGCCGGCGCGCGCCGCGGTGTCCTGCGCCAGCCGCTGCCATTGTTGCGCCGTGGTGATCTCGCCGGCGCGGCTCCAGGCGCCACCGGCGTAGTAGCGCAGCGGCTTGCCGGAGCTGGCCTTGGCCAGGATCAGTTCGTTCAGGGCGTCCTGGGTGAAGCCTTCCGCGTTCGGCAGCACCACCGCCGTGCCGAAGGCGCCGTTGCTGTCCTGCTCGACCCACTGCAGCAGCACCGGACCGTCGCGCTTGACCGTGATCACCGGGTTCTGTCCCTTGTCGCTCGGGGTCTTGTTCAGGCCCACGGCGACGGTGATCGGTTCGTTCCCATCGTACTGGAAGCTGCTGTCGATGCGGTCCAGCTGGTGGCCGGCGTCGACGGTGAAGCGCTTGATCTCGCTGACTTGCCTGCCGGCCGCATCCCAGGCGGCGTAATGCAGCTCGAACACCGCGCGCACCGGGCCGTTGGCCAGTACCTTCCACGACGCGTAGTTGACGCTGGTGTGAAGCTGCTTGCCGTCCCACACGCCGGTGCCGCCCGTGCCGCGCGACTTGCCGACGTTGTACATGTCCATGCCCTCACCCTCGTCGTGGTGGTAGTGGTCATGGCCCTTGTTGTACCAGCGGTCGACGATCGGGTAGGGCACCCGCTTGAACCACAGGTCCAGTCCGCTCGTGACCAGTACCTCCTTGTTCATGCCCGCCGGCGAGGGGGCGGCCAGGGCCGGACCGTAGGTACGGTGCGCGATCTTGTCGTTTTCCCAGGCGAAGTCGTCGAGGCGCTCCGGCACGTAGCGCGCAAAGGCCTTGGGGGCGAACACCGGCGCCACCGTGTCGATCTTCTCGACGGTGAAGGCGGCGCGCTGTTCGCCCGGGGCGAAGCTGTGCTGGAACAGCAGTTCGCCGTAGGCGATGCCCGCGTTGTGCGGATCCTTCGACAGCGGCGCGACGTTGGTCACCTGGTAGGGCAGCACGCGCCCCTTGGCATCCTTGACCGCGATCTTCTGGACCAGGGCGCCCGGCAGCGCGGCATTCACGTCGCTCCACGGAATCGAGATCGTCTCGGACGGACGCGCGATGGACAGGTCGTGCCGGACGGTGACGGCCAGCTTTTCAGCGGCGCCGGCGTCCAGCGCCGCAGCCAGGGCTGCTGCAAGGATCAGTCGTTTCATGGTTCGGTGGTCCTCGTTCAGTGGTGTTCGCGGTAATCGGTCTTGCCGCCCTTGGGCAGGTAATGGTAGGTGCGCACCTTGTGCTGGATCTCGAAGGCCGGGTTGTTGATCAGCTTGATGATCTCGGCGCCGGCCAGCAGCATCGGGCCGTAGCCGTGCAGCGCGTGCACGCTGGTCGGGCGGTTGTAGTAATAGACCATGTCGCCGGCCAGCGTCGTGCCGACGCAGGTGCCTTCCACCTGGCCCTTGGCATTGATGCGGGTCGACAGGCCCGCCCAGCCGGCCTGTGCGATCGAGCCGTAGGTGGTGGGGCTGACCCAGCCCTGGTTGACCGCGTGTGCAATCACGTAGGTGAAGATGGCGCTGGCCGAGGTTTCGAGGTAGGAGTCGTTGCGGTCCAACATCTGGTGCCACAGGCCGGTGCCCGACTGCAGTTCGGCGATGCCCTTGATCGCGGCGCGCAGCTGGTTCAGCACCTGCGGGTAACCCGGGTGGTCCTTCGGCAGCACGTCGAGCAGGTCGGACATGGCCAGCACCGCCCAGCCGTTGGCGCGCGCCCAGTAGAAACGCGGCGCGTCCGGGTGGTTGGCGTGCCAGCCGTGGGTGTACAGGCCGAGCTGCGGGTTGAACAGGCGCCTGGTCATGCCCGTCACATTGTCGACGGCGTCGTCGAAGTGCTTGCGCTTGCCGGTCAGGCGGCCCATCTCGGCCAGCGCCGGGATGCTCATGTACATGTCGTCGGCCCACAGCGAGACTTCCTGCGGACGCTTGCGCGCCATGGTGCCGTCTTCCAGGCGGAACTGCTTGTTGGCCACCCAGTCGCTGCAGGTGTCGATCATGGTTTGCAGGTCCGGACCGACCCTGGCCAGGCGCGCGCGGATCAGGGCGGCGCACATCGAGCCGGCATCGTCCAGCGAGCGCGGGTCGAGGAAGCGCGAGAAACTGTTGGCCCGTTCGAGGTGGAAGCGCCGTTCCTGGGCGCGGAAGTAGGGGAGGGTCTGGTCGAAGAACTGGAAGTGGCGCCGGGTCATCGCCATGAAGCTCGGGTCGCCGGTGGCTTCGGCAGCTTTCAGCAGGCCGGAATGGACCACGCCCATCTCGTAGACCTGGATGCCGTAGTCGCCCGCGCTGGGCGCGAAGATGGCGTCGGCGACCGGGGTCTTCAGATCGGTGATCGGCTGGCCGGTCTTCTTGCTGATGATGCGGGTCGGCGTGGCGCCGTCCAGGTAGGCGCGGATCGATTCGAGCTGGGCCGTCACTTCCGCCACCGCCGGCTTCTTGTACGGCACCGGATACGTACCCTCGGCCGGGTCTTCGAGCTTCTTGTTGTCGGTGTTGCGGTACTTGCCACCCTGGGCCAGGGCGGGGGCGCAGGCGAAGGTGCAGCCTGCAAGGAAGGCAAGCGAGGCTGCCAGCGCGGTCGTCTTCATATGTCTCCAGTCGAAGAATTGTTCGGGTCGTTCGTCCGACTCATTGTTAAACGCGTATTTGGTCAGTCCATTCTAATTTGGTCCGACCAAAATCGCAAGGTGGACTAGCCACTGCGCGGAGTGTATGGCATACTGAAAAAGAACCTACCGACCAAGGCAACACATCATGAGCACCCAAGTTCCGCGCACGATCCGCATGCAGGCCAGCGACAACGTCGCCATCGTCGTCAACGACGGCGGACTGCCCGCGGGCACCGTCTTTCCGGACGGCCTGACCCTGATTGAAGCGGTCCCGCAAGGCCACAAGGTGGCGCTGGCCGACCTGGCGGATGGCGATGCCGTGACCCGCTACGGCGTGACGATCGGCTATGCCAGCGGCGCGATCCCGCGCGGCAGCTGGGTATCGGAGCGTGTGCTGCGCATGCCGGAAGCACGTTCGCTCGAAGACCTGCCCATCGGGACGCGTGCGGTGGCCGCCGGCCCGGCACTCGAAGGCCATACCTTCGAAGGCTACCGCAACCGGGACGGCTCGGTTGGTACCCGCAA
Organism: Massilia sp. UMI-21; assembly: GCA_015277795.1. Classification (NCBI taxonomy): domain Bacteria; kingdom Pseudomonadati; phylum Pseudomonadota; class Betaproteobacteria; order Burkholderiales; family Oxalobacteraceae; genus Massilia; species Massilia sp. UMI-21. The sequence goes on along the minus strand of CP063848.1, from coordinate 4,994,152 downwards.
CATCATGGCCATCACCAGCACCGTGCAGTGCGTTTCCGGGGTGATCGACTACGCGGTCAAGCGCATCAAGGAAGAACTGCTGCCGCGCTACCCGAACGTCGAGGACGTGGTCGCGCTCGAGCACGTGTACGGTTGCGGTGTCGCAATCGACGCGCCAGGCGCCGACATCCCGATCAAGACCATCCGCAACCTGTCGCGCAACCCGAACTTCGGCGACCACGTCATGGTCGTCAGCCTGGGCTGCGAGAAGCTGCCGCCGGCGCGCCTGTTCCCGGCCGGGGCGATCCCGATCGGCAACGCCGAACCCTCGGTCGTCACCCTGCAGGACCAGCAGCACGTCGGCTTCATGTCGATGATCGACAATCTGATGCGGACCGCCGAGCAGCACCTGGAGCTGCTCAACGCGCGCCGGCGCGAGACCTGCCCGGCTGCCGACCTGGTGGTCGGCGTGCAGTGCGGCGGCAGCGACGCTTTTTCGGGCGTGACCGCCAACCCGGCGGTGGGCTTCGCCACCGACCTGCTGGTGCGCGCCGGCGCCGCCGTGATGTTCTCCGAGATTACCGAAGTCCGCGACGGCATCGACCAGCTCACCGCGCGCGCCGCCACCCCCGAAGTCGCCCAGGCGATGGTGCGCGAGATGCAATGGTACGACGATTACCTGGTGCGCGGCGGCGTCGACCGCAGCGCGAATACCACGCCCGGCAACAAGAAGGGCGGCCTGTCGAACATCGTGGAAAAGGCCATGGGCTCGATCGTCAAGTCGGGCACCACGGCGATCACCGGCGTGCTGTCGCCGGGCGAGAAGCTGCAGCAGAAGGGCCTGATCTACGCCGCCACCCCGGCCAGCGATTTCATCTGCGGCACCCTGCAGATGGCCGCCGGCATGAACGTGCACATTTTCACCACCGGCCGCGGCACGCCGTATGGCCTGGCGGCGGTCCCGGTCATCAAGGTGGCCACCCGCACCGAGCTGGCGACGCGCTGGCACGACCTGATGGACGTGAACGCCGGCCGCATCGCCAGCGGAGAAGCGACGATCGAGGACGTGGGCTGGGAACTGTTCCGCCTGATCCTCGACGTGGCCAGCGGGCGCAAGACCTGGGCCGAACACTGGAAACTGCATAATGCACTGGCGCTGTTCAATCCGGCGCCGGTGACCTGAACAACGAATTGGGCGTTGTTGCCGCTGCACGAATATTTGCGTCCATTGTCCGCTACGGGGATTTGAACGCGTGGGCGGCAGAGCCGCCCACCCTACGAAAAGCCCGCAAGCGTTCATGGCAACGCCACGAATATCAAGGAGTCTTGGAATGACCGACACTGCAACAGGCAAACCCTTCAAACGCATCCTGCTGACCGGCGCCGCCGGCGGCCTGGGCAAGGTGCTGCGCGAGCGCATCAAGCCATGGGCGGACGTCGTGCGCCTGTCCGACGTCGCCGACATGGGCGAGGCGCGCGAGGGCGAGGAAATCGTCCAGTGCGACCTGGCCGATAAACAGGCGGTGCTCGCGCTGCTCGACGGCGTGGACGCGGTGCTGCACTTCGGCGGCATCTCCACCGAAAAGCCCTTCGAGCCGATCATGCAGGCCAACATCCTGGGCGTGGCCAATTTGTACGAGGCGCTGCACAAGGCCGGCACCCGCCGGGTGATCTTCGCCAGCTCCAACCACGCGATCGGCTACCACCACGTCAACACGGTGCTGGACGCGAACTCGCCGACCCGCCCCGACAGCTACTACGGCCTGTCGAAGGTCTTCGGCGAGCAGATCGCGCGCTACTACTACGACCGCTTCGGCATCGAGACCGTGTGCATCCGCATCGGCTCGAGCTTCCCGGAACCGGCCAACAAGCGCATGATGAGCACCTGGTTCTCCTACGACGACCTGGTCGAGATGCTGCGCTGCTCGCTGTTCGCGCCGCGTGTCGGCCACACCATCGTGTACGGCGTCTCGGACAACGACAGCGTATGGTGGGACAACCGCCTGGCCTCGCACCTCGGCTACAAACCGAAGGACAGCTCGTCGCGATTCGCCCACCTGTTCCCGGATACCGCCGAGTTCCCGGCCAGCGACGACGTCACCACAACCTACCAGGGCGGCAAGTTTTTGCTCGACGGGCCGCAATACTGATCCGATGCTCGACCGGCTCACCCTGCGCAACGCCCGCCTGCTGGCGGAGGTCGTGCCCCAGGCGGGCGGCGGCCTCGCGCGGCTGGACTGGCTGGGCGGCGATGGCGCGCCGCCGCGAGCGCTGCTGCGCCCGCTGCCGTCCGACGTGACGGCCATGCCGCTGCCGGGGCAGCTGGCCTGTTTTCCGCTATTGCCCTGGTCGAACCGGATGGCGCCGTCCGGCTTCGCCTTCGAGGGGACGCGCCACACACCCGCCCCCAACCGTGCGGGCGAGCCTTGCCCGATCCACGGCGACGCCTGGCAGCAGCCCTGGCGCGTGGCGGCGCATGTCGACACTTCCTTGACCCTGACGCTGGACCGCCGGGACGCGCAGCCCTTCGCCTACACGGCCGAGCTGCACTACACCCTGGTCGACGATGCGCTGGTGCTGGAACTGAGCGTATGCAACGCCGGCCGCAGGGCGCTGCCCTTCGGGATCGGCCTGCATCCCTGGATGCCCGACCCGAGCGGCGCGCTGCTCCAGGCCGGCGCCAACAGCGTCTGGATGGCCGGCCCCGACAAACTGCCGGTGATCCGCCAGGACATTCCTTCGCATTGGCGCTTCGCTCATCCGGCGCCCCTGCCGCAGGACGGCGTGGACAACGTCTTCGAAGGCTGGCACGGGACCGCCCGCATCGCCTGGCCGGCACGCCGTGTCGCACTGGAGCTACAGGCCGACATGGATTATTTCATCCTCTACGCTCCGCCGGGACGCGACGTGTTCTGCTTCGAGCCGGTGGACCACCCGATCAATGCGCACAACCTGCCGGGCTACCCGGGCTTGACGGTGCTTGCACCGGGCGCGACGCTGCGCCGTCGTTGCGCCTTCCGCGGGGCGGCGCTATGAAGCGTCTGCCCGCTGCGCTTCTGCTGGCCCTCGCCATGGCGCCGTGTGCGGCGCAGGCCCAGGCCCCGTTCAACGCCGACACCACCTACCGCAAGCTGGTGCGCGACTATCCGTTCATCCGTATCGCCAGCGCCGAGGCGCCGGCGCCGGTGCAAGTGCGCAAGGACCTCGTCTATGCGCAGCGCGGCGAGCTGGCCCTTCGCCTCGACCTCTACCTGCCCGGACCGGGCGCCGGGCCTGCGCCGCTGGTGGTGCTGGTGCATGGCGGCGGCTGGGGCAGCGGCCAACGCGCCAACATGGCGCCGCTGGCGGCGCGGCTGGCCGCGCGTGGCTACGCGGCCGCCACCGTCAGCTATCGCCTGTCGGGCCAGGCGCGCTACCCGGCCGCCATTGACGACGTGACGCAAGCCGTGCGCTGGTTGCGCAGCGGCGCGGAAGGCTTCGGCATCGACCCGGCGCGCGTCGCGATCGCCGGGGGTTCGGCCGGCGGCC